>JBOHFC010000189.1:0-9498 GCA_050701375.1 Pseudonocardiaceae bacterium
GCCGCGGTCGCCCTGCTCGGGATCGTTACCGGGCTGGTCCTGGTCGGCCCGTCCGGGACCGCCCACGGCTTGCTCACCCTGTCCGGGACCGAGGTCGGGCCGGGGTCGGCGCTGCTGCGGGTCTCGCTGGCCGCGGCCTGGACGGTGGGCCAGCTCGCCGCGGTCGGCGCGGTGGCCCTGGCGGTGTCCTCGACCACCGAGCACCCGCTGGTGGTGCTGGCGGCGGTGTTGGGCGGTCTGATCGTGTTCGGGGTGCTCTCCGCGATCCCCGCCCTGGACTGGCTGCAGCCACTGCTACTGCCCACCGGGTGGTTCGCGATCACCGACGTGCTGCGCGACCCACTGCCGCTGGACGGGCTGGCCTCCAGCAGCCTCCGCGCGGCCTGCTACCTGCTCATCGGCCTTGCCCTCACCCTGGCCAGAACAATCACCCGCGAGGCCTGACCACATCCGTGCGCCCGTGCCTCTGGTGGCATTCGACGTCGCCGCCTAGCGTCGGTGGTTATGCACGAGTCGACGATCCGGTACCGGTCGTTCGTGGCGGACAGTGCCCGGTGGGAGGGCTTCCCGTTCCGCGACGGCGACATCGTCATCAGCACCCCGTCGAAGTGCGGCACGACCTGGACGCAGATGATCTGCGCCCTCCTGGTCTTCCAGACCCCGGACTTCGACCTGCCGCTTGCGGAGATCTCGCCATGGCTCGACATGCTGACGACCGACCGCGATGATCTCTTCGCTGCGCTCGAGGCGCAACCGCATCGGCGGTTCATCAAGACTCACACGCCGCTCGACGGTCTGCCGCTCGACGAGCGGGCGACCTATGTCTGCGTCGGCCGCGATCCCCGCGATGCCGGTTTCTCCTGGTCCAACCACCGGGCCAACCTCAACATGGATGCCTTCTTCGCCGCCCGACGCAAGGCGGTCGGCCTCGCCGACCTCGACGAACTACTTCCCGACGGACCGCGGGAGCTGCCGCCGACCGAGATCGAACGGTTCTGGCAGTGGGTCGACGACCCGGCGCCGGTCAGCGAGTCACCGGCCAGTCTGGCCGCATTGGTTCACCACATCCGTACCTTCTGGCCGGCCACGGCCGGCGCCCCCAACCTCGTGCTCCTGCACTACGACGATCTCCAGGCTGACCTCGAAGGGCAGATGCGCCACTTGGCCGGGCGCCTGGGCATCGACGTGCCTGAGCCACGGTGGCCACAGCTCGTGCCGGCCGCCCGATTCGGCGAGATGCGGCGCCGGGCCGATCACCTGGTGCCCAACCGGGGCGACGACCTCTGGCGCGATAAAACGGAGTTCTTCCACCGCGGGTCTAGCGGGCAGTGGCGCGCGCGCCTGGACAGCGACGACCTTCACCGGTATCACCGACGCATCGCTGAACTGGGCGACTCAGAGGTGGCTGGATGGTTGCATCGAAACCCGGCGGCTGATTAATCGGCTTCTGCCAGGATGACCGCCATGGCAGAACTCTGGGATGACGAGCAGGTTGCGAGTGCTCTGGCAGGACTCACCGACTGGCAGCGCGACGGTGACGCGATCGTACGCACCGCGAAACTGCCCAGCTTTCCCGCGGCTATCGAGGCGGTCCGTGCCGTGGCGGAGATCGCCGAAGCCCGTAACCACCATCCCGACATCGACATTCGCTGGCGCACCGTCACCTTCCGCTGCAGCACGCATTCCCAAGGCGGGATCACCGATCAGGACATCGACCTCGCGAGGGAGATCGACCGCGTACTGGCGGCCGCGATGGACTGACAGCGTCACACCACCAGGCGCGACGGGGCGCAACCCGGATCGGTCGCAGGCAAGGTGGCGGCCGCCTCCGAGAGGATCCCGACCGCGCGCTGTAGGACATCGATCGGCTGGGTGTAGGGCAGCCGCAGCCGGTCGGCGAAGGCGTGACCGGTGCCGAACCGAGGGCCGGCCGCCAACCGCAGCCCGCGCCGCTGCGCAGCGTCGACTAGGGCGTTGGAGACCGGCGCTAGAAGGCCGCACCACAACACCAGCCCGCCCGGCGGCACGGGCACCTGCCAGCGGGGCAGCGCAGCGGCAAGCGCGCGGACCAGCGCATCGCGCCGGGTCCGCAGCTGGTCGCGGTGTTCGGGCAACGTCGCGTCGGCGGCGTCGAGCAGGTGGCAGGCGGCGAGCTGCTCGAGCACCGGCCCGGACAGCTGCGCACGCACCGCCGCGGCCGTCAGCCGCTGGATGAGGGTGGCTTCGGCGCGCAACCAGCCGACCCGCAGTCCACCCCAGAAAGTCTTGCTCAACGTGCCGACAGTGACCGCCCGATCAGCCCGGGCGAACGCCGCGTAGGGCGCGCCGGACGCGCCGTCCAGGCCGAGTTCGGCGAGGGTCTCATCGACCAGCGCGACGGTGCCCGACCCGTGCAGGCCAGCCGCGAGGCGCCCCCGCTGCTCGGCGTCGAGCAGCAGGCCGGTGGGGTTCTGGAAATCCGGCATGAGGTAGGCCAGCCGGGGGCTGGTCTGGCGAGCAACCCGGGTGATGTCGGCCGCGACGGCGCCGGGATCCGCGGCGTTGACGGCTACTGGCACCGGTTGGGCCCGGCTGGACCAGATGGCGTCCAGCGCGTTGGGGTAACTGGGGTGCTCGATGAGAACCCGGTCGCCCGGACCGATGAGCACTTCCAGCGCGACGGTGATGCCGTTGAGCGCCCCGGCCGTAATGAGTATCTGCTCGGGGCTGGTCGCCACGCCGCGCACGGTGTACCGCTCGGCGATCCGCGCCCGCAGCTCCGGCAGACCCGCCGGGTGATAGCCGTGGCCGGGTAACAGCCGCGGGAGATCGCGGAGTGCCGCGGTGAACGCGGTGACGATCTCAGGCGGGGCCGCCGGGGCCGCGTGCGCGAGATCGATGACCCCTGCGATGGGCTGCGCCGGCGCCCAGGCACCGTATGCCGGCCCCTGGGGTAGGGATGTCCAGGTCCCTGCCCCTTGCCGGGCACTAGCCCAGCCGTCGTCGCGCAGCCGCCGGTAGGCGGCGGTGACGGTGGCCCGGCTCAGCTGCAGCGCTGTGGCGAGCTCCCGCTCGGCCGGCAGCCGGATGCCGACGGCCAGCCGGCCATCCGCGACGAGTAACCGGATACGTGCGGCCAGCGCCGCATACCGCGGCGGACGTTCTCCGGCCAGCCCCCCTACTAGCGCCGCCAGTCTCGGCGCGGTGCCATCAGCCATGCCACTGAGGAAGAATTGGACTGTAGTTCACGGTCCAATCATCCTCCATACTGGGTACGTGCGACAAGTGACTCCGGTGCCCTCCCTCGCCCGCCCTTCGCAACTGGGTCGACGGCTAGTCCAACTCGCCGCGGGATTGGTGCTCTACGGCATCTCCATGGCGCTGTTGATCCGTTCCCGCCTCGGCAACATGCCATGGGACGTGCTGCACCAGGGTCTGGCCCGGCACCTACACCACTCGATCGGCACGGTCACCATCGTCGTCGGCGCGATCGTGCTGCTGTTATGGATCCCGCTGCGCGAGAAGCCCGGCTTCGGCACGGTCAGCAACGTCGTCGTGATCGGGATCTCGGTGGACGCCGCGCTGGCCGTGCTACCGGCGCCGGATTCCCTGCCGGTACGCGCGCTGCTGGCGGCTGCGGGCGTCGCGCTCAACGCGGTGGCCACCGCCGCCTACATCGGCGCCCGCCTGGGCCCAGGCCCCCGCGACGGCCTGATGACCGGCCTGGTCCGCCGCACCGGCGGCTCGGTGCGGCGGGTACGCACGGTCATCGAGGTCGCGGTCGTCGCCTCCGGCTGGGCACTCGGCGGCACCCTCGGTATCGCCACCGTGCTCTATGCCCTGGCGATCGGCCCCCTGGTCCAGATGCTCCTGCCCCGCCTCACCGTCGGCAGCCCTTCAAGGACCACCAACCCCACGCCGCAGCGTCTCTAACGACAGCCAACCGCTCACCGACCAGGGTTTGCGGATGTTAGCGGCGGCCCTCAAATCGATCATGTCGCGATTCCGACCGTTGACCCTCAACAGCGGCGGTGTTCAGTGCGCGGTCAGCAGTGGCTCGCGAGTCTTCGGCCGCGACCGTCCATCCGTCCTCGCGTGCCCGTTGCCTGCGGCGCGGGTGAAGCACGATCCAGACCAGGGTCTGCAGGACGACGATCGTCGTGGCGACCCCGAGCGCAAGAAAGCCGAGCTGTAGCCCTGGCGTCTCGAATGCAAGGACGAGGGAGTGTTCGCCGGCAGGCACGTCGACCGCGACGAGGCCGGCGGGGCCTTTCGAGACCTTCACGGGCTGCCCATCGACCGTAGCGGTGTAGCCCGGCCAGTCAAGGCGCGCAAAGAGGACGCGCCCTACGCCGCCGGATGACCGATAGCGAACGATCTCGCGTTGCGGCTGGGAGGAGTCAGCGAGCACCAGAACCCGGGCAGGCGACCAGGAGAGCCGGCCGTCAGCGGACAGCGGCTGGTCGCGCGACCAGATCGTTCGAACGTCGTCCTTGCCAGCCACGTGCCAACCTGGCGGCGGCGTTCGATTCACGATGCCTGGGAGCAGCGAGCGTTGCAGGACGAGGGTCGACACTCGTATCGCGTCGACGAGCGGGACGTCTGTGTCGTGGCCCGCTGGCCGCCAGAGTCGGTTGAACGCCGATGGGCAGGTGGCGCCCCGGTAGTCCATGCACAGCGCTTCGCCGAACTCGGCAAACCCCAGTAATCCGGTGTAGTTCCCGACTGACCTCAGCCCGGCCGCCAGAGGAAGGTTGCCGAACATGATCTCGCCGGAAAACATCTGCTCGGTCGTGACGCCGGTCCGCGACGCGAGTTGCAGGACCGTGCCCCGGTAGTCCTTGGTGGTGTCCTTGAAGTGCGTCACGTCATATCCCGGATAGACTGGCTTGTCCGCGCCACTGAAATGCGGGAAAACGGTCGTCTGCAGTGCGACAACGCACGCGGTCCCGGCGATGATCACGATGCCCAGCGCGGACAATCCACGGCGGAAGTATGCGACCAGGGTTGCCGTGAGGAGGATGGCAACCAACCCAAGGCCGACCAGGTGAATCAGGTTGTAGCCCTGCGACTCGAGAGCCCAGGCAAGGTACGCGCCAGTAAGGACGATGGCACCAGTCGCGATGGCTCGTCGACGTACCTTGTCAGTCGCAAGACCAGCCGAGAGCACGACTGCGAAGAACACACCCGCAGCTAGGTAAAAATATTCGACCAGGCGCAACGGCCACCGGAAAAGCCACAGATTCGAAGGACCAACAGTCGCCACGAGGTACACTCCGGCCACGACGAACAGGCTCATGAGCGGTTGCCACCGGCCTTGCAGCGATCTCCACCGCAGCCAGGGCAGCAAGGGGACTACGAACCAGGCGAAATACGTCGAAGGCATGCGCTCCAAGAGGGAGTTGTTCCAGCTGGAGATGGCAGGGAGATAAGTGGGAGAGCTGCCTGCGGCAAGGTCGCCGAGGTGGGGTACCAGGAAAGTGTTGTTCGAAATCTCAGCGATTTGCTGGCGCGATGTGACGCCAAGTGCCCCGACGAGCGGGAAGAAGACGAGTAGCGCCACCACTCCCACGCAGCCGCCTATAACCATCAAATGAATCAGTCGGGAGAAACCGTGCTGCAACACCAGCTCAATTGCGATCGCGACGAGGACGATGATGAGGCCGAGCGGTGGGTAAGGAAATCCCGTCGTCATCGCGAGGCACCCGAAGACGAACGGTACGAACGGGTTCATCCGACCACAGGAATGGCGGCGGGCCGCCCACCAGAAATGCGTAACCCAGGTTACGGCCATGAGCCCGCACAGCCACCCGGAAGCCTCGTACCAGAGCGTGAATCCCGAAACAGGAAGAGCCGTCGCAACTATTATTTGCCGGCGCCCTGGATGCGTCGTATTCACGGGCGAGCAGGTAAACGCCGCCCGCAAGGAGGCCAAGGAACTCGACCGCGACGACGAACGCCGCATGGGACAGATTGTTGAATAACGACACAACGACGAAATTTACTATGTTGACAGGGTTCCAGATCCCGGTCTGCGCCTCGGCGGCGTAGTTACCGCCCATCCACCCGTCGGGATCCATCGTCAGCGGCCAGCGGCCGCCGCGCAACTGCTCACCGAAGCGGTGCCACAGCGGCATGCACCATTCGTACTGGTCTCCGACATAGTAGAAGAAAGTGCCACGCCACTGCGGGATCACACAGATCACCAGGGTCATGGCACCGACAGCGAGGGCGACCAACCATTCCGGTGGTTGACGCAGCCGTCGGGCGATCACGCCGAGCGCAGCCGGTGTCGCGATCATCAGCCTCCTGCACACTTTTCGAACATCCGCCTCAGCGAGTATCGAAGAGCCGCTGCCAGTTCTGCTTGCTGGTTAACTCGACCATGGCAGCCCGGTACCGCCGCCGGAGCAATGGATCCTCACGCACCAGCCGTAAGAGCACGCTTGCACCCTGGGCGCCGAGCTTCAGCATCGTGTTGCGGTCTAGGCGGCGGACCCGCACCCCCTCCTGCGAAAGTTCCGTGACCACCACTGTCTCGAACAGGGAGACATGCCACCAGTAGGCATCGCGAGCGCTGACTGCAGCGGTGGCTCGGGGTTTTCGGAGAATCTGCCACAACAGCCGTTTGACCAGTACCAGACGCGGCTGCGAAGGTGTGGGTCTGGCGGCGGTGATCGGCATAGTCGTGGACCGGATGCCGGGGACTCCATGAGCCGGGTGGCGGTCCGTCTCGGGGTATTCCGCGCGGAGCTTGCGAACAGCGGCGGCCGCTTCGACACCACCGTCGCGCAATATCTCCGGTCCGGCCAGGAAGTCCTCCACCGCCATGATCAGAGTCGCTGCCAGACCGTACCGCATCGACACGATGTAGCGCAGTAGTTCCTTCAGCAAGAATAACGCCGTGTCGGTCCGGTTAGGCCGACCGTGCAGCGCCTTGACAATCAGCGAGTTCCGCAGGCTGAAGTAGCGAGGCCAATCATCCCAGTCCTTCCAATGAAAATCCGCATGCCAAACGCCGGCACCGGGCAATGTCACCGTAGGATAGCCGTGGGCGCGTGCCCGCAATCCGTACTCGATATCATCCCATTGGAAGAACAGCGGCAGAGGGTAGCCGATTATGGCTACGACTTCGGAGGGAATGAGGCAAGCCCACCAGGCGTTGTAATCAGCGTCCACTCGAATGTCCTGGCGCCACTTGGTCAAGTCTGCTTGGACGAGTGCGTCGCTGGCGGGCACTCCCGGTCGCAGGATCGTCAGGTCCGCGGTCTCCGCTCCAACGTGCAACTGGTCTGGATGCAGCAGGTAGAGCATCTGGCCACCGACAATGGCAGGTACGGTCGTGCAGTTGGCGAAGGTCGAGAGCCGGACCACGGTATCGGGTTCCAGCATGATGTCGTCGTCCATGAACAGAATGTGTGCATGGTTGGTCGGGTCGAGTTCCATGACCTCGTACAGGCCACGAGTGAAGCCACCGGCGCCACCCAGATTCGGCTGCTGGAGATAATGCAGCTTCGGGCCGAACACACGCTGTACATCGGCGAATCCTGCTCGGGACTCAACGGTGTCGTTGCCCTGGTCGACGACGTAGACCGCGTCCACCATCGACAATGTGGTGTCGTCGAGGGACAGGATATTCAGGGTCTGCAGGCAGTCGTCGGCGCGATTGTAGGTGCAGATCACCACGGTGGTCGGACGGACGCGCTCCGGCTTCGCCACTGACCAGCGGACAGCGTCGATCGCCAGCACGGCCTCGCAGGTGGAGGCTTCCAGCCACATCGCTCCGCCGTCGACGAACCTGTCGATACGCGCCTGCAGCCGCACCTGCTCATGCTGTGCACCCTCGACCATGACGGTGGCGACAGTGCGGACGTCGCCGACACTGTCCGAGGCCCGGACCGCAATCCGGCCCGTACCCTCGACCATCCCGCTGACCTCGACCTGCGTGGCCTCGGTCCATCGTTGCCAGTAACTGGCCGGGAAACGTCCGAAAAAGGTGTTGGTGGTCAGCCGGGCGTGCGGTTGGATAATCACCCGCTCCCGGGCCCGTTCGACAACTCCCTCGGCGCTGCACGAGTAAAGATCGTCGGGCGCCTCGGGGAACGGAGCAGCGAAGAAAGCGCGCTGGGCGATCAACTGTCTCTGGTCAAACGTGCCACGCTGGTGATCGACCACGTCCTGGTCAAGCATGCAGCCATCCCCTCCGTCACTCCCCCGCGTCCGCCGAACACATGAGTCCGCGCCAACCCTCAAACCAGACACGGAATCTAGCCGGACGATAGGCCAATGGCGGTGCATATCTCACTCGTTAGCGTGTTGTTCACCAGATTTTTGATTACTTAATGTGGTCAGAATTCATCGAAGGAGTGCCATGCACTCGCGGCGTGGCTAGCGGCCCGGCGGTGGACGCAGAGGCCGGCGCGACCCTCATCGGCCCGAACGCTCGGCCGTCCCTGGCCGGCCGACCCGTACCAGGACGTATCTGGGAGTCGGGCCCGTCGCCCTATCTGAAGGAGCCGAACGGCGCGCTGAGATCCGCGAAAGCCGCCGTTCAAGCGCGAATCGCTTGGTGGGCCGCTCAACGCCCCGGACGCCGGCGGCGCGACCCGGGCCGCATGACGCTGGTACTCGACGCAGGGGAGCCTGAACGCGCTATCCGCCCAGCAAGCTCGGCTCCAGGAATTACGTCGCGGGGGCCGTGTCCGGCGGAGGTACCAGCAGCAGTCCTGACCGAGGCGTCGACCGGAAACGTCGTCACGGTTACCCCATCGACCTGCGGGATGGCGACGCCTCGCCGGCTAGACGACGACGTGGAGGTTGACGCCGAGCAGCACGAGAGGCCAGAGGAACATGGCCAGGAGAAAAGATAGGAGTTCACCAATAGTATGAATCGCATATCCGTTAGTGAGCGCCACCACCACGCCGATGATTACGTATGCGACACCAAATAGCGAAACGCCATATTCGTGCATGGTTTCTCCTTAGATTCCGGGCAATTTCAAGGCACGCATCATCGGCCACGCCGAGGACCGCCGCGGCTCTCGCCACAGATAGGCGTTGACGGTCGCTGCGGTCTCCTGCCGACCCGCCCGGTGACCAGCCTCGGTACGCAGCTCCGACACGCTCAGCCCTCCCTGTCGTCGTGTACGGAGTGTATCCACGCACGCCCTGATCATGGAATGCTCTGAATACGGAAACCTGCGTGACTCTGTGCCGACACGCCGGACTGTGGCGCACCGCAGTGTGTCTAGCTGCTCGAACGTGTGGGCTTACACGTTAAACCGGAAATCGACCACGTCACGTGCTAGAATCACCTCATGGAACCCTCCGCCACTGCCACCGTTCGCTGCGCCGTCTACCTGCGCATCTCCCTGGACCCGACAGGTGAAGGGCTGGCTGTGGAGCGGCAGCGGCAGGACTGCGAGCGTATTGCCCGGCAGCGTGGGTGGACCGTGGCGCAGACCTACACCGACAACTCGATCAGCGCGACCGACCGAGCCAAAGTCCGCCCCGCCTACG
>JBOHFC010000190.1:0-2065 GCA_050701375.1 Pseudonocardiaceae bacterium
AACCGTCGGCTAGCGCACTGGCCAGCATCGTCAACTCGTACTGGTCGGTGAGCAGTGCGGTGCTGTTCGGGGTACACAGGGGCATCTGGAGAGCTTATGGCCGGCCCTGGTGGGAAGATTGGTGCCATGACCACACCCGTCGAACTGGAAGAGACCCAGGTCGACCCAGCGGTGAACGAGGTCGAGTCAGCGGACCGGCCTTGGCTGTCGATCGTCTGGAACGACCCGGTGAACCTCATGTCCTACGTCACCTACGTGTTTCAGAAGCTCTTCGGATACAGCCGCGACGAAGCCACCAAGCTGATGCTCGACGTCCACCACAAGGGCCGGGCGGTGGTTACCCAGGGCTCTCGGGACAAAGTGGAGATCGACGTCGCGAAGCTACACGGCGCCGGGCTCTGGGCGACCATGCAGCGGGACGTATGAACGGCTGGCGGCGTCGCGGCGGGCTGCTGGTGGCGCAGCTGTCCGAGCGGGAGGCCGGGCTACTACGGGGAATGGTCGGCCAGGTCCGCGACATGCTCGGCGCGCGGGTCGCAGCGATCCCGCATGACGAGCTCGCCGAACTCACCGGCATCACCGCCGGCCCGACCACCCCGCCCGACGACCGGGTGCTGGCCCGGCTGCTCCCCGATTTCCATCGCGAGGACGCCACGCTGTCCGGCGGCCTGCGCGCGCTGCACGAGCCCGAGTTGCTGGCCGTCAAGGATGGCGCGGCCGGCGTCGTTCTGGACACCTGCCCCGCGCGGGGCGGCCGGCTTCGCCTGACCGACGAACAGGCACAGGCGTGGCTGTCCGCGCTCAACGACGTCCGCCTGGCCCTGGGCACCGTGCTCGAGGTCACCGAGGACATGCCCGACGAGCTTCCCGCCGATGATCCCCGCGCGCCGCACCTGGTGGTGTACCACTGGCTGACCTGGGTGCAGGAATCCCTCATCCAAGCGCTGGCTGGCACGTAGGATGGGGGGTGTGCTGATGATCCGGCGCGACCTCGTCGACGCGATGGTCGGGCACGCCCGGCGGGACCACCCGGACGAGGCGTGCGGTGTAGTGGCCGGGCCGGTGAGTTCTGCCCGTCCGGAACGGCTCATCGAGATGATCAACGCCGAGCGTTCGCCGACCTTCTACCGGTTCGACGCGGCCGAGCAGCTGCGGGTATGGCGCGCGATGGATGCCGCGGACGAGGAGCCAGTGGTGATCTACCACTCGCATACCGCCACCGAGGCCTACCCGTCGCGTACCGACATCTCCTACGCGTCGCAGCCCGACGCTCATTATGTGCTGGTCTCTACCCGTGACCCCGACACTCACGAGCTGCGGTCCTATCGCATCATCGACGGGGCGGTCACCGAGGAGCCGGTGGAGGTCGTCGAGTCGTACATGTTCTCCCACACCGGTGCCGACGACGTTCCCGACGCGCCCTGATCCGCGCAGCTCCCTCGGAATGCCCGGGGCCGGTTGTGCGTACTGGTACTGGTGAGCAGACCGCACCCAGAGGAGAATCCGACCATGGCCGTCACCGTTTCCGTTCCTACCATCCTGCGCACTCACACCGGGGGTGAGAAGTCAGTCGACGCGTCCGGCTCCACCGTTGCTGAGGTGATCGAGGAGCTGGTTAGCCGGCACTCGGGGATCAAGGGTCGGCTGGTGAAAGACGGATCCCTGCACCGTTTCATCAACGTCTACGTCAATGACGAGGACGTCCGGTTCGCCGGGGGCCTCGAGGCCGTGGTGCACGATGGGGACAACGTGACGATCCTGCCAGCCGTGGCTGGCGGCTGCGCCGGCTGGTGAGTGGCGAACAGTGTTGTAGCACTCATCGTTATAGCACTCGTCGCCACGCACGAGCGTGACCGGAGGGAGCGCCCATGGCCCGATATGACTCACTACTCGACGCGGTGGGTGACACGCCGCTCGTGGGCCTGCCGCACCTGTCACCCTCATCCGACGTGCGGTTGTGGGCCAAGCTTGAGGACCGCAATCCAACCGGCTCGGTGAAGGACCGCCCTGCGTTGGCGATGGTCGAGGACGCCGAGCGCTCCGGCCGGCTCACCAAGGGCTGCAC
>JBOHFC010000191.1:0-1721 GCA_050701375.1 Pseudonocardiaceae bacterium
CTCCGAGGGCCGCGGGTGACGTCGAAGTCCCGGCCGGTGGCGGCGAGCAGGATCAGCACTGCGCCACCGCACACGATGGCGGAGTCTGCCAGGTTGAATACCGGCCACACGCTGCCATCCGGTGCCAGCAGCGACAGGAAGTCCACCACGTGCCCCTGCAGCGGGCCGGGGGCACGCAGCAGCCGGTCCACCAGATTGCCCAGCGCACCCCCCAACACCAGCCCCAGCCCGAAGGCCCACCCGGAACTGCGCAGCCTGGGCGCCAGCCGGACGATCGCCACCACGACTCCCAGCGCGATAAGCGACAGCAGCCAGGTCAACCCGGTCGCCATCGAGAACGCTGCACCCGAGTTGCGGAAGACCACGAGGTACAGCGCACCACCCAACAGCTTCATCGGTGGCTTGCCCTCCAGGGTCGCCACCGCGACGACCTTGCTCAGCACGTCCAGCACCAGCGTGACGATGGCAGCAGCCGCCAGCAAGCCGGTCCGCCGGCGTCCCGCAACCTCGACATGCCGAGATGGGTTCATGTCACCATTGTGACCAATCACCGGGCCGACGCGCCGGTCGCGCCGGCTGGTCAATCCGACCACGAGATCGTGACCAGGTCTCGGTGCCGCGGACCCAGCCTCGCCACAGCCTCGGCGACGTCGGCCCCGCGCTCGACCGGCAGGCACAGCCTGCGCAGCGAAAAATCAAGCTCTGACTCCGGATTGCGCGGCTGGGCCGGTCGTGACCAGCGCTGGACCTCCGGTCGTATCCCCAGGTCGGCGAACACCGCCAGTACGTCGTTCGCGGTCGCCGGTGGTGGCCTGTGCAACCCGTGGAATTGCGCCCACAACGGGTCCAGCCAGGCGCCGGGGTGCACGGCGTGCAACTCGACGACGACCCCGCGGCGGGCGGCGGCACCCAGTGCCGTGACGAAGGGTCCCAGGTCAAGAGTGTTGTAGCCGACATGATGGCTGACCACGACGTCGGCGACGCCCGCCTGCGCCGCCGTCTGTGGCCACGGGCCATGAACGCTGCGGTGCGCCAGCCCCCGCTGCTCGCAGGCCTGCTCGAATGCGCGCAGCATGTCCTCAGCGTGATCCACCCCGGTCAGGTGTGACACCTTGGGTACCAGGGCGAGCCCGGCGGCACCTGCACCACACCCGACGTCGAGCACAGTTCCCCCGTCGGTTCCCAGCAACCGCAGCGCGGCTCGGTGTGATGGGGTGTCCTCCGGATTTGCCGGCGGTATGAAGCGAGCCGGGTCGTGCCGGCTCGGGTCCTTCGGCGCGGCGGCCCGGATCTCGACCGGGATGGCTCTGGCCTGCAGCAGCTCGCGCCATCTTGCGGCTGCGCTGCACGGGAGTGGGTTCGGGTGCTGGAGCATCGTCAGGCACTCACGATCCGCGTGACGGCAACCCGCACCTCGAGGCCGTCGCCGACGACGCCGGCGAAGCCGTCCGGCACCGGCGCGTAGTCGACCCGGCGCGCGAGAACCTCGCCGACGATGAGCTGTTCATGCTCCCTGGCCGCCGCGAGCGCCTCCGCCGGCGCGTCGACGGTGAGCGCGATCCGGTCGGCAACGTCCAGGCCGGCCTGCCGGCGAGCCTGCTGCACCACGCGCACCAGGTCCTTGGCAATGCCCTCGGCGGCCAGCTCCGGAGTGACAGTGGTGTCCAGTACCACCAACCAGGATCCGGCGGGCAACGCGGCGGTCTCGGACGGGTCCGCGG
>JBOHFC010000192.1:0-6928 GCA_050701375.1 Pseudonocardiaceae bacterium
AAGAGGCCAGCAAGCGGGGGTGGTCGTCCACCTACCGGCTGCCATCCTGGCTCAAGCGCTACGTCGAACTGGAAACCGACGCCGTCACCATGCGCAGCTTCGAGGGCGAACTGATCCCCGGTCTGCTGCAAACCGAACAGTACGCACGGCGGGTCCATCTGGTGGCCGGGAATCTGATCAAACCCGCCGACCTCGACCGACTGGTGGCGGCCCGGATGCGCCGACAGTCCCGACTGACCGACGAAACACCACTGGAGCTGTCCACCGTGGTCTCCGAAGCAGCGTTTCATCGCGCCCTCGGCGACGCGGAGATCGGTCCCGAACAGTTGACCCATGTCATCGACGCGGCGCGACGGCCTAACGTCACACTGCATGTGCTGCCGTACGCGGCCGGGCTGCACTCCAGCATGGCGGGCTCCTTCGCGGTGCTGACCTTCGATCCCGGCGTGGCCCCACCCTTTGGCTACCAGGAACACGCCATCGGAGGGCATGTCGTGGACGACCGCGACGCAGTCAGCCAATTGGTGGGCCTCTGGGAACTGCTCCGCAGCCAGGCCCTTGCCCCCGACGAAAGTCTGCGCTGGCTATCAGAGCTGTCTCAAGTAAAAAGATGAGAGTGAGGATCCAATGCATGACCTAGATCATGTGCAGTGGCGGAAGTCAAGCCGAAGTGGTGCCGGCAACGCCTGCGTTGAGGTCGCCGCGCTAGCCGACGGTAGCCGGGCCATCCGAGACAGCAAAGACCAATCCGGCCCAGTCCTAAGACTCAATCCGCCTGCGTGGACCGCGTTCGCCGCCTGGATAAGTGTCGACAAGGCCAACTGAACACAATTAGGGGAGTCCCTGCGGGGCTCGCGCTCAAGGAAGCCGCAGGGACCGTTTGGAGTGCCCACTGACTTGGCGGTCAGAGGCGCAGCCTCGCTAGAAGGGGGGATGGAATCAATATCTCTGAGCGCCTTGTCTAGTAGACGTGTAGTTCTCCTCTGTCGGCTCGACACGACGGCTCGTTGCAAATCAAGCAATCTGCTCGTGGTCCCGTTCGGATATTTTGAAATCATTGCTATTTACTTCGACTACTCAGCGAAGCTCAGCGGAATGAGGATCAGCGCCCCGGGGTAGGTCTGCACCAGGTACGCGACCGGCACCCGACGCAACGCCACGGTGGCGATCACTCGGTAATGCCGCGCGTTCGGTGGATATCTGGCCCACCGTCGCCGGTGACGAGGGTGGGCCGGTACCCGGCGGCGGTCAGAGCGACGCGGGCCCGCTGGGCCAGGGCGGGGTCCAGTTCGACTCTGGTCACGGCCTTATCGCCCAGATGCGCCGTCGTCGACAGCGAGTAGCGCGGCCTCCAACACGGTCATGCCCGGCGCCACGTCCAGGCTGTGCGACATGGCGGCCATCAAGCCCGGCGCGGACCACTCTGCCGCAGGCAAACATGGATCGGAGTCAGCTTCGACGTGTTACCAAAAGTGATGGTTTGGCTACTCGCAAGCGCCGGCAAGTCCGCGCAAGCGCCGGCAAGCCTCAGGTGTGGGCAATCTAACCCGATCTAACCGATCGAGTGGCTGATAGGACCCGCACCGCAAGGATCGGCAAGGATCGGCAAGGACAAGTGCGCAACATTGACCCTGTGTAAATCGTTCCAACCGATTGGCAGCGTCATCACCACCAGCGCTCTTGCATGAGCTAGACCAGACGAAAAAGAGAGACCCCCCGCGCCAACGGAGGGCCTCTCGGTAGCCGCTACGACGCCCCACCTCCAGTCAAGAGGAAGACCCGCACGACCAATGCCCAGACTAGACACCCCGGCTCCGACAGTCTCGCGGCGATCGTCGGTGAACTCGCCCGGCCATGCAGCTTCACCCGGTCATCCAATCCGGGTGGGAGGTCGGTGATCATGTCCAACGTATCCCCGTTGCTCACATGGATCATCGGGTGCTACGCCGTACTGGCCCTAACCATCATCGCGTCAGCCGCCTTCGTCGCCATTTTTGTTCAGAGTCCCAGTCAACGGCAGGATGCCTACAAGGTGCTCAAGCTCACGCTTGGCGCGTTCACGGGAACCGGCGGACTGCTTGCCTTCCTGGTGAAGCTATACGAGGCCGGGCTGCTGTGAAAACCTGCACGCTCGTTTGCACCAGGAAAAGCAGCGTTAAACGCCATGCGGAGCCTGCTACGGACCGCCATGATCTCCGCGCCACCACTGGGTGCGTTCGTGGGCTGGTGTGCGGTGTCGTCCGCGCCGGGGGGAAGGGTTCAGGCGTAGCTGGCCGATCAACTCGGGGGTGAGCAGGAGGCGGGCGATCTCGCGGCGGGTACTCATCGGTGTGGTGGTCCAGCGCTGGGCGACGCCGGCGCCGGGTTCGATCAGGCCGCGCAGGGCGCTGGGGGTGCTCAGCTCGCGCTCGCGGGTTTCCAGGGTGGTGATCTCGGCAAGGAGGGTCGGTTCGGCCCGGACCAGCGTCGTGACGCTGACCGTTCCCGCCGCGACCGCATCGGCGAGTTGCTCGTGCCGGGCCCGCACGGCACCGAGCTGGTCTTGGACGGCGGTCAGCTCGCGGTTGCCGTCGTGTTCGCCCGCGCGCAGAGTGTCGATCACATCGGGTTGCGCCAGGTAGTCGAGCATGACCTGCTCAGCGAGGGTGTCAAGGTCGGCTTGGGTGATCCGCACACAGCCCTTCGTGCGGCACACGTATATCGGGTTGGCACCATCGCGGTAGCCGACGTTGAGCGTTGCCGCACACACCCCGCAACGCCCGATGAGCGACAGCAGGTGCTTGGCCCGACCGGGCCGGGTGGTCTTACGCTCCGGTGCCCGCAGCAGCCGCTGCACCGCAAACCAGTCCGCCCGGCTGACCAACCCCGGCCACTGCCCCTCATACAAGCTGTCCAGGTCCACCATCCGATCCCCACCGCGCCAGCCGGGGAGGTGCGAGCGCAGACCCGCATACACCGGCTTGATCGCCAGCGAGCGCAGATGCTGAGCGGTCCAGACCGCCCCGGATCGGGTGCGGATGTCTCGCTGCTGGAAGTCCCGGGCGATCCCCTTGAGGCTGTGCCCCTGGATCAACCGCCGGTACAGCTCGGCGACCACCTCCGCCTCTCCCGGTTGAGGTTCCTGGGCGAGAAAAACCCGGGTCTGGGGATGAAAGACCCGCCGGTATCCGTACGGGATCGGCCCGTGCGGGCGACCCGCCACCGCGTTGGCCGCCGCAGCCCGCCGGCCCCGAGTCGACATCTTGGCCGACTCGTACTCGCTGTCCACCGCGTCTTCCAGCAGCGAGCGGCGGTCCCGACCGTTGCCCGGCTCGTAGCACCGGCCGTGCGTGGTCACGAAGATCGACACCGAGCGTTGCTCGCACAACTCCACCAACCGCACCCACTCCCCGACCCGGCGACTACCCCGGCTGCTCTCCCAGATCATCAACACCTGCGCACCGAACCGGTCGGCCTCCAGATCCGCGATCAACGCATCAAACCCACCCCGCACCTTGCGGGCATACCGCGACGCGCTGACCGACTCATCCCGATAGGAGTCGTCACCCAACATCCAGCCCTGCTCACCCGCCACCCGAACATGATCCGCGTGCTGTTCCTCCAACGACCGGGCCCGCCCCGACCGATCCAGACTCACCCGCAAGTAGTCCCGGGCACCCTTGCCCCGTTTACCCTGCTCAACACCACTCAAGGCCACCATGTGACGAATCGTACCTCTAACAAGGTGCCACCGACGTGGAACAGCTCTGTTGCTGAGCTCGGAGTGCCAGGGTTAACGAGCGACCGACGGCGTGTTTTGCATAGGCTTCCTGGCTCGAGTTGGCTGAAGGCGCCGAGCCGCTCGCTCCACTTTTTCGACCACATGTCGCATCGCTGAGATCCTCTTGCCGGTGCTCTGGTTGCGCCCCGAGATTGTCGGGGGTGGGTGCGACAATAGTTCCGTGATGGGGATACTGCTGGATCCGAGACAGGCGATGGTCGCCTGTCTCGATCGGTGGCGTCACGCCATCATCGAGTGCGACGACGCTGGATTGCAGGATCAGGTGCGCGATATCGAAGCAGCCTCCCGCATGCTGCATTCGGTGATGCCGGATACCGTCGCGGAACTGGATTCCCGCAACATCGCGGTCACCGCCGGGTTCCGCAACACCAAACAACTTCTCGCCGGGATGCTGAACCTGTCACCCACCGAGGCCAGCACCCGCGTCACCCACGCCGGGCAACTCGCATCGCGCCGGGCGCTGGGTGGTGAGGTTCTGGCGCCGTTGCTGCCGCAGACCGCAGCGGCGCTGGCCGCCGGTGAGATCGGTCCGGGGCAGGTGAGGGCAATCACCGAGACCATGAACGCCATCCCCGCATGCGTGCACGCCGCCGAGCGCGACGCCGCCGAAGCCGAACTGGCCCACCACGCCCGGTCGTTCCATCCCACCGCACTGCACAAGATCGGCCAGCGCATCCTCGCGCACCTCGACCCCGACGGTCCCGCGCCCCGCGACGAGCCGGAACTGGCCCCAGCCGCGGGGGAGCTGCGGTTGTGGGAGCGCCGCGACGGGCGACTCGGGCTCGAAGGACTCCTGGAGCCCGAGCACGGTGCCGCGTTCCGGACGTTGATCGAACAACTCGCCGCCACTCGACCCGCTGCGGTGGGCGTCCCCGATACCCGCAGCACCGGCCAGCGCAACGCCGACGCCCTGCTGGAGATCCGCGGACTGGCCCGCGCCGCCCAGGACTGCCCCAACACGGCCGGCGAGCCACCACACCTGACGGTGACCATCGACTGGGACGTCCTTCCCACCGACCTGGGGGTCGCGACCCTGGACTACGGGACCCAGATCAGCGCCGCCCAAGCCCGCCGATGGGCCTGCGACGCGAAGATCATCCCGGTTGTGTTGGGCGGGAAATCCGAACCACTCGACGTCGGCCGGGCAATGCGCACCGTCCCACTGTCCATCCGCCGAGCACTCGTCGCCCGAGACCGCAGATGTGTTTTTCCCGGTTGTGACCGCCCCCCGGGAATGTGTCAGGTGCACCATTGTCGACACTGGATTGATCACGGCGAATCCAGTGTCGACAACTGTGTCCTGCTGTGTGAAGCGCACCATCGGCACGTACATCGGACCGGCTGGGAAATCCTAATCGACCACGGGCACGTCGAATTCACCCCACCCGCGGTCATCGACCCCACCCGCACACCACTACACAACCCACTCCGCTGCTAACAATCAGAACAACCGCAGCTCGAGACTCTCGGTGCCACGCAACTCGTCATAGTCGACGGTGACACAGCGAATTCCACGGTCAGTGGCGAGGGTTTGAGCCTGCGGCTTGATCTGCTGGGCGGCGAACACTCCGCGCACCGGGGCGAGCTGTGGGTCGCGGTTGAGCAAGTTCAGGTACCGAGTGAGCTGCTCCACCCCGTCGATCTCTCCCCGACGCTTGATCTCCACTGCCACGGTCACGCCTTCGGCGTCCCGGCACAACAGGTCGACCGGCCCGATCGCGGTGGGATACTCACGGCGGATCAAGGTGAATCCGGGACCCAGCGTCGTGGTGTGCTCGGCCAGTAGGGCCTGCAAGTGAGCTTCGACACCATCCTTCACCAGACCTGGATCCACTCCGAGCTCGTGACGTGAGTCGTGCACCACCTCGTCGATCTCGATGATCAGCTGTTCACCGGCCCGGTTGGTAACCGTCCAGCGGCCTGGTTGTTCGACCACTGTGCAGGGCGGGCTCATCCAGTTCAACGGCTTGTATGCGCCGCCGTCGGCGTGCACGCTCACCGATCCATCCGCCTTGACCAGCAGCAGCCGCAGTGCCATCGGCAGGTGCGCAGTCAGCCGGCCCACGTAGTCCACCTGGCAACGAGCGATTACAAGACGCACGGTGGACCAGCCTAGGCCACCGCCCTCTGTGCCCCGAGTTCGACTTGAGCGCGGTTGGCGCGATCTACAGGATCGCGTTTACGTAGTCGGATTGGCCATGGAGGCCACGTCGTCAGGTTGCCAGGTAGGTGGGACATACCACGTTCCGGTCGTTCCTTTGCTGAACCACTTGATCGGAGTAATCATGAGACGCCATTATTGCGCACCCCTGGCCGGTCCAGGAATCCTCGTTTCCACTAGGCTGGTTCGCGCACTTCCCCAGTCGACCACTTATCGACGATACATTCGTGGTCACGCTGCACGACGCCCTCACCATTGAAAATGATGCCACCAGAACCATCCGAATAATGTGGATTGTCCGCCTGACCATGGCAAACGGTCGGAACCCCGTTACTCGGTAGGTCAAAATGATCAGATGCGGAGTGACTCGCCAACGGAACGTTCGGAGTTGAAAAGCCGGCGAAAGCAACGCAGGACACCTCTCACTTGGAGCCAACCTCTCCGCTACGCAGCATGAGAACGACGGCAGCAGAGTGTGACACCTTCTGGCTTCGACCTGGATGGTGCGCATCACTTCGGTGCACAGTGCCAACAACTCCCATACCCCGACGGTAGCCCGCGCAACCCTCAGCTTCCCGAATCAACAGCAGAGCTGCTGGGAACGCGACGGACGACTTCCTCTGTTGAGTTCGGGAGACACAGAGTTCGGGAGACACAGAGTTCCGGGTAAGCAGAGCCTGGCTGGCGCTTGCGCGGACTTCGTGGGTCAACGGGGGCGGATCAGGTCCACGATCTGGTCCATGATCTCGGTGAGCTCGAAGTCCTTCGGCGTGAACACCCGAGCAACCCCCTGGGCACGCAGCAACTCGGCGTCCTGCGGCGGGATGATGCCGCCGACCACCACGGGCACATCCCCGGCACCCGCCGCGCGCAACCCCTCTACCACCGCCGGCACCACTTCCCGGTGGGACCCGGACAGCACCGACTACCCGACAACGTGCACGTCCTCGGCCACCGCGTCTTATAATATCTACGCCGCAGTGAGG
>JBOHFC010000193.1:0-3611 GCA_050701375.1 Pseudonocardiaceae bacterium
ACGGCCCGCTGTTCCGGGCCGAGAAAAACCACGTGGGTGGCCCGCTGCGCTACGCCTCCGCCCGAGCCCTGTGGACCAAATACCGGAAGAAAGCTCAGGTAAACGCCACAATCCACCAGCTGCGGCATGTACACGCCACCGAACTGGTCAACGCCGGGATGTCCCTGGAGACGATTCGCCGTCGACTCGGCCACGCGAACGCCCAGACAGTTCAGCGCTACGCCGAGCAGACCGACGCCACCGCGGACGCGGAGATCCGCTCCTGGCGACGCGGAACCATCACCCGGCCCTCAGGTAGATGATCTCCCCCAGATCCGAACGGTCTCGGCTACAGCCTGCACGTCACCGCGACGCCGCAGGTCCACCAGGCGCTGCTGCGCGCCGCGATGGCGCTGGGCGCCGAAGGTGCCTCCTCTGCGGACCGCAAGGCGTACCGGATCTACTCGGAGCGACTGAACAACGCGGCGATGTGCACGGGCTCAGCGTGACCACGGTCGCCCGAGACCCTGGGCGCCCCATCTCCCCACGCTGTAGCGCATGCGTGTACGTTCATCTGTATGCAGAAAGAGCGCCTGACAGTGAGCCTCGATACCGGCGTGGCCGCGCGGGTCCGGCAATGCGGAGCGCGGACCAGGGGCGGTGCCAGCGGATACCTGGAGCGCCTCGTCCGTCGTGATGCACTTCGCGAGGCCGTCAGCTCCGCAGCCGACTGGTACGCCAGACACCCCGGCTACGCCGAGGACGCCATCGCTGAGAACGAGGCAGCACTCGGCGAGACGGCCTGATGCGTCGAGGCGAGATCTACCGCTTCGAGCCCGTGATCAACCGCCCCGGACAGTCGACCAAGCGCCTGGTCGTCAGCGCTGATGCGGTCAACGACAACGAGCGCATCCCGTACTGCTTCGCCATGCACGTGGTGGACGATCCCCCCGATTCGCTCCTTGCTGTCTCACTCGGCGATCATGGATGGGCCTTCGCGCTCGAGACCGATAGGCCTCTGAAGCGGCAACTCACCGAGCAACTCGACACCGCCACGCCCGAGCAGATGGAGCAGGTGGACAACGCCATGCGCGCAGTGTTCGAACTCTGAACGCGGTGACGATGAACGGATTGCCCCACCGGGTACTCCGGTCGGCCCGGACCGCGTCGGGGTGCCACGGGTGCCTCCGGGTTATCTGGATCCGGCGCGCGGTCACGACGACCGCCCAGCCATGTACCGGATGACGTGCGGGAGTCGCACACACGGCGGTCGACAGCGGTGCCGCTGGTCATGATCGTGCTGCTACGACCCATGTACCGGATAATGGGCTGTTATCCCGTGCAAGGTTCCACCGGTGAGTCAGGCCGTGCTGGCTGCGGTCATCCGGTGGTCGGCCCATGCTTGGGCGGCGGCGTGCAGGCGGGGTTTCCAGGGTTGTGGGTCGTCGTGGGTGATCTGTTCCCACAGTCGGCAGTTGGCGGCGGTGAAGGCGTCGATCCCGTGACGGGATGCGGCAGTCCAGGAGGGGATCTGGGCGGCCCAGGCTTCGGCGGCCGGGGGTGTGTGGCCTTCGGCGATGAGCCACAGGGCGGCGCACGCAGGGTCGACCCAGGCGGCGCCGAGGGTGGGCCAGGCCCAGTCGACGATGCGCGCCTGCTCGCCGATGAGGATGTTGTGGGGGTTGAGGTCGGTGTGCAGCAGGTGATCACCGGCCAGCAGGTGCAGTGCCGCGTCGTCGACCAGGCCGGCCCAACGGTCATCAAGCCGCCGGAGCGGCAGGTCCGGTGCCTCGAGGTAGCCGAGTCGCCGCAGGGTGTCGGCGAGTTTGGGTAGGTCGGCGGAGCCGGGGGTGAGGTTGGCGGGCCGGCCGGGGAGGTGCTCGAAGGCCAGGATGGTCCACCCGGTGGTGTCGATCTGCCAGAGCAGCCGCGGCGCGACGTAGGGGTTGATCTGGGCTTCCCGTCGCTGGGTGGCGATGCGGGGGTGGTCGCTGCGCAGGCCCTTGATGAACACGCTCTGGGTGGTCGTGTGAAGGAGCGCGGCGATGCCGCAGTTGAGCCCTGTCGAGATCGGCTCCACGTCACGGACCGGGCCGGCTGCGGATTCCAGGGCGCGGCGCACGGTGCCGGGAAGCTCGTCCCAATGGGTGCGTGGCCGGGTGTTGTGCATGGCCTGGCTGGCGGGCGCGGTAGTGGCGGTCATGCCGGCATCGAGCAGGCGAAGCCGAGAGAGATCAGTCCTTCGGACAGGAACAGCCGCTCGGCGGCCTGCCCGGTTTGGGCCTGCAGCAGTTGATAGGCCGCCCGATGGTGCTCTGCCCATGCCATCGCCGCGCGCCACAGGGCTCGGCCGTGCCCGTGGCCGCGGTGGTCGGGGTGCACGGCGAAGTATTGGGGCAGCAGGGCGGGGTGTCCGTGCCGGTCGGGCAGGGTGCGCAGCGGACCGATCGCACCGACGATGCGCCTGTCGGCGACGGTGACCAGGATCGGGCCGTCCAGGTGGCCCTCCTGCCAGCGGTGGTGCAGGAATCCGAAGCCGCTGGTGTGTTGGTGCTGCGCGAACTCGGCGAACGTGGCGCGCACCGCGCGCGGGCAGCTGTCCAGGACTCGAACCGTGCCCGGCGGTGGGTGGTGTGGTGACTCTTCGCCGTCGAAGACCTTCAGCAGCAGCCGCGTGCACGAGGTGGACGTTGTCGCCGGGGTAGTCGGATCGAACCAGATCAGCTGCCCGGCCGGGGCGCCGTAGGCGGCGCACCACTGCCGGGTGGCCGCGAGCAGCCAAGGCCGGTCGGGGGCCGCGTTGCCGTAGTAGTAGGTCTTGACCATCCCGCCGCCGCGCCGGGAGAGGGTCGGGATGATCGTGCGGTTCGGCTGGTGGATGATCTCGGCGACCAGCACCGTCTGGTCTTTGCGGTGTGACCAGCGTCGATCCTTGTCGAAGGGCAGCACCTGCCCGGTGGTGCTGGCGGCGAGGACGTCGTCGAACAGCTCGGGGGACAGCGTGTCAGGGTGTACCGGTCCCAGGGTGGGTACGTAGGGGACGCGCAGCGCGTGGCGTAGCCAGTCCCACTGCAATCGCATGGCGGCACGCTACGCAATAGCGTTGCCACCCTTGGTGAGCACCGGTCGGTGACACGCCGGAGATCGTGCCCGGGTTAGTAGGGGTTGTCGTCGCCGGCGTTGCAGCTGCACTTGGACGACTCGACCAGCTCGTCCAGGTCGTCCACCAGCTCGATGTCTTCGCTGGGTAGGGGTTGGATGGTGATTTCCACGGGAACCGCGGTCATCTGATTCCTCCATTGTTAGGGCTGTTAGTGCTGGCAGTACGCGGACAGGGGGGCCTTGGCCTTGCGGTACAGGGTGACCAGCGGCATGCAGGTGCCGCAGCTGCCCGACAGGGTGCATCCGGCACAGCCGCCTTGGCGCAGCAGCAGCCCGTCGGCGATCCCGCCGAGGCGGGCCAGCCCCTCCACACCCTCCTCGAGGAGCGGGATCTGCGGGTCGCGGCCCACTTTGCAGATGCTGGCCATGCCGTGCGGGTCGACGTGGAAGAACGTGTGGCCGGCGTTGCAGCCGGTGAACGGCTTGCGGGTGCGCAGGTGCTCCTGGGATTGGGCGGGCAGGCTCTCCGC
>JBOHFC010000194.1:0-4940 GCA_050701375.1 Pseudonocardiaceae bacterium
TGTGCTGTGCACTCACCGAGTGGCTTGAACTCGCCGTGTCGGATTTCGACGGGTTCGCGCAGCCGTGGGCGGAGTTCCAGGATGCGTTGTTCGCCCACCGTGGTCACTCCCTCTGGGCCTCTTCGCCTGCGAAGGCCCCACGAAGCTGCCGGGTCGGGGGTCCGGCTGCGAGGCCAAGGCCGAAGCCGACGGGATGCTGCGCGAGGCCCGCACCAAGGCCGAGCAGCTACTCTCCGACGCCATGGCAAAGGCCGACAGCATGGTCAACGAGGCCAGGACCCGAGCCGAGATCATGCTCAGCGACGCCCGTGCCAAGGCCGACGCCACAGACCACACCGCCGCGTGGACCGCCGCGTTGCGAGCCGCCCGCACCGCCCTACTCACCGGCGACCTGGACACCATCGCGGTCACCATCGGCGAGGACCATTGCGGCGCGCTTTACAGTCCAGCCCGCGACGAACACGGACGCATCGACCCCACCGCCCTGACCGCCAGCCTGGTTGAGCTCCACCAGGCCGCCACCGCCGGCGAGATCGCCCACCTCCTGGCTGACCAACCCACGACCTAGCACCCACGCCCCGACCATCTGCGACGATGAACACCAGGGGCTTAAACGGAAACCACTCCCCCGCCGGTGGCGACACCAGCTCGTGTACCTGCTAGGGGCGTCGGGCACGACACATCCTCGGCATAGCTGGCCTGGCCGACCATGCTCTCGATGCCCTGGCGAAGGCGCGTCACGTACCGCTCTACGCCCACCAAGAACCATTCCGGGGCGGCGCACAGCCAGGCGGCTCTGAACGCGGTCGACGCCCGCCCGGCTGAGTGTGGTCATCTGTTCTGGCCCCGGTTGGTGAGGTTGTCGTCATCAGTTCTGGCTCCACCTTTGAGTGTGGTGGTGGTCGGGGACGGCGTGTCTTCATCGGATTTGGCCCCACCCCTGGGTGAGTGAGCCCGCGGTCGGCGGATGCCGACCATGGGAGGTCGGTGAGGGGATGGCTGGGCGGGTGGAGCTTTTCGAGGGGATTCGGCGGGATCATCGCCGGGAGCAGTTGTCGGTGCGGGCGCTGGCGGAGCGGCATGGGGTGCATCGGCGCACGGTGCGTGCGGCGTTGGCGTCGGCGGTGCCGCCGGCGCGCAAGTCCTCTCCCCGGGCGGCGCCGGCGATCGGGCCGTGGACCGGGGTGATCGACACTTGGTTGGTTGGGGATAAGGATGTGCCGCGAAAGCAGCGTCACACCGCGCGCCGGATTTGGCAGCGGTTGGGTGCTGAGCACGGTGCGGTGCTCTGCGAGGTGACGGTGTCGCGTTATGTGCGCCGGCGTCGAGTCGAGCTGGGGTTGGCCGACGGGATCGAGGTGATGGTCGCGCAGAGCCATGATTTGGGTGCTGAAGGAGAGGTCGATTTCGGCGAGTTTTATGCCGAGATCGCCGGAGTCATGACCAAGTGCCACTTGTTCCTGCTGCGGCTGTCCGCGTCGGCTAAGGGGGTGTCGATCGCGTTTACCAACCAGGGCCAGGAAGCGTTCCTAGAAGGCCACGTCCGGGCATTTGAGCGGCTGGGGGGTGTGCCTGGGCGGGTTCGGTATGACAATCTCAAGTCGGCGGTTGTGCGGGTACTGAAAGGCCGGGGCCGGGAGGAAAGCGAACGGTTCATCGCCTTGCGCAGCCATTACGGTTTCGACTCCTTCTTCTGCCGCCCGGGTCTGGTCGGAAGCCACGAAAAGGGCGGTGTCGAGGGCGAGATCGGGCGCTTCCGGCGCCGGCACTTGGTGCCGGTTCCAAAGGTCACCTCGCTTACCGAGCTGAATGATCTGCTCGCGGCCGCCGACGCCATCGATAACGCCCGGCATCTGCCCGGGCGCCGGGGTGACATCGGGACGGCGTTCGCCGCCGAACAGCCCACGCTGTCCCCGCTGCCGGTGGAGCCGTTCGAGACCGGGTTGACTCTGCATCCGCGAGTCGATCGCCACGCCCGGATCACGGTGCGCTGCTGTCACTACTCCGTGCCGGCGTCGCTGGTCGGTCGCCGAGTGCGGGTGCTGCTACGCGCCTCGGATCTGGTGGTCCTCGATGACCGCCGGGAAGTCGCGCGCCATGAACGCTCCTCGCGCAAGGGCTCCACGACGCTGGTGTTGGACCACTACCTGGAGGTGCTGCGACGCAAACCCGGCGCACTCCCCGGGGCGACCGCGCTGGTCCAGGCCCGCGAGTCCGGGACGTTCACCACAGAGCATGAGGCGTTCTGGGCGGCCGCCCGACGCGCGCACGGCGACGCGGCGGGTACCAGAGAGCTGGTGGAAGTGCTGCTGTTGCACCGCCGCCAGGCCCCCGCTGATGTGATCGCCGGGATCGCCGCCGCGCTGGGAGCTGGGGCGGTCCGCGCGGACGTGGTAGCCGTGGAAGTCCGGCGCCTGGCCCAGGCCCGGTCGGGCGCCATCGACACACCAGGGGCCCCGGCGGGTTCGCAGGCCGGGCGGGTGGTCAGCCTGACCGAGCGGCGCTTGACCGACCCGGCGGCGGTGATCGCCGGCTTACCGCCGGACACCCGTCCATTGCCCCAGGTCACCGCGTATGACGAACTCCTGCCCCGTCGGGCGGCGGCCGCACCTGCGGGTTCGGCGAGTTCGGAGGTGTCATGAGCCAGCCCCGGCTGCGTAGCCGCGCGATGACCGACCAGGCCGCCCAGGCCGCGGTGGACCAGGCCTGCCGCGCGTTGCGGCTGCCCACGATCCGCACCCGTGTCGAAAAGATCGCCGCCGCCGCGCAGCGCGAGCAGTTGACCTACTGGGGGTTTTTGGCTGAGTTGCTGTTGGCCGAGTGCGACGACCGCGACCGACGCCGCTCGGTGCGGCGAGTCAAGGCCGCCGGATTCCCCCGGGAAAAATGGTTGAGCGACTTCGATTTCGAGGCGAATCCGGCGATCAACCCGGCCATCATCCATACGTTGGCTCGTTGCGACTGGGTGCGCAAAGGCGAACCATTATGTTTAATCGGGGACTCCGGCACCGGGAAGACTCACCTGCTGATAGCGTTGGGCACCGCCGCTGCCCAACAGGGCTTCCGAGTCCGCTACAGCCTAGCCACGAAACTAGTGAACGAGCTTGTCGAGGCGGCCGATGAGCGTCAACTCGCTCGAACGATCGCACGTTACGGCCGAGTCGACCTTCTCTGTATTGACGAGCTAGGCTATATGGAGTTGGATCGTCGTGGCGCGGAGATGCTGTTCCAAGTATTGACCGAGAGGGAGGAAACCGCAAGCGTCGCGATCGCAAGCAACGAATCTTTTTCAGGCTGGACAAAGACATTCACCGACCCGCGGCTCTGCGCGGCAATAGTGGACCGTTTGACCTTCGCCGGCAACATTCTGGAGACCGGCACCGACTCCTACCGACTGGCCCACGCACGCGCACAACGCGCCGCCACCTGACCAGACGACACGACCCCACTGCAGCTGTTCGACCAGGTCCAGCTGGGTGTCCGATAGCATGGCGAACGGCAGCCGGAGGCGGTCGACGACCTCGCACTGGCTCGTCGTGGTGGTCGCGAAAGTCGCACGCCTCGAGGGTGCATCCCCGCGCTCCCGGGATCGCGTCCCACCCGTCGGGCAGGTCGGTACCGGCCCGGCCGGTCAGCGGGTAAACGTAGAGCATCGTGCGGCCCGCTCCGAGTTCGGCGCCGTCGTCCTCAGGCACAGGCAGGTCCGCGAGCACTGGGTTCACATTGCTCATACTCGTCCCCGTTTCGGGGGTCGAGGGTGACTCACGCAGCCGTGAACAGTCAGCGCTGGCGATGATCTTGACTTGCGGCTGTCGGCTGTGGTGGTGGGTTCTTCGCCTCGTCGGGAAGGCTCTTGGGAGGCTGGCCTGAGGAGTTGAGCTGGGTGGGGACTCGGGCGCCGGTAATGAATGATGGACCGATGTCGTTGCGGACTGCGTTCACCAAGCTTGTGTCGGTGCGGCATCCGGTGGTGTTGGCGCCGATGGGCGGATCAGCCGGTGGCGCACTTGCGGCGGCGGTGTCCAACGGCGGCGGTCTGGGACTGGTCGGCGGTGGTCGGGGTGATCGGGACTGGCTGGCCCGTGAGCTGGCGATCGTGGCTAAGCGGACCGACAAGCCCTGGGGTGTCGGGTTCCTAGCGTGGTCGGTTGACGTCGATACGGTCACTCGAGCGTTGGAGCACCAGCCGAAGGCGATCATGCTGTCCTTCGGTGATCCTGGTCCGTTTGTCGAGGCTGTCCGCGGAGCGGGGGCGAGGCTAATCGTTCAGCTCACCGACCTCGATGAGGCGAAGCGGGCGCTGGATCTTGGCGCCGACGTGATAGTGGCGCAGAGCGGCGAGGCGGGCGGGCACGGGGGCCGGCGGGCGACATTGCCGTTCGTTCCCGTGGTGGTCGATCTCGCCGGGCCGGTTCCGGTGCTGGCAGCGGGTGGGATCGCCGACGGTCGAGGGCTGGCCGCGGCGCTGGCTCTCGGGGCGGCTGGGGCACTGATCGGGACCCGGTTCCAAGCCAGCTTCGAGGCCCTCGTCCCGGCCGCGGTCACCAAGGCGATCCTCGGGGGCGGCGGTGAGGACACCGAGCGCAGCCGGGTGTTCGACATCGCCCGCGGCGTCGGGTGGCCGCAGCGTTATACGGCCCGCACCCTGCGCAACGCGTTCCTCGACCGCTGGCGCGGTCGGGAGGACGAACTCAGCGGTGACACCGCCGTCCAGCAGGCCTACCACGACGCCGCCGAAGAAGGTGACCTGGCGGTCGTGCCGGTGTGGGCCAGCGAGGCGATCGATCTGATCACCGCGCTGTCCTCAGCGACTGATCTCGTGGCCGCCCTTGCCACTGAAGCCGAGCAAGCTCTCGCCCGAGCGGCAAACATTGAAGGCTAGACGAGGCCGAGCGCAGGTCGGCGAACCACGGGGGTGGACTCGTGAGCATCTGGCCGCA
>JBOHFC010000195.1:0-11612 GCA_050701375.1 Pseudonocardiaceae bacterium
CCGCTGATCTGGCCGCCGATCGGCCACGTGATCCAGACCCTGACCGGCGCCGGTGTCGAGGTCACCGTGTGCACCAACGGAATCCCGCTCAACCGCCCGGCGATCCGCCACATGCTGCTCGATGCCGGGGTGCACGGGGTGTCAGTGTCGCTGGACTGCGCCGACCCGGACACCAACGACGCCCACCGCCCGGCCCGCAACCGCATCGACGGCTGGCACAGCGTCGTTTCCGGCATCCAGGCCCTGGTCACCGACCGCGGCCACCGCGCCGCACCGAGGATCGGCATGTACTCGGTGATCACCCGGCTCACCCTGGCCAGCCTGCCCGCCACCGCCCGGTTCGCCGCCGCGCTCGGTCTGGACTATTTCGTCCCCCAACCGATCTCACTGGAGCGCGGCCACCGGCTGCACAACGAGCTGGTCCTACGCGAGGGGGACCTCCCCGCGCTGACCGAGGCACTGCACTCGGTCTACGCCGCCGATCTTGGTCTTGAGCTGCCCGCGCCTCGCTACCCCGAGCAGATCGCCTCCACCGTGCGTCACAAGCCGCAAATGGTGCACGGCTGCTTCGGCGGCCACCAGCTCGCGTTCATCCAGCCCGACGGCAGCGTGTGGGACTGCCCCTCCCGCCACAAGATCACAACGATGGCCCGCGCCGGGACCCAGCGCAGCATCGCCACCCACACCGCAGCCGATCTGTTCCCCGCCCGCGCTCACACCGGTGGCTGTGACTGCCCCCTCTACTCCGGCGACTGCGTGAACATGTGGCCGCTGATGCGCGACTTCGACCGGTTTCTCGCGACCACCTCAGGTCCCCGATGACTCTCCCCGCCGCGGCACCCGGCACCGAGGTCACCGCTTATGAACGCGAGCTCGGCGAGCGTTTGGGTGTCGAGCATGTGGTCGCGGTGTCCAGCGGCACCGCCGCCCTGCAGACCGCGCTCGAGGCGGTCAGTGTGGGCCCCGGCGAGGAGGTTCTCTTCCCGGCGCTGTCGGTGGTGATGTCCGCCGCCCCGATCGTCCACCTGGGTGCGCGACCGGTGTGTGTGGACTGCAACGCCGCGGGCACCGACTTCGACTACGACGACCTGGCCCGCAAGCTCAGCGAGCGCACCGCCGCCGTGCTGCCAGTGCACCTGTGGGGCCGGGCCGGCGACACGACCCGGTTGTGTCGCTTTGCCGCCGATCACGGCCTCGCCGTCGTGGCCGATGCCTGCCAGGCGCTGGGCAGCACCATCGACGGCGCCCAGGTCGGCATCGAGGCCACCATCGCCTGCTTCTCCACCCACGAGCTCAAGCCGCTGTCCACCGGCGAGGGTGGGTTCCTGACCACGCGCAACGCCGATCTCGCTGACCGCGCCCGCGCGTACCGCTCCCACTGGCTCACCCCGCCCCACGGGCAGCGCCCGTTGTCCCGGCTGGGGCACAACTTCCGGCTCGCCGAGCCCCTGGCCGCGATCGGCCGCCTCGAGCTCGCCCGCATCCCCGCGCTGATCGGGCAACGCGTCGACCAGACCACCCTGCTGCTGGATCTACTGGGCGACCTACCGCAGGTCCGGCCCGCAGAGGTGCCCGTCGGGCAGCGCTGGAACCACTACGCTCCGCTGCTGCACCTGCAACTCGACCGGCCCCGCGAGTTCAGCGAGCATCTGGCCGACCAGGGCGTTCCCAACAGCACCGGGTCCTTTCATCTGATCCCGCTCGACCGGCGCCCCCTGTTCAGCGGCGGCACAGCACCGACCTGTACTACTGCCAGCGAGTTCCTGGACGGCATACTCGCGGTCGTTCTCACCCGGGGTGATGACGATGCGCAGATCCGCCGCTACGCCGAGACGATCACGCGGGAGGCGACTCGATGGGCCAACGCCTGATCACCGCTCTACGGGAGGTCACCCCGGTGGTGATCGACTTCGAGTACACCACCCCGAAGGGCGCCGCGCCCGAGCCGATCGAGATCGCCGTCCAGGCGCTGCGCGTGCGGGAGGGGACCTTGGAGCGCGCCGCCCGGTGGGAGGCGCTGATGCGCCCACCCCGGCATGCCGAGCTGACGACCTTCGACACCAACCAGACCGGCATCACCCCAGCCATGCTGGCCGACCGGCTCCCCGCGGGCGACGTGCTCGCCGAACTGGACCGCCGCTTCACCGCTGGTCCCTACCTGCTCGTCGCCCACCACGCCCCGACCGAGGCCCGGCTGCTGTCCGACTACCGCGAGCACTGCCCCCACCTCGCCCGGATCGACCTGCTCGACACCGTGCGGCTAGCCCGCGACCTCTACCCCGAACTGCCCAAGCACGGGCTCGACGACCTGCTGCGACACCTGCACATCCCCTCGCCGCGCCACCGCCACCGCGCGATGGCCGACGTCCAGGCCACTACCGACCTGTTCATCCACATGATTACCGTCAGCGATTGGGCCGACCTGCGGCAACTCCGCACACTCGCCGGGTACACCGCCCCGGCCGCCCGACAACAGACCGCCCTGTTCAGCTAAACGATCGTCGTGATTCACGGAGGTGCTCATGCCCAGCACCAACCACCCCGAACGCGGCCGGCTCATCTCCCTCGAAGGACTTAACGGCGTCGGCAAAACCTATCTGACCACCCGCGTGGTCGCTGCCGCCGACCACGGTGATCCACCGCTGGTCGTCGAGGGGTTCTCACGTCGCGCGGGCCACGACGACGATCTCGGACGGCGCCTGCTACGCACCCTGGTCACCGCCTGTCACGGTGAGCGATTCCTCCGCGCCGGATTCCCCAAGTCCGAGACCCTGCTCCTGCTCGCGATCAAAATGCACGACTTCGAAACCACCCTGCCCGCCCTGCGGGCCGGCCACACCGTGATCGAGGGCCGCAGCATCCACTCCACCGCCGTGTACCAGTCACTGATCATGCACCCTGACAACGACGTCGCGGCCTTGGCGCTGGCCCGACAAATCCTCGACAGCACCGCCCGCTGGCGACCACTGCCGGACCTCACCATCGTCATCACCGACGACGTCAAGGCCGCGGTCAGCCGGGCCGAGACTCGCGACGGCATCACCTACACCGCCGAACAGTGGCAGCTGCACCACCGCGCCGCCGCTCTCTTCGAGCACCTCGCCCGCGCCGATCCCAAATACCTGCGCCTACTCGATCGCCGCGAGCACGACGCGCCCGCTCTCGTCGCCACCATCCGCAAATGGATCGCCACCGCACCAGCACGGCCCTTCGACGGCGTCACACCGCTCACTGTGCGTCGATGAGTACGGACTCAGCTCAACCCAGCCGGCGAGAGCACCCGCAGCACTGCCTCATCATCACGCTCAGCCGAGGTGATCGAGCCGATACGGGGGAACAGCGCCCGCGCCAGCAGCAACGTGTCCTCGAACATCGACAGCTCCGCGAGCTCCTCGACGGAGAACCAGCCGAAGGGATGCGCCGGCTCGCTAACCGGAACCGGCGACTCGACGAGCGCCACATACTGGTGATCGACATGAACATGCGGCTCAGACACATGGTTATCCGCCGGCACCATCACCTCGGCGATCCACCACGGCGCAGCCACCCGCTCATGGGGATACCCCCGCGGCAAATCCCGGCGACGACGTCGCCAGCAGCCGCACCCTCAACCCGGACTCCTCCGCCGCCTCGCGCACCGCCGCCTCGGCCTGCGTCTCATCACACTCGACGTGCCCACCCACGATCATGCGTTTGCGCAGCCGCGGATGCTCGATCAAACCCAGCCGCCACCCCTGCGGGAACTCGAAAAACACAAAGACACTGGCCGTGGCGTGCTTGATCATTCAGAGGCTCCCTCATCGCTGCCGGCCGTGGTGCGCCGACGAGCGTGCCACACCACCCCCACTCCACCCACGACGCCTCGCCGACACCCGACCGACAACCTCTTCGCACCGCCATGTCTCGCAGGAGATCCGATGACGGACTCGATCATCCACACCGCGCTCACTGGTAGCCGCGCGGTCATCTTCGACTGGGACGGCACCCTCGCTGACACCCAGGACCACAACTACCAGGCGCTGAGCGCCGCGCTGGCCCCGCACCACGCCACCATCGACCGCGACTGGTACCGACAGCACCCCGGGCTGGCGATCCGCGACCTACTAACCCTGGTGCCCACCCAGACACCCCTGCCGATCGAGCAGATCACCGCCACCAGCCGCGCCAGCCTGCTGGCGTCCACCACACCCGACACCCTCACCGCGATCCCCGCCGCGGTCGATCTTGTCCGTCACGCCATCGCCGCCCGACTGCACTGCACGGTCGCCTCCGGAGCAGCCCGCGCGCTGGCCGAGGCCGGACTCGACGTCCTCAACCTGCGAGAGCTGTTCCACACCGTAGCGACATGACCGGCCCAACCCACCTACCGACCGCGGTATTCGACGGGTACCTGCACCACACCCTGCCGCCAAGCGACCACCAACAAATTCGCGTGCACCTCGACCGCTGCGAGCCCTGCTGGCAAGCCTGGAACCGCCACCGCTGGGACGCCGCCCTAGCGAGCCCCCTCTACACCCAACTTGCCGAGTTCCTCGGCGCGGACTTCCGCCCCTACTTCGACTCTTCACGCGCTCTGGCCGCCGAATGGGACACCGCCAATCCCCGCACAGACCACGACATAGCCCAGTTCTTCCGCACCAGCACCAGCTACCTCTACAACCTCGCCATCTGGGAGGCCAGCGGCAACCGCCCCGACTACCTCGCCCACGCCCTGCCGATCCTGGCCCGCCACTACACCCGGACGGTGCTGGACTACGGCTGCGGCATTGGCAGCGACACCCTTCCCCTACACCACAGTGGATTCGACGTCATCGGATGTGACTTCCACTCGCCCTCTACAGAATTCCTGCGCTGGCGCAGCGGGGCGTCATCCCGTTGATCGAGCCTGACAAATTCGACTCGATCAACGAAATGGGCACGCTCTGGGTTATCGACACCCTCGACCACCTCACCGACATCGAGACCTCACTCGGCACGCTGCTGTCAGTGGTCGACCTCTTAATAACCGAGAACCTCACCCTCAACCGAACGCACAGTAGCCAACGATTCCACTACCGCCGACCCGTCTGCGAACTCACCGCGCTATTCGGCCGCCATGGGCTGATCCCCAGCACCCCCTCGGAAGGCACGCCGATCATGTACTGGACGAGAGACCTCTTGACCAACCGTTGCACACCCTGACCCAAGTGCAGTGGACCTCGACGTCGACGGACGCTGTCTTGCGATCTGACCTCGACGCGTGCTCGGTATCATCCAATCGCAGCGGGTTCGAGCTCCACGTCGACGTGTACGCCGTTGTCGCTGGGCCGGCTGGACACGTTCGCGACGTTCCCCGCTTCGCGGACGTCGTCGATGACGGCGCCCAGCAGGTGCAGATGGTCCGCGCTGGCATGCACGGTGAGTTGGCTGACGACCGTACGCAAGGAGACCTTCGCGGCGCTCTTCGCCTTACGGATCTCGTGGAGCAGGGTCGCGGCCGCATCAAGATGGGCGGCGTTGGCTTCTGGTTGCACACCGAGAGCGTCGGAGTCGGGCCACTGTGAGCGGTGAATCGAGTCGTTGCGGGCGTTCGACCACACCTCTTCGGTGACGAACGGCAGAATCGGCGCGAACAGCTGAAGGATGATCTCAAGGGCCCGTTTCAGCGTCGCCAGCGCCGAGTTGTCCTGCTGGTAAGCGCGGTTTTTCACCAGCTCGACATAGTCATCACAGAAGGACCAGAAGAAGGTCTCGGTCACCAGCAACGCCTTGGTGTAGTCATAACCCTCAAACGCCGAGGTAGCCTCTGCGACAGTTTTCTCGAGCCGCAGTAGCAGGGCGGTGTCGAGCGGATGCGTGGCGCTCGCCCCGGCAGCCGGTGCGCCGAATCCACCGATGAACTTGGCGACGTTGAGCAGTTTCACCACCAGCTTGCGGCCGATCTTGAACTGGTTGCGGTCGAAGGCCAGGTCGAGGCCGGGGCGACCGCCCGCCGCCCAGTACCGCACGGCATCGGCGCCGAACGAGGTAATCAGGTTGTTCGGCGTGTCCGGGCTGTTGTCCGACGACTTGGACAGTTTCTTGCGGTCGGGGTCGTAGACGAAGCCGGAGATTGCGGCGGTGGCCCAGGGAAGGGTGCCGAAGCTGTAGTGGCTGCGCACGATGGTGTAGAACAGCCAGGTCCGGATGATCTCGTGGGCCTGCGGTCGCAGGTCCATCGGGTAGACGCGCTGCCACAGGTCCGCATCGTCGATCCAGTGCCCGGCGATCTGCGGCGTCAGCGACGACGTCGCCCAGGTGTCCATCACATCAGGGTCTGCCGTGAAGCCACCGGGCACGTCGCGCTGCTGCGCCGTGAAACCCTCGGGGACAGTGACGGAGGGATCGACCGGAAGATCCTCGACGTGGGCCACTATGGGCCGATCGGGCGCCACCGTGCCGTCGGCCTCAATGGGGTACCACACCGGGAAGGGAACACCGAAGAACCGTTGCCGGGTGATGTTCCAGTCACCGATGAGCCCGTTGACCCAGTCGTCATATCGGGCCTTCATGTGTTCGGGGGCCCACCGTAGCTGCTCGCCCCGCGCGATCATGTCGCTCTTGGCAGGATACCGGATGAACCACTGCCGGTTGGTCACGATCTCCAGCGGCTTGGTGCCGTTCTCCCAATGCTTGACCGGATGGTTCGTCGGTCGCGGTGCGCCTTCCAGTTCGCCGGACGCGGTGAGCAACGCGACGATCGTCTCGCGGGCCTGGGCCACCTTCTTGCCGGCAAGCTGGGCATAGGCGTGGCGGCCGCGCTCACTGACGATGCCGTGCGGCATCTCCTCGGTGATGCGCCCGGCTTTGTCGACGATCGCTCGAAGCTCCAGCTTGAGCTCCCGCCACCAGGTGATATCCGTGGTGTCACCGAAGGTGCAGATCATCGCGATGCCGCTGCCCTTGCCCGGCTCGGCAAGCTCGTGGGCGACAATCGGGACTGCCACATCGAACAGCGGCGATAGTGCCGTGGTGCCGAAGAGGTGCTGGTATCGCTCGTCGTCGGGGTGCGCGACCAGCGCGACGCACGCAGGCAGCAGTTCCGGGCGGGTGGTCTCGATGAAAATCGGCGTCTCATCGGCCTCGGCGCGGAATCGCAAGCGGTGAAAGGCGCCCGGTATATCGCGATCTTCTAGTTCGGCCTGCGCAACCGCTGTCCGGAAATCCACATCCCACAGCGTCGGGGACTCGGTCCGGTAGATCAGGCCTTTGGTGAGCATTTCAAGGAACGCATACTGCGAAGTGTGAATCGCGTGCTTGCCGATCGTGGTGTAGGTCTGCGTCCAGTCGACTGACAACCCCAGTGCGGACCACAGCTCGAAATACTGCTTCTCCAACTGTGTGGTCACCGCAGCGCAGCAGTCGACGAAGTTCGGCCGGCTGATCGCCACGGTGGGCTTCAAGCGCTTGTTCGGGATACGAAAGTCCGGGTCGTAGGGCAGGCTCGGGTCACAGGTCACACCGAGCATCAACTGCACCCGGCGTTCGGTGTTCAGGCCGTTGTCGTCCCACCCCATCGGGTAGAAGACCTCTTTGCCGCGCATACGCTGGTAGCGGGCGATGATGTCGGTGTGGGTGTAGGAGAAGCAGTGGCCAGGATGCAGCGTGCCGGAGACGGTCGGCGGGGGGGTATCGATGGAGAATACCTCGCTGCGCGGCTTGGTCCGGTCGAACCGGTAGGTGCCGCGTTCGGCCCACTCGCGTCGCCACTTGGCCTCGATATCGGCGACCGAGTTAGCCGTGCTCTTACCCTCGCTCATTTCTCCGGTGATCTTCCTCTGCATCTATTGCCTGCCGGCCGGTTGTCACCCAGCATGTGCGGCAGGGCTGGGCGTCACGGAACTTCGGCCTAGGGTAGCTTGCACGGCTCGGTCAATGTCGCCCCGGGAGGCAGATCAGACATGGCGGAATCTCAGGCGGGCGCGGTCCGGACCCTGGACTGGGTCGTGATCGGCGCGGCCCTGCTGGCCTACATCTCGAGTTTTCTACCCTGGTACAGCGCCAGCATCACGATATTGGGGATCGACCGATCTGCCGACGTCGATGCCTGGAACGCAGGCTTCGGTGCCTGGTTTTCCGTGCTCCTGCTGGTGGCGGCCGGTGCCTGGGTGCTCGTGAGCGCATTCGGCGGCAGGCTGACGCTGCCCGGGTCCAGATCGCTGATCACGCTTGGCTTGTCCGCGCTGGCGGTCATCACGATCGTGTTGCGCTGGGCCACGTTCCCAAACCCCACCGGTGGGATGGACGCACCCAAGCTGGACCGACTGGGTGAACTGGGTGACTTCGACCTGGGTAGCGCCTTCGGCGTGTCCAGCGGCGCCGGTGCCGGCCTCTACCTTGGGCTGATCGCGGCGAGCACGGCCGTGGTGGCGTCGATGCTCGCCCTGCGCTCCGCGGGCAGCGACATCGGGCACACCCCGTGACGCGGCAGGCGGCGAGCTTGATCGCCGAAAGTGTGACGCGCGCTGCCCCAGTCAGTGCTTACGGCCCAGACCGGCGTAGACGCCGTGCGGGCCGGTGTCGTGGTAGCCGGGGTCGGGCCGCCACTGTGGAGCGTCGACCACTCCTGGTTCTATGAGTTCGAAGCCGTCGAACATGGCGAGGACTTCGTCGTGGGGTCGGAAGTACATCGGGTCTCGGCTGCTTTTCATCGCCTCGACCACCGCGGACATTCCGACGGGTGTCTGGTCGGCGGTCAGGTGGGACAGTGCGAGCAGGCTACCCGTCGGCAGTACATCGCGGTACTGACCGAGCACACCGAGGGGATCTTTCTCATCCGGCACGAAGTGAAATACGGCAACCATTAGCAGCCCGAGAGGCTTGCTGAAGTCGAGGAGTTGCTTTACGGCGGGCGCGCCGAGCACCGTCGCCGGTTGGCAGAGGTCGGCAGCAACCACGGTGGCGTTCTGGTTGTCTTTGAGGATTAGCTGGCTGTGGGCTACGGCCACCTCGTCGTTGTCCACATAGACCACGCGGCACATCGGGTTGGCGTCCTGCGCGACCTCGTGCACGTTACCGACGGTGGGAATGCCTGACCCGAGATCGAGGAATTGGGTGATGCCTTGCTCGATCATGTACAGCACCGCACGGCGTAGGAACGCCCGGTTGGAGCCGGCGATTTGCCGCCCGTTAGGCAGCGCTTGGAGCACCTTTTCCCCGACGGCGCGGTCGACGGCGAAGTTGTGCCCACCACCGAGCAGGTAGTCATAGACGCGGGCAGCGCTGGGTAGCTCTATGTCGATGCGATCTGGCACCCACGCGACCTGCTCACTCATGGCACACCTCACATTCGGCCCATCCCGGGCAGCCTACTGTCTGCTTGGTGGTTGCGGTGATCGAGGTCAGGGCAGTCCCCGACGTGGCGGTAAGAGCTCTCGGGATGAGGTTGTGTTGGTTGGTGCTGTTGCGTTAGCTGAGCGAAGGTGAAGTCGCCTGATCACCTGCGGTGAGAGACGGAACCCGGCGAAGCCGAACCGCGACACAGGTACTGTTCCGATCCCGCACCACAACCGAGGAGCAAGTAGTGATCACTCAGGGTAGTTCGACCCAACCGACGTCACGTCGGTCAGCTGAGGTGATCATGGGGAGTTCTGTTGAGCACCGATGACGACGACGCCCGGTTCGAAGGTCCTGGATCTCCGGCTACGTCGGAGCGGCTGGAGCTGGCGCGGCTATGGGAAAGGGCGCTGAGAACCACGGCTTACGTGCCGACATCGCCTGTCGCGATCGAGCGCGTGCTGCGAGAGCTGCTCGACCGGTTGTTCAACAGCCTCGCGGTGGAAGAGTTCTCGGCTGCGCCGGGCAAGATGGTCGGCCAGCGGCTGGTCGCGAGCCATTTCACCGATGAGCAGAGCTTGAGCAGCACGGTGGAAGTGCTCGGACAGGGCCTACCAGCCAGTCCCGAGCTGCAGGGGATCGATGGACTCGCAAGCAAAGTCGTCTCCCTGTTGGGGGCGATGGCGGCCGGTTACGCCGCTGCGCTGCGCGCCCGAACTTTCGACCAGCAGGAAGAGGTCAAGCAGGCGCTGCTGAAGTCCAGGCAGGACGCCGAACGGGAGCTTCGGCTCAGCGAGGCAAAGTTCCGGCAGCTGTTCACGTTCTCTGCGGTCGGCATCGCGATCAGCGACCTGGAGGGCAATGTTTTGGAAACCAACCACGCCTTGGTCGAGATTGTCGGTGACTTAGCACCTGGACACTCGCTGTATGAGCTGTTGCACCCTGATGATGTTCCCCCGCTCAGGGCCGCGCATCAAGAACTTGTTAACGGGAGGAGCACCGGCTTTCGGTTGCCGCAGCGGATCCGGCTGATAGGTAAGGACGGGGAGCCGGCGTGGACCTATATCGCCTTGTCCCTGCTCCGAAATGTGGATGGTGAGCCGACAGGTCAGGTGACGATCGTAGAGGATGTCACCGACTTGCATCTGCTCGGGCAACAGCTACGCCACCAATCGCTGCATGACGCGCTCACCGGTCTGCCGAATCAGCAATTCTTCGGGTCGACCCTGCAAAGCGTCCTTGAACGTGCCGACCAGGCCTCACGAACCACCGTGTGTAAGCTCGATATGGATGGTCTGGCCGTAATCAATGACGCGTTCGGGCGCCAGGTCGGAGACCAGGTGCTGCAGTCAGTCGCTGGCCGATTGCAGTCCGCTGTAGCACGGGAGAAGGCGATAATCGCCCGATTCGGTTCAGACGAGTTCGCGATCCTCATCGAGAATTCACCCACGACACCGGACGTCGCCACTCTCGCCACCAGCATCAATTCCGAACTGGCCGAGCCGGTGTACATCGGGGGCAGCGGGCTGGCGGTGTCAACTTGCATTGGCGTCGTCGAACACCATGGCCGCGGCGGGGAAGCGGCGATCCTGCTCCGCGCGGCGGAGACCGCTCTGCATCGCGCCAAGAGCAGCGGCCAGCGCCAGTGGGGACTGTTCGATCCGCACCGTGATGCCATCCATCGCGCCCGGTGCCAGTTGGCGGCTGCGATGCCGGGTGCGTGGGAAAGCGGCGAGATCCAACTGAACTACCAACCACTGGTGCGATTAGTCGACGGCACGATCCTGGCATTTCAAGCACTACTGCACTGGGACCGCCCGCACGACGGGCCCCCGTCGCACCACGAGTGTCTGGAGCTGGCGACGCGGACCGGCTTGCTGGCGGCACTCGGGCAGTGGATGCTGCATGGTGCCTGCGAACAGTTGGCCTCGTGGCGGCAGTACGCCGGCGGGGCAACGCCGCTGCTTCATGTCGATCTCACACCGCAGCAGTCGCACGATCCGGACCTGGTGGCAGGCATTGTCAGCGCACTGGCTCAGACAGGTCTTGCTGCCGAACGGGTGCAGGTCGGCATCCCGGTGTCGGCGTTGGACGCCGAGCCGGACGAGGCCGAGGACAATGTGCGGGTACTCGCCGATATGGGCATATCCATCGCGCTACTCGGGTTCGGCGGAGTCGCAGACGTGGTCCACCTAGGTGGCTGGTGTTTTTCGCGTGTCGGTGACTCGGTGGCGCGGACCGCTCTGGAATGATGATCATGTGACGTTGGGTCGGGCGCCGAGACAGCGAGACTTGTTGCGGTCGACGGTGGAGTTCTG
>JBOHFC010000196.1:0-5152 GCA_050701375.1 Pseudonocardiaceae bacterium
CAGAACTCCACCGTCGACCGCAACAAGTCTCGCTGTCTCGGCGCCCGACCCAACGTCACATGATCATCATTCCAGAGCGGTCCGCGCCACCGAGTCACCGACACGCGAAAAACACCAGCCACCTAGGACGGCCATGATGACGGGCACTGCCTCGGAGGTCTGCTCGGCGAGAAACCGCCCGTTATCCCATCCGCGTTCGACCAGCCGGGCTACCTCATGGCGACTCTCGCCGCGGATAGCAAGCAGATCTGCCATGGATAGCTGCGTGGAGCGGCTGGCGGGAGTGTCTGGGGCGGCCAGCTCGCGCAGCCGTCCCAGCGTGATCTCAGGCGCTTCGGTCGGGCGGATGCCATACACCAGCTCAGCGGCCTTGTGGGCGTGCAGCAGCGCCGCTATGTCCGGGTCGCGGTCGCCGAGATCGTCCAGTCCGGCTTGCAACACAGCAAAAGAGCGCGCCCAATCAACGGTGAAGAACAGCACATTCGCCAGCTGGCCAGTCAGCCGGGCGCGCGCTACCGGGTCGGTGGTGGCCTGCCAGGCCTGTTCAAGATGTACCACAGCAGCCGGATCACGCCAGATTCGTTCCGCGCCGCCTAGCTCGCCCAACACCGCCGCGCGGACAGATTTTGTAGGCGGTTCGGCCAGTGTCCGGTGCAGATAGGTGACCGCGGTCTCGGGAGCGCCTCGTGCCAGCGCCGCCGCCGCAGCATCTCGCAACGCCCGGACGGCGTCGGCGTCGCCCGCCGGCTCACAGGCCAGTAGTTGCACAGCGACTTGCTCAGGCTCGGCACCCTCACTGGCCAACAGGCGGGCGGCCCGCGCGTGTGCTTGGGATCGCGCACCGGAGGGGAGCTGCTCATAGATCGCCGAGCGCACCAGCGGATGCACAAACTGCAACGGTCGTCCGGCGGCGAGCAGCTCGGCGGTCACCAACGCATCAGCCGCTCCAGCAGCGGCGTCGATGCTCAGCCCGGCCACCGCCACCGCCAGGCGCAGTCCGCTGCCCTCACCCAATACGGCCACCGTTTGCGCCAGCCGCACCGCTGTCTGGTCCAACCGTCCCAGCCGGGCCGACACTGCACGCTCCACCTGAGCTGGGACACGTTCGACCACACCCGTCGCCTGCGCCGCCAGCGGCGCGATACCATCTGCGGCCAGATCGAAAATCAGCTCGCGTAGTACAAACGGATTGCCCCCGCTGACCGTCGCGCAGGCCGTGACGAACGTCGGGTCGGGCTGGTTATCGGCGTGGAGATCGCGCGTCACCTGCTCACCTACTATGACGCGAAACTCTTGGTCCTCGGCCGCCGTCACCTCCCTCAGCCCGATCCCACCAGGGAACTGGGCACCAGCGCGACTGTCGCGCTCAAAGAATTGCGCGTGCTGAGCGCCGACGTTCGATACGCAGTAGCCGACGTCACCGATGAGCAACGCGTGCGCACTTGCATCGAGCAGGCCGAGGCGCACTGGAAGACACGCGTCGTAGGCGTTGTGCACCTCGCAAGCCACTACACCGAGCACTCGCTGCTGGAGTGCTCCGCTGATCAACTCACCGCGGCGATGGAGCCGAAGATTTGCGGGGCATGGAATCTGCATCAAATCCTCAAAGAACGCCCCGGCAGTGCGCTGATCCTCTTCTCCTCGGCTACGGGCTACTTCGGTGCCGTCATGCAGGGTCCGTACGCGGCAGCCAATGCCGCCCTGGACGCTTTCGCTGATCACCTGCACACCGAAGCGGCCTGATGCGCCACCGCCATCACACCCTCGTGCACATCTCCGGCGCAGCAAGCCAGCCGGCGACCGAACATCACAGCGAGATCAGACGTCGCAGGGCGGCGCATCAGCGGGCCGCCAGTTGACGGCGAGGAGCTCGAACAGCACGCCGTCGGTCCACTCGCCCTTGATCCAGGTGTGCGCCCGCCGGCAACCTACTTCGACGAAGCCCAATCGCCGGAGTAGCCGCGCGGAGGGCACGTTGCGTGCATCGGCGGAAATCCGTCGCAGATTCCGCTTGGTGAACCGATGCTCCAGGACCTGTCCCACCGCTTCGGTGGCAAAGCCGCGGCCCTGGTGCCGGCAGCTACCGCCCGGTCAGGGCGAGGCAGGCGAGGCGGGCGCCGGCCTTTCCTGCGTGCCCCGGTTCAGTGGCGGTCTGCATCGCTTCGTGCACCACGATAGAGCCGGGTGCGCGGTGTGCGGGTCATCGGATGCGGGTGCGGAGTTTTTGGTGTGCGGTGCCGGATGTCTGGGGCCGTGCACGTGCGGCATGGTGCGTCCTGGAAGCTGGATCGGGTCAGCGGGTGGGAGCCCGGTCCCGGGTAGGTAGCGGAGCGCCGGATAGCAGGTTCGTCGTCGAGACACGGCGGGCTGAGCGGGGCATCAGTGCCCGCGTAGCTGGGTCGAGGTTGACCAGACTGTTCCCGCTGCGGCTGCAACAGTGTTATCCGACGCAGTCGGGAGCCACCATCGGCATCCTCGGCCCCGACGTCCACGACCCGCATCAACAGAGTGCACACCGCCAGTGGCGGCAGGGAGGGTGACGTGATGGTGGATGCGCAGCAGCTCTGCGCCGGCCTGCGGCAGGACCTGGTTGACGTCGAGGAACGCATCAAGGGTAACTCGTGGCTGACGGAGCTGGAAGCCGGACGGCTGTCCACCGGGGCCCTGCGAGCCTTCGCGGGTGAGCAGCACCAGGTGATCCCCAGTGATCTGCGCAGCTTCGAGGTACTCACCCAGCGGTTCCCTGCCGAGCCGGCGCATAGCTACCTGGCGAGCATGGCCGCCGGGGAGCGAGTCGCTCTGCAGGCGCTGGGGGCCTTCGCCACCGCGGTCGGCCTGGACAGTTCGGCGCGCCAGGGCTATGAACCGGCGCCCGGTTGCCAGGTGTACCCGTCCTACGTGGCGCGGCTGGCCCGAGACGGCACGCCGGCCGAGGTCGCGGGCGCCTTTCTGGTGAACCTGGATGCCTGGGGCAGCTGTTGTGCCCGGATGGCTGACGCCCTGCCCAGCACTTACCAGCTCACCGCGCAGGACTGTGCCTTCTTCGCGCATTTCGCCGCCCCCACGACAGAACTGGAGCGAATCAGCCTGGAGGTGATCGACGCCGGGCTCGCACAGGGAGTCGATCCGGCCAGCATCGCGCGGGCGGCCAGGCTGCTGCAGGCCTACGAACTGCTCTTCTGGGACAGCCTGCCTCGCTGACCGGAAAACACGGGCTAAGGGACCGCCGGATGAGAGTCGTGGTGCCGCCGAGCCGGGCCTACCGCGACCAGCCGCTTATCAGACTCGGAGGTAGGTAGTGAGACTCATCGCATACCGGGACGGCGCCGACGCGATCATGGCGCGGGTGATGGACGGCGGCATGCTGGCCTCCATCAGCTCGGTGGAGGAGTTCTGGTCGGCCCCGGACACTGGCTTCGCGGCCGCCCGCCAGGCCACGCCCGGCTCGGTCACCGTTGACCAGGTCGAGCACCTGCCCCCGGTCCCGCTCACTGCCCATGTGCTGTGCGCCGGCCGCAACTACGCCGCGCACGCGGCGGAGACGAACGCGCCCGTCCCGGAGAACCCTGAACTGTTCGGGCGCTGGCCGTCCACGCTGACCGTCAGCGGGCACCCCGTCCCGGTCCCGCCCCGGGAAGACCACCTGGATTGGGAGGGCGAGCTGGCCGTCGTCGTCGGCAACTACCTGCGCGACGCGACCGTCGAGCAAGCGCGGGCGGCCATCAGCGGCTACCTGTGCCTCAACGACCTGACCGCACGCGGGTTCCAACGAGCCGGCCGCCGGTGGATGCTGGGCAAGAACGCCGACTTCTCGGCCCCCGTCGGTCCATGGCTGGTCACCGCCGACGAGATTCCCGAGCCTGACCGATTGCGGATAGTCACCCGGGTAAACGGCGAGGTGATGCAGGACGGTTCCACCGCGGACATGATCTTCTCAGCGCCCGAGATCGCCGCCTACGCTTCGGGCTGTATGACCCTCTGCCCCGGCGACGTGATCACCACCGGAACCCCTGATGGTGTCGGGTTCGCTCGCCAGCCCCCACGGTTCCTGCACGCAGGCGACACCGTCGAGGTGGAGATCGACCAGATCGGCCGGATCGTCACCCCCATCATCCCCGCCCTCGACCCCAAACCCGGGTGACGCCATGCAGCGCAACCCCGGGGGCGGTTAGCGGTCTTCGCTGCCGAACCAGCTGTGCCCATGCTCGAACTGGTGCAGCGGGCCATGGTGGTTGCGATATCCGCCACCGTGGCCCCGAAAACCCGACCCTTCGACGGCCGCGACTACTCCGCCGCCGACCAGCAGTCCCACCAGCGCCGCGCCAACTATGGCAGTGGCTCGATGCCGCACGACAACGCGCACGCCCCGACCCATCCGCGCTCTCCGAGTCTCCCGCTGTCCCAACGTTTCCGTGGTGGCCACCTGGTTACCCGGCTCAGGAGTACTGGGCGCGGGGCGGCCCGGTTCGGGGGTGCCTGGTTCATCCGGGGTGCTCATCACTACCTCCTTTTCGCCGTTCCGGTTGTCCGGGGGCGATAATTCTCACGATCCGCCGGCCATCTGAGAGCGGGCTGAGAAACCGGCTGCGGTCTGTGTCGGGCTTCCGAGCTGAGGCAACGCTGTTGGGGGAGAGGTAGCTGATGACCGACGTCAAGCACTACCTGGTCGGGGAACACGTCGAAGATTTCAATTCTGGACTGATCAGCCGGCGGGAGTTGCTCCGTCGGGTGACCCTGATCACCGGGAGCGTCGCCAGCAGGTCCACCGCCGAAGAATCTGGCCGGACTGGCAACCACCAGGGCCGCGGTGCTCGCCATCTACGCCGAGCGCGACACCCGAATCACCAGCACAAAAGACGAGATCGCACAGCAGCTGAGCCGCACCGGCGGCCCGTACCAGATCAAGGTCTATCCCGGGGTAGACCACGCGTTTCACAACGACACTGGCCCGCGCTGCAACGCGACCCAGGCAGAAGCGGCTTGGGTCGCCACCATCAACTGGTTCTACCAATACGTTCACTAACCCCACCGCTGGATGGGTGTGCCACAGCGATCGGGCACGTCGTGAACCCGACAGCACGGACTTTTTTCGTCGCGGGAACGTCCGTGCTGTCGAGTTCACGACACCAGATCCACTCGACTGGCTCATGCT
>JBOHFC010000197.1:0-5037 GCA_050701375.1 Pseudonocardiaceae bacterium
CAGAACTCCACCGTCGACCGCAACAAGTCTCGCTGTCTCGGCGCCCGACCCAACGTCACATGATCATCATTCCAGAGCGGTCCGCGCCACCGAGTCACCGACACGCGAAAAACACCAGCCACCTAGATAACGAATGCGTTACTAGCGGAGTGAGCCGGAGATGCCCACGGCGTCGAACAGGCCACCGAGCGTTGAGCCTTGCTTGCCGAACTTGATGAAGATCTCACCGAGCGTCCCGTCATCGTTTGGGGTTGGCGGTGAGGTAGAAATCGGCGCCAGCGATGGTGACCGAGGTGGTGTAGCCCTGCCTGGCGGGGTCCGCGCTGCGCAGGGTCCACCACCAGGCAGGGTTAGGCTGAATGCACCTCTTCGCTGAGGTTCATGCCCCGGGGCGACGGTCCCGGGGCATCGGCGAAGGAGATCACCTCGGCGATGGAGTGGTGCTCGGTGGACTTTGACAACGCGCGGACGATCGGTGCCCGGCTGCGCCAGATCCGCAATGCCCGGCGCAAGTCCCTGCGGGTAGTGGCCGGGCTGGCCGGGATCAGCAAGTCCCGCCTGTCACAGATCGAGCGCGGGGAACGTGCCCTGGACAGCCTCTCGGAGATCGTGGCATTGGCCAACGCCCTACAGATCGCCCCGTCCGAGCTGATGAGGCTCCCAGTGCCAGCACCGGCCAACGGGCAAACCGACAGCGCTGTGCAAGCGGTTGATCTTGCGTTGACGGCGGTCAGCCACGATCTGTCAGGAGGGCAAGTGCTCCCCGTGGAGGCGCTGCGCGCGAGGGTGACGGCGACGGTCGACGCGCTGTGCCGTTGCGAGCGGGAACAGGAAGTCGGGACCGCCCTGCCTAGCTTGATCCGGGACCTACATGCCAGCATTGCCGCTGGCCGCGACGTGGCCGAACTGCTCGGTCTGTCGGCATTGCTGCACACCCAAATCACCGTTCCGTGGCTGAGCCTCTCGGGTGCCTCGCCCGACCTGCGCTCTCAGGCCGTCCTACTGGCGCGACAAGCTGCGCAGGAGCACGGTACTGCGGCCTCGATGGGCCTCGTTGCTGCCTCTGGCGCGAGGGTCGCGCTCGCCAAAGGGGCATTCGACATCGCGGAGGCCATGCTCAACACCGTGACCGTGCCGACGAACACCCCGGAGACGATGCAGCTGGCGGGTTTCCTCGCGCTGCGTCGGTCGGTGGTCGCTGCGGCAGACAGGCGCAGCGGTGATGTGGGTGCTCCGCTGGACTATGCCGGTGACTTGGCGGAGCGCACTGGGGAGGGCAACGCCTACGGGCTGGGCTTCGGGCCGATCAACGTCGACCTCTACCGCATCTCCGGATTGCTGGAGGTCGGGGACCATGAACGGGTAGTGAGTATCGCTGAGGGCATGAACCCGGAGGCGCATGCCAACCATTCGCGCCGGGTCGCCTACTGGGCCGACTATGGCCAGGCACTGGCCCGGCTGCGGCGACGCCATGAGGATGCCGTGCGGGCGCTGCGTCGCGCGGAGTTGATCTCTCCGCACCGAATCCAGCGAAATCCGATCGTCCGCGACGTACTCGCTGAGCTGCTCACCCGCTCCCGTCGCGACGCGGTCGGCCGGGAGCTGCGGGGGATGGCCTACCGGGCCGGTCTGCCGGTGTAGCCGGTCCGGGTGACGTCCACGCTGGTGGACACCATGGGCTTGATCGCGTTCACTCTCGTCAACCGTGACCAACGCCGCCCCTGACGTACCCCCCACGCACTCTCCCACTGCGCCTCTCACCCCTGCGGAGGCGCTGGCCAAGCTGTTCTTGGACAACGCAGACAAGGGCCGCGACGCGGAAAACGACGTCTTCGTAGAAGAGCTTCTGAGGCGAAGGCGGGCGATTCAGGCGCTCGCCAACCCCAGTGGGCGATGACGACCCCCCGCCGGCACGGTGGTCTGCCGGAGACGACTCAACGGTTTCTGGCTGGCGTGCCCCGGCACGGCAACCCTGTCGGCGCAGTATGGGACCGTCTGGGTGAGCTGGAACGCACGGGCAACGACCCGACGCTAGTCGACGCTTTGCGCGCGCTGTTGCCGCATCAACCGCCGCGGTACGGGCGGTGTCCAGCGTGCCCGACGGTTTGGGGTCGCCGCGGCCGGTGGCCCTGCGCCGTGTGGTGCCGCGACTATCGGGGAGCTGCTGACATGACGACCAGGACCATCCCGCCGGGTAAGGCCGGGCGGCCGGCAGTGACCTGCCGGATTTCGGGCGGGCTTCATCAACGTGGTGGTATCGAAGGTCGAGGGACGGATCGTGTTCGATCCGCACGTCAGCCCAAGATTCCCACTGTTATCGAAGAACCGCCGATGATGAACTCACTCTAATGTTCGTTAACCTCGAATCACATGCGGGGAGAGGGTTGAAGCGATGTCTCCCGGTGGCGGGCTACTCGTTACGCTCGACGGTCCTAGTGGCGTCGGTAAGACCACAGTCAGTGGGCTGATCCGGGACCGCCTCGCTGCGGCTGGTGTGCCTGTTGTGCTCACAACCACTCCCTCACGGTCCTCGCTCGGCGAATTGGCACGGGCGCGGTACCAACCAATTCTTCGGCGCTGCACTGACGTGTCTAGTCGCAGCGGACCGCTATCACCATGACCAGACAACGGTCCGCGGCGCGCTCGAACGGGGTTCAGTGGTTGTATGTGACCGATATGCGCCGTCATCGTTGGTGCTCGACTTTCTGGATGGTATCGAGCGCGATCACGTATGGAGCATCTATCAGTGTATTACTGTGCCTGATATTGCGTTCATCTTGGTCGGCGATCCTCTGCTGTGCGCGACACGCGCTCGCTCGCGCGGTCGATACAGCCGTTTCCATACCGACAGCGACGATGCGAGTCGTCGCGAACTGGCGATGTATAAGGACGCGCTGTCTTTCCTGCGATGCGCCGGCTACCCGGTGCGCGAGCACGATATCGGCTCAGCCGCAGCCGGCCAAGTAGCGGACACGCTGACAAGCCTGATCCTCAAAGAAAGGGACAGTCAATCATGAAGGTAGCGCTGCTTTACCCCGAAGTTTACGACATGGCGCGCTTCAAAGAACATCGGAGGGAGTTCCCGCCCTTCGGTGTGCTCTACCTCGCCGCTGTCATCGAACAGGCTGGTCACAATGTGACGATCAACGAGGTTACCCCCCGTGAGACCTACCTAGAGCTGAGGGACTACGACGCCGTCGGTTTCAGTTTGGCGTCATCTGCGACGTACGGCTTCATGCGCGAAGCGAGGGACCACAGCGCGATCCGTGAGGACGCTCTCGTCATGGCTGGCGGGGTTCACTGCAACTTCTACCCGTTGGACACTATCAAAGATTTTCGCGCGCATGTCGCTACGGATGGCGAATCAGAGGAGACGATCCTTGAGATCCTCGACCGTGCGGACACCAAGCGGTTCGACGATGTGGCGGGTGTGCACTGGCGGTACGGCACGGAGGTGCGCCGGGGGCCAGCCCGTCCGTTGCTCCGCAACATTGACGCGCTTCCGTTACCCGCGCGACACCTTTTGGACGTCGACGACTTCGTAATCCCTGACCGGCTCGCTGGTACTGACCTTCGCATGGCACACGTGATGTTCAGTCGTGGCTGCCCCTTCCCCTGCAGCTTCTGCGCTGCTGGCCAGACTCGAATTCAGTACCGAAGCGGAGCCAGCGCTCGACGCGAACTTCAGCGTCTGATCAGCTGCTACGGGATCGAGGGCTTCGCTATAGTTGACGATAGTTTCATCGTCAACAAGAACAAAGTAGGCGATATCTGCGACAACATCGAAGACCTTGGATTGCGGTGGTCAGCGTTATCGCGTGTAGACACCATTGACGAGCCCCTACTTCGCAAGATGGCCAACTCTGGCTGCATTGAGGTCAAGTACGGAATGGAGTCGGGAAGTGAACGATTACTCAAGATGATGCGCAAGAATACCAAGCAGGAGCAAATCAAGCGAGCCATATACGCGGCGGTCGATGCGGGTATCGAAGCGAAAGTGTTCATCATTCACGGCTTCCCGGGCGAAGACTCTGAGACAACCGATGACACCATCAAATTATTGCGGGATCTGGGTGCGGCTATCTCACGGGTTTCATTGTTCCGTTTCGTGCCGCTGCCCGGGACGCAAGTGTACGATCAGGTTGATGTCTATGGTGTGTACGGCACGCACTTGCAACCTGACTGGGATGGAGATTGGTCGAAATTCCACATTCACCACAATGAACGACATTGGTGGGGAACAAATGCAGATTGGCTGGAAACGGAGCGATCTTATCGACGTTTGCGTGCCTTTGTGGAGGATCGCTGGAACGCACAGGGCTAAGTAGACATCGTTAGTAAGACATGTGTTAGCATTACGCCATGATGTATGATACACCGGTCGTCGTCGGCTCTTACGCGCTTGGAGACAGCGAAGCGCGGCAGCTGTGGAACTTGCTGCTACGACGCCAAGGTCTTTCTGAAGATACCAAGTTCGACTCGGTCTCAGGAATCGCTCAGGCCACCCTTGGACTGCATGCGGCTCGATTGCCGTCGCCGTTTGCGACGGTCATCGCTCGTAGCGTATCGCAAACTGTAGCACTGACTCTATTCGAGACGGAAATGCATGCAGACCTGATGACCGTCCGATGCATGCGCAAGACACTGCACACTCTCCCACTGGAACTTGCAGCGATGGCTCACGGCGCAACACGGCATTTTCGCGAACGTGACGCGCTTCGCGCGATTAGTAACGCCAACGTTACCGTTCGCCATATCTCAGGTACTGTAGATGCCATGGTCGATCTGTTGGACCGAGAAGGTCTGATGTCACATCGGGCGATCGAAGCACGGCTCATGTCACCACGCACCTCCGTCGCAGTGGTGCGGCTTGCACTCAAGCTGGCCTGGGAGCAAGGAGCATTGACTTACCGTGTCAAGGGACAGTTTGACTTCCCTGTGGGTGGACAGTTGATCTCCCTGTTGGTGGACAGTTTATGTCCCTGTCTGCGGTCGGTTGATCTCCTGTTGATCTAGGTCAAGGGGACCACTCCCTTT
>JBOHFC010000198.1:0-2357 GCA_050701375.1 Pseudonocardiaceae bacterium
CAGAACTCCACCGTCGACCGCAACAAGTCTCGCTGTCTCGGCGCCCGACCCAACGTCACATGATCATCATTCCAGAGCGGTCCGCGCCACCGAGTCACCGACACGCGAAAAACACCAGCCACCTAGAGCGCATCTAGAGCCGCGCGTGCATGGGCTCTCCCGCCGTCGCGATCTCCGGCGCGGACGAGCATCAGCCCTCGGTGCATCTCCAGATGAGTCCGAAAGCGGGGCAGCGATTCGGGCAGAGTTCGGGCCGCCTCATCCTGAGCCTGCAGGGCCAGATGTTCCACGCCCAACCGCGCGGCCATCAACGAAATGAACACATTGAACCGCCACCACGGCACGCGTAATCGGATTCGGCATCATCGGACCCCACGGCGTCGAATACTTTCCGCCCCTGCCCCAGCAGCGTCATCGCTGCAGCGGAATCACCCCGGATCGCAGCGACGTGGGCCTTGCCCATAACGGCGTTAAGCCGACCAAGAGACGGCCGCTCACTTAGCGCAATAGCCTGCTCGGCCAGCACATCGGCGGCCTCAAGACACGCACCCTCATAGCCCAGCGCAATGGCCGCCCGTCCCCGCACCCAGACCCGGGTCTCTCGGTCTTCGGACCGATCGGCGAACGTGGCTGCGTGTCGATACCAGCGCAGCGCCTTCGCGCCGTCGCTACCGGGAAACGTCTTCCCATACAGAGCCGCCAGCTTCGCCCCGACAGCCCACAGACCGGGGATATCGAGCTGCTGCTGAAGTACGACGAGGTCAGCGGCGAGACGTTTCTGAATCTCACCGGAACCAAAGGTCATGTAATCGCGGCCGTAGGTGACGACTGCGTGGCCCCAGTCATCCACGCTGGGAGAACCGCCGTGGCCGCAACCACCACCTGCCAGGAACCCGCTTCGGTCTCCCAGCGGGAGATATTTTCCCGGATCACGGTCGCATGGTGGGCGACCTCGCACAACGCGCTGGCCAGCCGGGATTGAGACCAACCCAGCGACTCCCGCAGCTCTCGGATCGCAGTACCAAGCGCGACTGCCTGAGCGCGCGACCCGTTCCTGTCACCGACAGGCATACGGTGCCTACCTCCCTAACGTGCTGCTGACCCACACTACGGCACCGTCGTCGGTCCATTCGTAGATCTGCTCGGCCGCAGACCGTCCACACCGCGCCACGCCTCTCTGCCCGACGTGCAGGACCGCCCCAGCGCACGCGAGGACGATGCCGCCCGAGTGTTGGGCTTGACGGACACCGTGAGTGCGGAATGATCATGGTCGTCAGGCAAAATTGGCTCCGGTCCGCGTCCCCGCCGTGCCACGTTCACCGTCCATGTCGTCGAAACACACCCTCACCGCCGTCGACCTCGACGACGAACCTTGACCGGACCACACCCACCTCGTCCGCAACCACGAGACCCAACAAACCCAGTACGAAGTCGAAGCCCTCGGGGCAACCAACTGGAGACGCGGGCAGCCCAGACGACGACCGCTGGCAGTTCACCGTCACCCCTACCGGGCAGCGAGTGCAACTGAGATAAACCAGCACCCGCGGGTCGTAACCACGCGCGATGGCTGTTCGTTGCATCCGTTGTATCGCCAGTTCAGTTGTCGCGCCCGAAATCCGGTCGAGTCGCAGTGAATGGGCTGCCGCAAGGAGCACCCGGACATGCCCAGACGCCAACCGTTGGGCGCCGCCGTGCTGGTGGTCGCTGTGGCGCTGGCCGTCGCCCTGCTGGGATCCGGGCTGACCGCCGCAGCGCAACCGGCTGACGAGCCGGAATGCCCGGTCGGACTGACCTGCCGCTTCATCCCAGCCCCCTATGCCCGGACCGACTCAGCCGACCCCACCGCGTACGGCAGCTATGACAAGGCCGACCGGCCCCGCGACGGCGACGACATCCGCTACATCGTGATCCACGACACCGAGGAGACCTACGACCACGCCATCGCCAGATTCCAGCAGCAGCTCAGTATGGTCTCGACGCACTACCTGATCCGGTCCTCCGACGGCGAGATCACCCAGTTCGTCCATACCAGGGACATCGCCCACCAGGCCGGCAACTACTGGTTCAACATGCACTCCATCGGCATAGAGCACGAGGGTGTCCTCGCTGACGGAGCCCGCTGGTACACCGAGGCGATGTACCAATCCTCCGCCCGGTTGGTGCGCTACCTCGCGGCGCGCTACCACATCCCGCTGGACCGGGAGCACATCATGGGCCACGAGGAGATACCCAGCCCTACGCCGGACGGAGTCGCCGCGATGCACTACGCCCCCGGCCCGTACTGGGACTGGGCGCACTATTTCGACCTGCTGGGTGCGCCACTGCGCGGTGCGGCGCCGCACGGCGCGGCGCCGCAC
>JBOHFC010000199.1:0-2312 GCA_050701375.1 Pseudonocardiaceae bacterium
CCTCGTGGAGGCAGGCCTCGAGCACATCAGGGCACCCGAGATGTTGGCTCGCGCAGCCGGCACCGGATTGATGGCGGCGCGAGCCATCGCCGCCGTCGAATTCGTCGTCGGGGTGCCGTCGGTAGTCGCAGTGGTTTTCGGTACCGCGGAGTTGCGCTGGGCACTTGCCGCCCAGACAATGATGTACGCGGCCTTCGCCGCGCACCTGTCGTGGCGCCGGTACCGGGGCGACGAGTCGGACTGCGGCTGCAACCGGATGGGAACCCAGGTCGGCCCCGGCGGTATCGCCCGGGCCGTGGTGCTGGCGGCCGCCACACTGGCGGCGACGACGCTGTATCCGGCGGCCGCGCTGCCCGGCGGGGGGGTGGCGGTCCTGCTGATCGCCTGCGCCGCGGTGATGGCGGTGTTGCTGTACACGCTGCCGGCAGCAGTCGACGGGCGCGCGGCATGAGCGCGCTCACCGCGGCGCTGGTACTGAACTGGGTCTGCCTGGCGGTGCTGGCGCTGGCGATGGCCGGGATCCTGCGGCAGCTACGAGAACTGCAGGCCGAGGTGGCCCAGCTCAGTGCACCACCATGGCGCGCCGCGGCTGGCCGCCGGGTAGCGGAGTTGGCCGGCGCGGATCCCCTGGTGCTGCTGGTGCTGGACCCCGGATGCAGCTTCTGCGACGCGGTCCATGAGCCCTTTATCCGGCTGGCCGGGGAGCACTCCGGCATCCGGTTCGAGGTGCTGTCCCCCAGTGCCCGGTGGGCTGACCCGCCGAACATCCGGTCCCGGGTGGACCCCGGCCTGGTCACGGCGCTCGACCTACCGTGGGCGCCGGCCCTGCTGCACGTCGGTGCCGACGGCACGGTGCTGGCCGGGCAACCGGTGGAGTCCCCGGAGCGCCTCGACGAGCAGGTGACGAGCCTGCTGAACACCGCCCTGCACCGGCAAGGAGCGTGATGATCGAAGCTGACATCCCCCGGATCGACCGGCCGGGCCCCGGTGCGGTGCCCCGCAGCGTGCAATTCCGCGACACCGCACCGACGGTGCACCGGCGGGGATTCCTGGCTGTCGTCGGCACGGCCGGCATGACGTTGGGACTCACCGTGCTGGGATGGATCCCGCTGGCCCGTCCGGCCAGAGCGGAGCAAGGTACCGAGTACCTCGATTGCGGGCACTACAAGCACCGCCCGGGCTCACCGATCTGCTATGGCGCGCCCTACTCCCCTTCCTACTGCGGTTCCGACCGGTGGTTCAAGAGCGGCTGCTACGGAAACTGGAAAGACGGGCTCGATTGCTACCAGCCGCGCACCATCTGCCGCGCTGGTGGCGAAGCCCGCAATGGTTGGCGATGGATGGACGGCACTACCGTCTACCGTTGCGCGGACGGCGAGGTCCACTACAACGGGGCGCCGAACCTGGAACCGCTGATCTGCAGCGCGACGCTGTCCGACGGCTGATCGCCTAGATTTGATCGCCCTAGATTGATCACCTCAGGCCTGCGACGCGCCGCATTCGGTCCGGTGCTGGTCACCGCTGCGCTGGCGGCGCTCGCGGTGGTCGCCGCGGCGGCGCCATTGATGGGCGAAGGCTGGTTACTGGCCTGGCTGCTGCTGGGCCTGACCGCTGGATACGCGCTGTCCGGCTCGGCTTGAAGCACTAACTCGGCGTACCTGCTGAGCTAGCCGGTCTGGCGGGATTCGTCACGGGCCTACTTCACCGCCGGGCTGCTAGCCGGGGGTCTCACCGTCGGCGCGCTGGCGGTGGCACTGGGAAGCCTGGTGCGGCCGGTTTTACCACACGAGCTGCGAATAGACCTCGTCGCCGCGACGGCACTGTTCGTGCTCGCCGGTGAGTGCGGGTTGCATCGGGTGATTCTGCCGCACCGGCGAGCCCAGGTTCCCTCAACGGTGATCGGCACCGGCGGGCAGGCCGGGGCGCTGCAGTTCGGCTTCGAGATGGGCACCGGCCTACGCACCCACATGCCGAGCAACCTGCCCTACCTGCCGCTACTGGCCGTGCTGCTGGTGGGCAGCTGGACCGCGGCGTTGACTGCTGGGCTCGGCTTCGGCGTGGGACGCGCCGCGATGGCATTAGGTCGCCACTACGGCAGCGACCCCGGCTGGTGGGACGATCAGTGGCGGCGCCACGAGCGGGTGTTGCGGGTCACCCTGGCGCTGATCGCGGTCCTGCTTGCCGCCGCAATCGTGCTGTCCTGACCCCGAGTGGACACCTCGCGGTTCCACCGGCGCGCGACGCCGCCCCCACCCACCAACGACCCAACCACAAACCATGATCGCCGAAAGTGAGTGGTGACAGTGCAATCC
>JBOHFC010000200.1:0-8351 GCA_050701375.1 Pseudonocardiaceae bacterium
CCATCGTGCCAGGGGTAGGTAGGGAGAGAGATCTGCGCGGGGGCCGGAGGCCATCGCCCGGCCGTCGGCTAGGGCTTGCGGCCAGGTCAGGCGGCCGGTGGCCAGCTGCAGCCAGGTTCTCGGGTCCGTTTCTATGACGTTGGGTGGGGTACCGCGGGTGTGTCTCGGACCGGCGACGCACTGCACGGCGGCGAACGGTGGCACCCGAACCTCCACGGTGGCGCCGGGAGCCACCTGCGCCAGCGCACGAACACTCAACCGGACCGCCCGCGCCAGCTCATCCCGCGCCGGCTCCGTGCCCCCATCCAACCACCCCGCAACCTTCCCAAGCACCCACGCCAACTCTTCCACGCGCCAACCTCCCCGCGTTCTGGATGCAGACTGCGGTAATCCAGGGCCCAATTGATGCAGTCTGCATCCAGAACGCGATGGGGGCAGGTTCACGGGTTGAACAGGGTGGGGAGGGTGGCGGTCCAGGCGGTGCGGAGTTCGTCGAGGGGGAACGTGGCTACGTTGACGATCTCCAGATCGGGCGCGGTGTGGACGGCACCGAAGCGGGTCACCGGCACTCCGCGGTCCGCGCACAGCTGAGCGACGCGCTCTGTAGCGGCGCCGGGCACTCCGACTATGACGCGCGCGGAAGACTCAGCGAACAGGGCGACGAACGGATCGAGCTGCGCCGACAGCGTCACCCGAGCGCCGACTCCGCCGAGCAGGCAGGCCTCCACCAACGCCTGCGCCAGCCCACCGTCGGACAGATCATGCGCCGCACTCACCAGCCCGTCGCGGGATGCGGCGGCGAGCACCGCACCGATCGCCTGCTCGCGAGCCAGGTCTACCGCGGGCGGGCGACCACCGAGGTGGCCGTGCACCTCATGCGCCCACTGGCTGCCGCCGAAGTCGTCGTGGGTTTCACCGAGCAGCCAGACCTCGTCGCCGGCGCCGCCCAGTCCGGTGGGGATCCGCCGACGCACGTCATCGATCACGCCGAGTACCCCGATCACCGGGGTGGGCAGGATCGCGGTGTCACCGGTCTGGTTGTAGAAACTCACGTTGCCCCCGGTGACCGGGATGCCCAGCTGGGCGCAACCGTCGGCCAACCCCCGGACGGCCTGTTCGAACTGCCACATCACGCCGGGATCGGTGGGCGCGCCGAAGTTGAGGCAGTTGGTCACCGCCAGCGGAGTGGCGCCGGTCACCGCGACGTTGCGGTAGGCCTCGGCCAGCGCCAGCTGGGTGCCGGCGTAGGGATCCAGCGCGCAGTACCGGGCGTTGCAGTCGGTGGCCACCGCCACGCCGCGCTGGGTGGCCTCGTCGATGCGCACCATGCCCGCGTCGCTGGGTTGGGCGAGCACGGTGGCGCCCCGGACGTACCGGTCGTACTGGTCGGTCACCCACGCCCGCGAGCACAGCCCGGGGCTGGCCACCATCCGCAGCACCGCCGCGCGCAGTCCCTCCGGTGTGGACGGCCGGGCCAACACGTCCGGAGTGGACCTCTCCAGAGCGTCCTGAGTGGACGGACGTAGGACCGGTCGGTGGTAGATCGGACCTTCGTGCGCGACGGTGCGAGGCGGCACGTCCAGCACGGTCTCACCGCGCCAGGTGATCACCAGACGATCGCCGTCGGTGACCTCACCGATCACCGTGGCGGTGACCTCCCACTTCGCGCAGACCGCCAGGAAGGCGTCCACATCACACGGACGCACCACCGCGCACATCCGCTCCTGGGACTCGCTGCACAGGATCTCGGCCGGCGTCATGCCCTGTGCCCGAAGCGGCACCGCGTCGAGATCGATCCGCATGCCGCCGTCACCGGCGCTGGCCAGTTCGCTGGTCGCGCAGGCCAATCCCGCGCCGCCGAGATCCTGGATTCCGGCCACCAGGCCGGCGTCGAAGAGCTCCAGGCAGCATTCGATCAGCACCTTCTCAGTGAACGGATCACCCACCTGAACGCTGGGTAGCTTGGCTCGACCACGGCCGCGGCCGCGGTCGCCGTCTCCGTCGCTGAAGCTTTCGCTCGCCAGCACCGAAACCCCGCCGATGCCGTCGAGTCCGGTGCGTGCACCGAAGAGAACAATCTTGTTGCCGGTGCCGCTGGCGCGCGCCAGGTGCAGGTCAGCCACCCGCATCACGCCCACGCACAACGCGTTGACCAGTGGGTTTCCCGCATAGGAAGGGTCGAAGGCGAGCTCACCGCCGATATTGGGCAAGCCGAGGCAGTTGCCATAGCCGCCGATCCCCGCCACCACGGCCGGCAGCACCCGTACGGTGTCCGCGGCATCGGCGGGGCCGAACCGCAGCGAGTCGGCCACCGCGACCGGTCGGGCGCCCATCGCCATGATGTCGCGCACGATCCCGCCGACCCCGGTCGCCGCGCCCTGGTAGGGCTCCACATAGGACGGATGGTTATGTGACTCGATCTTGAAGGTCACCGCCCAGCCGTCGCCTACCTCGACGACACCGGCGTTGTCCCCGATGCCGGCGAGCATCCGCGCCCGCATCGCCTCGGTGGTCGTCTCCCCGAAATAGCCAAGATGCACCTTGGAGGACTTGTAGGAGCAGTGCTCGCTCCACATCACCGAGTACATCGCCAGCTCGGCAGCCGTCGGCCGGCGGCCGAGGATCTCCCTGATCCGCGCGTACTCGTCATCGGCGAGCCCCAACTCCCGGTACGGCTGCCCCTGCTCGGGCGTAGCAGCCGCATGCTGCACAGAATCAACAGTCTCCCTCGCCGAATCAACGGACACCCTCGCAGCGTACGGGCCACGCCGCGATCGCCATTGGGAGCCGAATCGCGAACCGGGACGCGGGGATAGACTCCCGCGAGGGAGGCGACCGTGACCGATTCGTTGCCCGTGGTGCCGTCTGGGGGCTGGACGGTTGAGGACCTCGACGCGCTCCCCGAAAGCCTTTACCGGCACGAGTTGACGGACGGAGCGCTGACCGTGTCACCCTCACCGTCGAGCCTGCACCAGGCCGTCGCTGCCCGGCTGCTGGTCCGCCTGGAGGAGGTCGCACCCGAACCGCTCGTCGTGACCCAGGCGGTGGAGATCCGCTTCGGCCGGCAGCTGACCCGCATCGCCGACGTCCTGGTGGTGCGCAGCGATCAGCCGGGACGGCACTGGTTCGCGGCGTCGGAGGTGCTGATAGCCGTCGAGATCGAGTCGCCGGGCAGCCATCTGGAGGACCGTGCCACCAGGCCCGCGCTCTACGCCCGCTACGGGATCCCGCATTACTGGCGCATCGAGATGGAACCGCCACTGGTCAGCACCTACGGCATCGGACACGGCGATTCGTACCAGGTGACCGGTCCGGACCGGCGCCTGCTCAGACGCGAGCCCTTCGCGGTCGACATCACGGTCGCCGAACTCCTGCCGCAGTGGGCCCGGCGTGGGGGCGGTCCCACCGTGCCCGAGCAAGGGTCCTAGGCGTGCACCGAGCCGAGCACCGCGTCCACGGCGGAGCGGAATAGATCCAGCCCGTCGGTCGACGGACCGGTGAGCGAGTCGATCGCGTGCTCCGGATGTGGCATCACGCCCACCACCCGGCCGTTGGGCGAGGCGATCCCGGCGATGTCGTGCACCGCCCCGTTAGGGCTGCGCCCCAGGTAGCGCAACACCACCCGCCCGTCACCCTCTAGCGCAGCCAGCGTCGACGAATCGGCTACGTACCGGCCCTCGATGGATTTCAGCGGCACCAGGATCTCCGCGCCAGGGGCATACCGGCCCGTCCACGCGGTGGCACTGGTTTCCACCCGCAAGCGCTGGTCACGGCAGACGAAGTGCAGCCCGGCGTTGCGCACCAAAGCGCCGGGCAACATCCCCGCCTGGCAGAGAATCTGAAAACCGTTGCAGATGCCCAGCACAGGCGTGCCACGGCGGGCGGCGTCGACTACCGCGCGCAGCACTGGTTGGTGTGCGGCTATCGCGCCGGCCCGCAGGTAGTCGCCGTAGGAGAACCCGCCGGGCACTACCACGGCATCCACGCCCTGCAGGTCGTCGTCCGCGTGCCACAGCGCCACCGGCTGCGCCCCTGCGTGGCGCACCGCGCGGGCGGCGTCGACGTCGTCGAGCGTGCCCGGGAAGGTGATGACGCCGATCCGGCAGGCAGCGCTCGACCGACTGAGACTTACCGTCTTGGGGCTCATAGGCGCCGTACCGTCCAGTTCTCGATCACCGGGTTTGCGAGCAACTCGCCGGCGATCCGGTGCAGCGTCTCGACGTCGACGTCGTCGTCGACGTCCAACTCGAAATGTTTGCCCTGCCGCACTTCCCGCACCCCGTGCAAGCCCATCCGAAGCAGGGCGCGCACGATCGCCTGACCCTGCGGATCGAGGATTTCAGGCTTCGGTACGACGTCGACGACCACTCGTGGCACGGTGCGAGGCTACCTGTGTTCCACCGCTTCATGGCACCCTTGCCTGCGGGGCCGCCGCGCGGCCATCAGGATGGGAACCCAGCGCAGGAGGAGATACCCGTGCAGATCATTCATTTCGGGCAGTCCTGTGTGCTGGTCGAGATCGGGACGGCTCGGCTGCTGCTCGATCCGGGGGTGTACTCGGCCGGCTTCGAGGAGCTCACCGGGCTGGATGCGATCCTGGTGACCCATCAGCACCCCGACCACCTCGATCTCGCCCGGATTCCCGCGTTACTGGCCGGCAACCCGGCGGCGCAGCTACTCGCCGACACGGGCTCGGCGCCGCAACTGGTCGACGCGGGCATTGCGCACCAGGTGGTCGGTCCCGGGCAACGTCTCGAACTGGCGGGTACGACGGTGGACGTGATCGGCGGTGATCATGGCGTGATCCACCCGGATGTCCCGGTAGTGTCGAACAACGGGTACCTGATAGCCGGTGACGCCGGTACCGTCTTGCATCCTGGGGATTCGTTCACTGCGCCAGGTCGCGATGTCGACCTGTTGCTGATACCCACCGCGGCGCCGTGGCTGAAGATGTCCGAAGCGGTGGATTACCTTCGCGCCGTCGCCCCGTCCCTCGCGGTGCCGATCCACCAAGCCCACTTGGCTATGACTGAGAAATACTACGGGTGGTTGCGTGAGCTCGCCCCCGCCGGCACTGACATCCAGATTGCCGCACACGCCGAGCCGATGAAACTGTGACCAGGCGGTGGCCTATCCCCTGAAAATCCCCTGCAAACGAAGTGGCAGGAGCTGAGGCCACCGCCGGGCGTGCCGCATGTTGCGGACTACCCTTGAAGCCGGTTGTACCCACTGCCGCCAGTGGCGCTTTCGTTGCGCAAGCCCCCGTTGTAGCCGCCGCCGTAGCCGTCGAGCCAGCCGCTGTTGGAGTAGTAGTAGTAGCTGTAGCGGCCTTTATCCCCCGCGTAACAGTCCCCGGCACTGCAGCCGAAGTTCGAGTAAGTGTCGCCGTGGTCGTAGCCAGAGCCACTGGCGCCGGCTAGCGTGAAGACGTCTGAAACCCTCATATCGCTCCTTTTCTCGCCCATGGAGGAGCCATGCAAAGCCGAAAAACCCGGACCGGCCTGGGAATCGCCTGCAGCCCCCTCTGAGTGCGCGGTCGAGCGCCGCGCTCGGCGAGCAATCCCCAAGGTGGATCCGAGCTGGTCCCCCCTCACTCTCCGTGGTCACGCAACCTCGAAAATAAGCCATCCGAGTGGCGATTGCAACGATAACTTAACGTGAATGAATGACCACGATCAGTGATCCAGCTAGGTCGCGGACACCTCCCCTCGGTGCGACACACCAAAAGGGGCGCCAGCCTGGTGTGGCCGGCGCCCCCGGGTGGGACCGCTTGCTAACTGCTGAGACTACTTCGGCGCAACCACCCCGCTGAGCAGGTCACCGGTGTCACCCAGTACCGGCAACTGTTGCAGCAGGCTGGTCAGCATTGACGGCACCGGCCCGACTGGCAGCGCCGGCAACTCCGGAAGCCCGAGTGCTGAGATCTGCGGCAGCAGATCCAGTGCCGGGATGCCGGCCTGGGCTGCCGCCGGATCCTGACGAGCAGACGCCGCAGCCATTTCCTTCATCACGCCTGCGTTGCCCAGCCTCAGGAGTAGCGGAGATCTCTCGATCGCGAACGCATTACCGTTGACCGTGCGTGAGATCCCGGCAACGCCGACGATGGCGCTGATGGAATTCGTGTCCCCATTGATCTGCCTGGCGGACCGGAAGATGTCATCCGCCTGACCCGTGACCAGAGCAACCCGACCCCTGATGTCGTACACGTTGTTCAGGGTCCCGGAAAGCTCACCATCGATCGAGTGCACGGAAGCATTGATCGTTCCGGTGAGGCCACGAACATTGGCCAGGCCCGGACCGATCGTTCCCACACTCTTACCGATCGTCAGCACCGAAGCGTTGATCGCCTTCGCCGACTTGTTGATCGGACCCACGGTGTCGCCCACCTGCTTGAGGCTGGCGTCGATACTGCTGGCCGAATCGGCGATGCGGCCGATCGTCGGACTGAGGTTCGAAGCCGCATCCCGGATCTGGTTTGCGGTATCCGAAACCTTGGTGAGGATCGGCACCGTGTTGAGCTTGCTGTTGATCGGCGTCAGTGAAGTGTTGATCTGGCCGACCCGGCTCTCAATACGGTTAGCCGCAGCCAAGATGCCGGTCAGAAAGATCACCGCAGTCAACGCCCAGAGAATAACAATGACCAGCATGATCCCTGGGAGAGCTTGCGACGTTAAGCGTTGTCTTGCCATAAGTCACCTCCTACGGTCGGGCCGGGTCGCACCGCAGCGGAGGCAGCAAGGACAGGGTCGGCGAGGTGCAGATGTTGGTGAGGTGACGGTTGGTCTCTGCGAGTTGCAGGTTGATGGTGCTGAGGTCGTTCTCAGTACTTTGCAGAGAAGAGTTGATCGCGTTGACCTCGGGGGTCACCGCGGCGGTGCCTCGGCTGTCCGCGTTCTGAACCGACTCCAGCGTGCCGTCGATCGCCGTGGCGGTGCCCAGAACGTTGAGCAGCACGTTGGAAGTGTCGACCAACGAGGTGGAGATGGCCGTCGCCGACTGGGTAACACCAACCAACGTTCCCGAGGTGTTGACCAGAGATCCTGCCGTGTTGACCAGCGACCCGGAGGTGTCCTTCAACGACGCGTCGATGTTCTGCGCCGTGCCCCTGATCGAAACCAGTGAAGCGGTGGCGTCGGCCACCTGACCACGAATGGGCTTCAGGGAGGTATCGATATCCGTCAGCGCGGCGTTGATCGTCTGGATGTAGTTGGGCAGCGGCTGGACGTTGCCGGTCGCACCCGTCACCGAACTAGAAGCGGTGAACAGACCGTTGTCGATCGACTCCAGCGCTCGGACGATGCCGATCAGGAAGCCGATGACGACGATGACGACGATCAGACCAAGGGTGGTGAAGATCCACAAAAACCGAGCGAACGAGCTGCCAACTGCTGCAGGAGCATTTGACGAGGTTCTAGAGAATTGCGTTGTTGTCATCTTCCATCCTCCTTCAGCAGCCAGGCTGCGGCGGGTTGATCAGGTTAAGACGCACCTTGGCATCGATGCAGCGAGACGTCGCCTCTGCCCTGATCGCCTGGTTCAGGATATTGCCGGCGTCAGTCCTGATGTTCCGGGCGATCACGACGGTCCGGGAAAGGGCCTCGTTGATGTTCGCCGCGTCGACGTCGATCCGGTTGGACACATCAAGGATGGCCGAGGCCCGGCTATCGATGCCCTTCGCGGTGCTGTTGATCGTGAAGGCGGTGCCGTTGATGGTCCCGACGGCGCCGTTGATCGCGGTCGCCGAGCCGTTGATCGCGGTCGCCACGCCGTTGATGGTCCCGGCCGTGCCGTTGATGGTCCCCGCGGTGGTGTTGATCGACTTCGCCAAGCCGTCGATGTCCCGGGCGGTGGAGTCTGCCGTGTTGAGCAGGCCCTGCAACGGCTTCGCGCTCTGCAAGATCGACGCGGCAACCTCGTTGGTCCGGTTCAACTGGATGACCGAGTTCGTCGCTACATCGATGTTGCCGGCATTTCCGGCGATCGTCTGCGCCTTCTTGTCGATGCTCTGCGCCGCCGCCAGGGTTCGGGCGAGCAGCGCAGCCGCTATGCCGATGACCAAGACGCCGACGACAAGGATCACCACACTGATAACGTTGAACAGTCCAGCTCCTCCAGATCCCCTGGATCGAGCATCCGTTCTAGCCAACTCCACCACCGCTTCCTTAGTGCAGGATTTTTCATGCTAGGGAAGCGTGCTGGGCGGGGAGTCGTGGCGGGACAAATGAGTGTCGCCGCAACGGCCGTCGCCGCTGGACGGCCTCCTTTCATCAACACGCCTCCCCGGGGCAGCTGCTCCCGTCAGGTACGCGGCAGCTTGGATGAAGTCGACCAAGAAAGCAAGTGGGTGACCC
>JBOHFC010000201.1:0-1793 GCA_050701375.1 Pseudonocardiaceae bacterium
GCCCGCGAACTGGCCAAGGTTTCCAAAACTTCTCGCTGTCCATCGGATATCGCCAACGGCGCCGCTGCTCGACTCATGTCTTACAGAATACTGCACTGTAAACTCAATTGCAAGACACTACACTAGCAGCTGCCATTGCCGGAACTCTCCCTCGCTTTCTGATTCGGGCACCAACCACGGATCAGCCAGCTCGCTGTTTGCCAACGTAACTGCGCCCTTCCGCCCGCTGGGCGGCTTCGGCGCCTAGTGTTGATCTGTGAAATGATCAGACCCGGCGTTAAGCAAGTCCGGTGCTTCGTTTATACATACCGGCTTGTGGACGAGTCTGAGGTAGGCCAGATCCTGACGCTCGATGAGCTGCGCGCCCTGCGAGACCGGATGGGGGCGGAAGTGGCCGCGGCCAGGCAGGCGCGCAACGCAGCGCAGGAGGGAGAGGTGCCGACTCCGCCTGCAGTTATCCCGCTAGAGGCCCGGACCGAAGCCTGGGAGTCCCTGCGGCATCGGGCAAGACACCGGCAGTCCTGGCCCAGGCGGTCCTGGTTTAGACGACTTGCGGCCGTGGGGTGTCTCGCCCTCGCCGGGGGCACAGTCACGGTGCTTGTCATCACCGCGCACCCCCGCTCTGACCCTCGGTCCGCCGGCGAGATCTCCGTGCCAGCACTTCCCACCCCGGTTGTCTCCCCGCCGGTTGTCTCCCTGCCGCCGGTGACTACCTCCTCCGCACCCGAGCCCGCTTCCTCGACAGCACCGGTCCCGGTGATCCCTCCGGTACCCGGTGCCGCGGCACCGGGCGGTTCTGCTGAGAACACCACCAAGCTGCCAGCCGCCACCGTGCACGCACCGCGGGCCACCCACCGGCCTGCGCCGTCACGTACCTCGGCCCCCCCCACCGATGGTCGGCCACCGCCCACGGTGGTGAACCTGGATCAGCCCCGGCCGGGGGCAGCGGCCAACCGGGCTGGCGCCACGAGCGCGGCAGCACAGCCACCTTGTGCCGGAGGATGCCCGCATGACACGGTCGTCGAGGCTCCGAATTCCTGGTCCCCGGCTGCGCCGCAGTGACGATCCAGGCTCAACACCGCGTAGCGGACATGCTGGCGTCCCCAGCCGGCGGCCAGCGGTGTACTCAGCAGACTCATGCTCATCTTAACGCCACGTAAAAATTTGCTCGATAAGGTGATGGTCTCGACCCTTGTGGGTGACGCCAGACGGGACCGACTACGTCGATCATAGTTTCTGCAAGAGGGTGTGTTGGCGAGGGGGCAATCGTCGTCGCACGGCTCAACCTGTGGCTGGTTGCACACGCGGCGGGGCCTTTCCATCGTGACGATCTGATCTCGGGCGCGCTCAACGCCACTGATGCCGAGGTCCAGGTGACCTAGTCCAGTCCAGGTGACCTAGTCCTTGGCCTACCTTGTGACTGGAATGGATGTGACGTCCACCATGTCTGGCAGCAGATTTTCCTACTGGCATGCGGCGGGGGCCTGCGGGGTCCCTGTCGCGATCGTGGCGGCGTCGTTGCTTATCGGTGGGGTGGCCAACTCCGCGCCGCCAGGGCGCAACTCGGCGCCGCCGGGGGGCACCCCTCAGGCGGCTGAAGCCCTCGCTCCGATAACCACGACTACCGCGCTGGCCGTGTCCCCGGTTTCTCCGGTTGTCCAGGGCACCCCGGTGACGCTGACCGCGACGATCACTCCGTCGACCGCTGTGGGCACCGTGCAGTTTAAAGACGGGACCACCGATATCGGCGGCCTGGTGACGGTCAGCAACAACGGCACTGCGTCGGGGTCCAC
>JBOHFC010000202.1:0-1888 GCA_050701375.1 Pseudonocardiaceae bacterium
TCCTACCACGCTACTGGCGATGGTGGATGCCGCGGTGGGCGGCAAGACCGGCATCAATACCGACGCGGGCAAGAACCTGGTCGGTGCGTTCCATGAGCCTGCCGCGGTGTTGGTGGACCTGGTAGCCCTCGCGACGCTTCCACGAGCCGAGCTGGTCGCCGGGATGGCTGAAGTGGTCAAGGCCGGATTCATCGCCGATCCGGTGATTCTGGAGCTGATCGAGGAGGATCCCGCCGACGCATTGGATACATCAGGGCCGGTGCTGGCTGACCTGGTTCGCCGCGCGATCCAGGTCAAGGCCGACGTGGTGGCTGCTGACCTGAGGGAATCTCATCTGCGCGAGGTGCTCAACTACGGGCACACGCTGGCCCACGCGTTGGAGCGTCGGGAGGGTTACCGCTGGCGCCACGGTGCGGCGGTAAGCGTCGGCATGGTCTTCGCGGCCGAGCTGGGCCGGCTCGCCGGACGGCTGGACGACGCGACCGCGCAGCGGCACCGGGCCGTGCTCAGTTCGATCGGGCTGCCCACCGGATATGACGCCGATGCGCTACCGGAGCTACTGGAAGGCATGCGCAACGACAAAAAGGCGCGGTCCGGGGCGTTGCGCTTCGTGGTCCTCGACGGTCTGGCCAAGCCTGGGCGGCTGGAAGACCCGCCGCCTGCGCTGCTCACCGGAGCCTACGCCGCGGTGGCCGGTGAGATGGAGAGCTCGCAGTGAAGGTGCTGGTGCTCAACGGGCCGAATCTGAGCCGGCTGGGGAGCCGCGAGACCGACGTCTACGGTACGACGAGTTATGGCGACCTGGTGTCGCTGTGCCAGCAAGTCGGAGCCGAGCTGGGGCTGGAAGTGGACGTCCGGCAGACCGACCATGAGGGCGTCATGATCAGCTGGCTGCACGAGGCCGCCGACACCGCCACCCCGGTGGTGCTCAACGCCGGGGCGTGGACACATTATTCGATCGCGGTCCGCGACGCCGCCGCAGAGCTTTCGGCGCCATTGGTGGAGGTGCACATCAGCAACGTGCACGCACGCGAGCCGTTCCGGCACCACAGTTACATATCGGCGGTAGCGTCCGGGGTCATCGTTGGCTTGGGCGTAGCGGGCTATCCGCTCGCGCTGCGCTGGATCGCCGGTCGCGCCGGCACCTGACTGAGACCGCGGTGCGACCCACTAGCGTCTGTAGTCCATGTCTTACACCCGGCGCCGGGAAGCGCTCCGTGAGCAGCTGCGTCAGTCGGAGCTCGACGCGCTGCTGGTCACCGATCCACTCAACATCCGATATCTCACCGGGTTCACCGGGTCGAACGGTGCCCTGCTGGTGCACGCCGAGGGTGACGAGCGCAGCGTGTTCGCCACCGACGGCCGGTACGACACGCAGTCACAGCGGCAAGTACCGGATCTGCGCAGGGTGATCGACAGGTCCGTCCGTTCGCGGTTGGTCAAGGATGCCACCGAGAACAGGATCGGCCGGCTGGGTTTTGAAAGCCATGTGGTGACCGTCGACGGATACGCCGCGCTGGCGAAGGTCACCTCAGCGGTCGAGCTGGTCGCCACGTCGCGGCCGGTGGAGGCACTGCGGTTGATCAAAGACGAGGCTGAGGTCGCTGTGCTCCGCGAGGCCTGCGCGGCGGCCGATACCGCCCTGGCCGGACTGCTCGGCGAGGGCGTGCTGCGCCCGGGCCGTACGGAGCGCGAGGTGGCCCGTGACCTGGAGGCCCGGATGGTGGCGGCGGGCGCTGCCGGTCCGTCGTTCGAGACCATCGTGGCGACCGGCGCGAATTCAGCGGTACCCCACCACCGCCCGACTGACGCCGTATTGTGCCGCGGCGATCTGCTGAAGATGGACTTCGGTGCCCTGGTCGATGGTTACCACTCCGACATGACGCGC
>JBOHFC010000203.1:0-2421 GCA_050701375.1 Pseudonocardiaceae bacterium
CCACCCGGTAGCGGCTGGCCGTCACGCGCGATCGGCGTGACGTGCCCGGCGGGCCAAATCCTCCCGGACGGTGCGTTCGTCGAAGGTCTCACCGCGGGCGATCTCGCGTTCCGCTTCGCGGATCTCGTCCAGCGCCCCCGGGGTGGACAGGATGTCGAGCGTTTCCTCCAGGGAGGCCAGATCGTCCGGCGAGATGAGCACCGCGGCCGGGTGTCCATGTTTGGTAACGATCACCCTCGCGTGGGTGTTCTCGACGTCGGCAACCAACTCGGACAGCCGGTTGCGCGCGTCGGCCAACGAGATCTCGTTCATAGCCATAAGTATAGGCAATTTTCGCTGCGCCTCCCAGTCAGGGGTGCGCGGCGGTGAGGCGGGCGATGGCGGCCAGCGGGATCGACAACCACAGCGGGCGGTTGCCGTGCTCGTAGGCGACCTCGTAGAGGGCCTTGTCCAGCTCGAACGCGCGCAGCAGAACGGCCTGCTTGCGAGGGTCGGGGGCGGCTTGGGCGTAGCCGTCGCAGAACGCGTCCTGGTTGCGGGTGCTCCAGGCCAGGGCGACTGCGGCGCGCGGCTCGGAGTCGGCCTCGCCCAGCGGCAGGTGGTTGGCGGCGTAGTCCAACGAGCGCAGCATCGCGGCGACGTCGCGCAGCGGGGACGCGGGGACAAATCGGGCGGCGAGTGGCGCCATGGGCTCACCCTCGAAGTCGATCATCACCCAGCCGGTGACGCTGCGCAGCACCTGGCCAAGATGCAGGTCACCATGGATCTGCTGCACCGGTACCGGGCCTTCGAGACCGCGCACCGCGTCGAACGCCGCGCGCAGCTCGTCGGAGTACGGGGTCAGTTCAGGCACCTGCTCCAGGACCTCCGTGAGCCTGCGGTGCATAGCGTCGGCCACCGCGTCGAGATATCCCGACGGGGCCGGCGAGCTGCCCAGCGCGGTGGCGAGGTCGGCATGCACGGTGGCCACCACCTGGCCCAACCGGTGCGCCTCGGAGGCGAAGTCGCCGCCGGCGTCGGCGGGGTCGATGCTCTCCACCAGGCCGGGTGCGCCCTCGGTGAGCAGGCTCTGCGCCAGCAGATCCCGCACACTCGCGGTGGCCATCGCCCAGCCGTCTGCGACATTGCGCAGGTACCCGGTGAGCATCCCGTAGGCGGCTGTCCCGGGGTCTGCAGCGGTATCCAGTGGACCTTCGATGCTGCCCAGTGGCACGGCGATGTGCCGGCAACCCACGGCGGCCAACGCTCGGTGCAACTCGAGGTCCCGGTTGCGACCCGCTGCCACCTTGCGGAACAGCTTGAGGATGTAGGTCTGCACGTAGACCAGCGAGGTGTTGGACTGCTCCGCGCCGACCGGGCGGGAGCGCTGCTCGGTATCCAGGGTGACGCCGGGCTCGGCGGCGAAGTGTAGCCCGTCCACCTCGGCGCCCCGCGCCATCAGATCCAACAGCACGGCGGTGAGCTCAGGATCGTGTACCGCCTGGTACACGGCTTGATCGCCGGCGCCGGCCACCCAGGCGTGCCCGAGGTTCTCGGGCAGGTCGCTGCGGGCCCCGAGCAGGAGTTGGTAGCGGTCCCGGGGGAGCTCACCCTGGTCGACCTCGACAACGGCATGCACCAGCCGCGGATCCGCGCCGGCGAGATCGGTAGCGCGCACCGGGATGACGGCGTGTACCGGACGGCCCTTGCCGGCGAACCAGCGCTGCTCGGGCAACACCGCCGCCAGCGAGTCGGTGATGTCGGCGACCAGGTCGGCAGCACTGATCACGTGTCACGCCCGATGTCCGGGAGGATGATCTGGAACCAGTAGAAGCCGTGGCCGGGCAGCGTGAGCAGGTAGGGCAGCTCACCGATCGGCGGGAAACGCACGCCGCCGGTCAGCTCGACCGGGATGCCATCGATGTGCTCGGACAGGTCGAGCTCCACCGGCTGGGGGAACCGCGACAGGTTGTTGATGCAGATGACAAGATCGTCACCGGTGTCCTGGTCGCCGGCATGGTAACGGCGGTAGGCGAGCACGCTCGGGTTGGACGAGCCGAGCTCAGTGAAGTCGCCCAGCCCGAAGGCGGGGCGTTCGCGGCGCACCTGGATCATCCGCCTCGTCCAGTTCAGCAGCGACTGCGTCGAGGCCGACTGCGCTTCGACGTTGATCGCCTGGTACCCGTACACCGGATCCATGATCACCGGCAGGTAGATGCGCCCCGGATCGCAACTGGAGAAGCCCGCGTTGCGGTCCGGGGTCCACTGCATCGGGGTGCGCACCGCATCCCGGTCGCCCAACCAGATATTGTCCCCCATTCCTATCTCGTCACCGTAGTACAGAACAGGGGAGCCGGGTAGCGACAGCAGTAGCGCGGTGAACAGTTCAAGCTGGTTACGGTCGTTGTCCAGCAGTGGCGCCAGGCGCCGACGGATACCGAT
>JBOHFC010000204.1:0-9183 GCA_050701375.1 Pseudonocardiaceae bacterium
TGGTGATCTCGTTCTCGCTGCCGCGCACCTTCGGCAAGATGGTGGGTGACCACCGCCAGGGATATGCGATTGTGGGTGTGATGGCGGTCATCTGGGCGGCGTCCGTCGCGGGACTGAGCTACCTCGAATCTGGCACACACAGCCCGGCGGCGATGGCCGCGGGTGCTGCGCTGGAGGGCAAGGAGGTCCGTTTCGGGTCGCCGGCGTCGGCGCTGTTCGCCTCGTCGACGACGCTGACCTTCACCGGCGTTGTGAACACCGCGCACGATTCCCTGACTCCTTTCGGTGGCGGCATCACCCTGCTCAACATGATGCTGGGCGAGATAGCGCCGGGCGGGACCGGCTCGGGGTTGTACGGCATTCTGATCCTCGGTACTCGGCGTGGTGATGCTACTCAGCCGGTTCTCCGATGATCTTCGTGTTGGCGCTGGCGGGATCGCTGGCGCAGCAGAAGCAGGTCCCTCAGTAGGCACGTTGCCCACCCACCGCCCGCTGTTCGCCGCGTTGCGCGTAGGCGTGATCTTCATCGTGGTGGGTCTCACCTACTTCCCAGCCCAGGCGCTGGACCCGATCGCGGAGGGGTTGCACTGATGTGGGTGATCGTTGCGTCGGAACCCGGCGAGACCATCGCACCAAGAACGCCGTCCACGGTGAGGTGCGACAGGTGCCGGGAGATTTGTTAGATCCTCGGCAGTTGCTGCGCTCCACCCGACGCGCTACGCAAGCTCGATCCCCGGGTCCAGTTCCGTAACCCGGTCATGTTCGTGGTCGAGGTCGGCAGCGTACTGACCACGCTGTCGGCCATCCGCAGCCCCAGTGTGTTCGCCTGGGTGATCGCGGTGTGGCTGTGGCTCACGGTGGTGTTCGCCAACCTCGCCGAGGCGGTCGCCGAGGGCCGCGGCAAGGCCCAGGCCGAGACCCTGCGTCGCACCAAACGCCAGACCATGACGCGGCGCCTGATCGATTGGCACCGCGGGGAACCGGGCCGGGCCGTCGAAGAGGAGGTCCCAGGCAGGGCACTGCGGCTGGGTGACCACGTGGTCGTCGCGGAGGGCAGATCATCCCCGGCGACGGTGATGTCATGGAAGGCATCGCCACCCCCGAGATGGCAGGGGTGGTCGACGCGATCTCCGCCTCCGGGGACACCCCCTGGTCGTTGCCCAAGCGGTCAACGGCACCGCCCGGACGCTGGGAGTGATTCACCTCAAGGACGTCGTCAAAGACGGCATCTCCGAACGGTTCGCCGAGCTCCGCATGACGGGCATCCGCAGAAACCCTGTTAGCGCTGGCCGGCAGCGCGCTCGGTGACCGGGTCGAACTCCGCGTCATCGACCGCGGACCTGGCGTTGCGCCTGAGGCCCGCGACACCATCTTCGTCCCGTTCCAGCGGCTCGGGGACCGCGACAACACCACCGGCGTCGGCCTCCCGGCGCGAGCTCACGCCTGCGGACATGCGGAGACATCCGTACGGTGACAAGGTCGGCATCCGCCCCTTGGGTGGGTGGCGCCGAGCTGGACGACGGCTATGGATCGGAATCAGGTCGGGGGCGGGATGGTCGCTGAGACGGGGCTAGGACCGTGGCGGGTCGTTGTAGTGGGGGCGAGCATGGCGGGGTTGCTCGCCGCTGCCGCGGCAGCGGGCCGGGGCAACTCGGTCACCGTGCTTGATCGCGATGTTCTGTCTGGTGACTCGAAGCCGCGGGCTGGGGTGCCCCAGGGGGACCAACCACATGTGTTCCTCTTCCGTGGCCTGGTCGCTCTGGAGGACCTGTTGCCCGGCTCCCGGCAGGATCTGCTCGGTGCCGGCGCAGTGCCCTTCGACATCGGTGACCTGCCATGGCTTGCCGAGCATGGGTGGCTGCCGGTCGGGCAACGCGCGTTCGAGATGCTGTCAATGACTCGTCCGCTCTTCGAGCAGGTCATCCGGCGCAGGGTGGAGGCGCTTGCCGGGGTGCAGATCCGTGCTGGTTCGAAGGTAATCAGCCTCCGGCGTAGCGATCACGAGTGGGAGGTGGGCTTGGCGGACGGCTCCACCGTGCCTGCCGATCTCGCAGTCGACGCATCCGGGCGCAGCTCGCGGCTACCGGTCTGGTTGGCTGATGCCGGTGTGGGGAAGGCACCGGTTTCCCAGGTCGATTCAGGTGTGGGCTACGCGACCCGGATGTACGCCGCTGTACCGTCCGACTTCGACCCCCCGGGTGTTGTCATCCAGCAGACGCCGGCGGCGTTGGTCGGCGGTATCGCGCTGCCGGTCGAGGGCGGCCGCTGGCTGGTGACCGCAGTCGGCTGCGGTGAACACCGTCCACCGCGCGATGCCGACGGGTTCATGTCGTTCCTCCAGCGGTTGCCTGACTCGGCATTGGCCGACCTGGCGCGCCACGCCGAGCCGATCGGCGACGTTGCCGTGCATCGCCAGACCGGCAACCGCCGCCATCACTACGAGCAGGTCCCAGACTGGCCCGAGGGATTGCTCGTCGTCGGCGATGCGTTATGCGCATTCAATCCGATCTACGGGCAAGGCATCACCGTCGCGGCATGCGAAGCCCTTCTCCTGCGCCAGACCCTTGCCGCCGGCCTGGGTTCTGGATACACCCATCGGCTGGTCCGCAAATTCGCCACCGCCGTATCGCTGCCCTGGGCGATGGCCACCAGTGAGGATCTGCGCTATCCCACCAGCACAGGCAGCCAGTCCTTGCCGCAGGCGCTGCTCGGCCGGTGGACTCAGCAGCTTGTCCGGCTGGCCGCGCACGGGGACCAACGGGCGCACGCTGCACTAGTTCGTGTCTACAACCTCATGGGCTCGCCGGCGCTGTTGTTCCACCCGGCCCTCGGCGCCGCGGCACTCCGAGCCCAGCTGACGGGATACGGACCCGCTGCCCCACGTCCCGCCGCCCTTGATGCCCTAACCCCTTCCAGCTGAGCGCACCGCCAGGCGAGCTCTGGCGCAACGCGCTCGACATCTTTGACGAGCACGGCGTCGCGTTAGCTGAGACGGTTCGTTCGGCGATGGACCAGCTGGGCTGTTGAGCCTCACAGCCGGTTATGCAGGGCCTCGGCGGCGGCCAGCAGATCGGCGGCCCAGCGGACGCCCGGACGCCGGCCGATCCGCTCCACCGGACCGGACACCGACACCGCGGCAACCACGGAGCCCGCCGCGTCGCGTACCGGAGCCGACACGCTGGCCACCCCGGGCTCGCGTTCGGCCACGCTCTGGGCCCAGCCTCGCCGGCGGATCTCCAGGAGGGCCCGCTCACTGAAGATGGCCTCGCCGAGCACGGCGCGTTGGGTGGCCGGATCAGCCCATGCGGCCAAGACCTTCGCGCCCGATCCGGCAGCCATCGGTAGCCGCGCACCCACCGGGACGGTGTCGCGCAGGCCACTCGGCGGCTCGGCAGCCGCCACGCAGACCCGCACCATCCCGTCGCGCCGGTATAGCTGGACGCTCTCGCCGGTGACGTCGCGCAGCCGGGGCAGGATCATCGCCGCGGCGTCGAGCAACGGGTCGAGCGCACCCTCGCCCAGCTCGCGCAAAGCCGGCCCGGGACGCCACCGCCCGTCAGCGTCGCGACGGAGCAGCCGGTGCACCTCCAGCCCCACCGCAAGCCGGTGCGCGGTGGCCCGGGGCAGGCCGGTACGGGCACACAGCTCAGCCAGCCCGCAGGGGCTGCCGGCCACCGTCCGCAGCACCATTACGGCCTTGTCCAGCACGCCGATTCCGCTATGCTGTTCCACAACACGATACTAACTTCCCGCCATGTGAGATGTCCAGCATGTGGGAGAGCCGAACAGAGGAAATGCTGATGGGACGCACGCTCGCGGCAAAGGTCTGGGACGACCATGTGGTCCATCGAGGCGATGGCGGTCCCACCAGCGCAACGCCCGACCTGCTCTATATCGACCTGCACCTGATCCACGAGGTCACCAGCCCGCAGGCCGTCGACGGCCTGCGATTCAGTGCTCGAGGAGTCCGCAGACCTGATCTGACGATCGCCACCGAGGATCACAACGTCCCCACCACCGACATCGAGCTGCCGATCGCCGATGAGGTATCCCGCATTCAGCTCGAGACGCTGCGCCGAAACTGCACGGAGTTCGGCGTGCGGTTGCACTCGATGGGTGACGTCGAGCAGGGCATCGTGCACGTGGTGGGGCCTCAGCTGGGTCTGACCCAACCGGGGATGACGGTGGTCTGCGGTGACTCGCACACCTCCACGCACGGCGCTTTCGGTGCACTGGCGTTCGGTATCGGCACCTCGGAGGTGGAGCACGTACTGGCCACCCAGACCCTGCCGCTGCGCCCGTTCAAGACAATGGCGATAACCGTGCGCAGCCGCGACGGTGCGCTGCCCGCCGGCGTCACCAGTAAGGACCTGATCCTGGCGGTGATCGCCCGGATCGGCACCGGGGGCGGCCAGGGGTACGTGCTGGAATACCGCGGAAACGTGATCGAGCAGCTGTCCATGGAAGCCCGCATGACGATCTGCAACATGTCGATCGAGGCGGGAGCCCGGGCCGGGATGATCGCGCCGGACGCCACCACCTTCGACTATCTCGCGGGCCGGCCGCATGCGCCCGCGGGTCCGCAGTGGGAGGCGGCGATGCAGTATTGGAAGCAGCTGCACACCGATGACGACGCCATCTTCGACGCCGAGGTGGAAATCGACGCCGACGCCTTGACGCCATTCGTGACCTGGGGCACCAACCCCGGCCAGGGACTGCCACTGTCCGAGCGGGTGCCCGATCCCGAACAGATCACCGATGAGGGGGAGCGGCTCGCGGTGCGCAAGGCGCTGTCGTACATGGGCCTGCAACCCGGTACCCCGCTGCGGGAGATCGCGGTGGACACGGTGTTCCTCGGATCCTGCACCAACGGGCGGATCGAGGACCTGCGGGCGGCGGCGGCGGTGCTCGCCGGGCACCGGGTGCGCGACGGGGTCCGGATGCTGGTGGTTCCCGGCTCGATGCGGGTGCGCGCCCAGGCCGAAGCGGAGGGTCTGCACGAGGTCTTCACCGCGGCCGGTGCGCAATGGCGCTCGGCGGGCTGCTCGATGTGCCTCGGGATGAATCCCGATCAGCTCGCGGCGGGTGAGCGCTGCGCATCGACGTCAAACCGCAACTTCGAAGGCCGCCAAGGCAAAGGCGGCCGCACCCACCTGGTCTCCCCGCTGGTAGCGGCCGCCACCGCGATCCGCGGCACCCTGTCCGCACCCACAGACCTCGACTGATCTCGCTGAAGGAGTTGTGATGGAAGCATTCACGCGTCACGCGGGGGTCGGAGTGCCGTTGCGTCGCTCCGATGTGGACACTGATCAGATCATCCCTGCGGTATATCTCAAACGGATCACCCGCACCGGCTTCCAGGATGGCCTGTTCGCGGCCTGGCGCGGCGACGAGGATTTCGTGCTCAACCACGATGCCTACCGCAACGGCAGCGTGCTGGTCGCCGGGCCGGATTTCGGTACCGGGTCGTCGCGGGAGCATGCGGTCTGGGCGTTGCTGGACTACGGCTTCCGGGTGGTGATCTCGCCGCGGTTCGGTGACATCTTCCGGGGCAACGCGGGCAAGCAAGGTCTGCTGGCGGCCCAGTGCGAGCGGGCCGATGTCGAAACGCTGTGGAAACTCCTGGAAACCGAACCGGGCACCGAAGTCACCGTCGATCTCACCGAGCAGACCGTGCAGGCCAAGGACCTCACGGTGGCCTTCTCCATCGATCGATACACCCGCTGGCGCCTGTTGGAGGGTTTGGACGACATCGCGCTGAGCCTGCGGCACGCTCAGGAGATCGACGAATTCGAGGCCCACCGCCTGTCCTGGCTGCCGACCACGACAATGAGCCAAGCCTGATCCGGGGCCAGCCAGAGGTGTGATCGTTTGGATTCTTGGTCCGGCACATGGTGTTTGGGCGCCCTGAGTCCTACGGTGACCCACAATGGGCCGTGGTATCTCGGCCGACGGCGTGTGCGTGGGAGGAGCGGAAGTGAACAAGGCCCAGCTGATTGACGCCCTCGCGGAGCGCATTGGCGATAAGAAGGTGGCCGCCGCCGCGGTGGCCGGTCTGGTCGAGGTCGTGATCCGGACGGTGAACGACGGCGACAGGGTCACCATTACCGGTTTCGGTGTCTTCGAGAAGCGGGCACGAGCGGCGCGGAGCGCCCGCAATCCCCGCACCGGCGAGGCAGTGACCATCCGACAGACCGACGTGCCGGCCTTTCGCCCCGGCACCCTGTTTCGCGAGGTGATCAGTGGGACGCGCGCATTGCCGCAAACGGGTCCGGGCGGCCCGGCCGTCTCCGCTGCGGCATTACGACCGGCACCGAGTCCGGTGCCCACAGACCTGCTCACGGCCAGCGCCAGCCGTCGCCCGGCCACCAGTGTGGCTGAAGCCGGGCTGCTGACCGCAGTCCACACCGCCACGACGAAGGCCCCGAAGGTCAAGGCGGCCAAGGCTAAGGCCGCCAAGGACGCGAAGCCGGCGAAGGACGCGAAGAAGAAGGCCAAGACCGCAGCGGAGGTCCCCGCCAAGCTCGCGACAAAGAAGGCGGTCAAGAAGTCCGCGACGAAGAAGTTGAGAAGTATGTAGCCCGCCGCTGACTCGGCGGCGCGTTGCCCACTCAATCCACTGCGGCGGCGTCGTAGTAGTCGGCGGCCTGCAGGACCAACGGTGGGACTGATCCACCGCCGAAGAACAATCCCCAGTAGCTGGACTTCGAGTTCGGCACGTCGAGTAGCTCGAGCTGCGCCTGCTTGGCCAGGGTGGCGACCAGGTCGGGAATCACCCCGCCCTGGCTGCATACGATGGCCGCGCCCCCGGACCCGGCCGCGATCTCGATCAGCCTGCCCAGCGCGGGTGCCGGATCGTTCAGAAAGCTGTCCTCGGACAGCAGTGGTTCAGCGATGATCGGCACTCCGAGGTCCGCGGCGAGACCTTCGACCGTCTGACGGCATCGCAGCGGTGGCGCGGAGTGCACCCGCCGGGGGCCGAACAGCGGCAGGAGTGATCTCAGGACCTCGGCCTGCCGGTAGCCCGCAGTGGTCAGGGGGCGCAGGTCATCGTCGCCCTGCCAGGACTCGCTCTTACCCGCCTTGGCATGCCGGACCAGTAGCACGATGTTGGTGATGTCGGTAGCGGCGTCGAGGCCGGCGAGTAGCGTCCGATCGTGCGGGTGGCTCAGCAGATCGATCGCCTTCGCCGTCGGCAGCCAGCGCAGCTCGTCCACCTCATCGTTGGGACGAAAGCTGCCGCCGGTGGGCCGTGCCGCCCAGTAGTGCGCCACCTTCTCACCTTCGGGCACCCGATAATGGGTGGTGCCCAACCGCGGGCCGAGTGTGACGGTGTGGCCGGTCTCTTCGGCCACCTCGCGGACTGCCGCGACGGCAAGCAGCTCACCCGAATGCGGCTTGCCCTTGGGGAGTGACCAGTCGTCATACCGCGGCCGGTGTACGACCGCTATCTCGACGTCGCCCGACGGTGATCGCCGCCACACGGCGGCGCCGGCGGCAATGAGGTCGCGCACAGGTCACCCACCCATGCGGTGCCGAAGGATTTCCTGCACCTGATGATCTCGGACCGTGGAGTCAGCCGACGGCGACGGGCGCCATGAGCCGCCGGCGTCCAGCACCCAGCATCGCGTCGCCGGGTCCAGGGCGGAGCTGAGCATCGCATCCAGCTCGGCGGTCACGGCCGGGTCGGCCACCCGAACCAGCACCTCCACCCGGCGGTCCAGGTTGCGGTGCATCATGTCGGCGCTGCCGATCCAGTGCTCGCCGGCGCCCAGGAAGTGAAAGACGCGCGAGTGCTCCAGGAAGCGACCCAGGATCGAGCGCACTCCGATGTTCTCCGACAGGCCGGGGCGTCCAGGGATGAGCCCGCAGATGCCGCGGACCACGACGTCGACACCGACGCCTGCCTGCGCCGCCCGGTACAACGCATCGATCACCTGCTCGTCGACCAGAGAGTTGACCTTGATCCGAATCCCCGCCGGGCGCCCCGCCCGGATGTGGGCGATCTCGCCCTCGATCCGTTCCACGATTCCGCGCCGGATTCCGTAGGGAGCCACCAGCAAGCTGCGGTAGGAAGTCTGCCGCGCATAACCGGTCAGCGAGTTGAACAGGTCGGTAAGGTCGGCGCCGACCGCCGGCTCGGCGGTGAACAATCCGATGTCCTCATAGAGCCGGGCGGTCTTCGGATTGTAGTTGCCGGTACCGATGTGGCAGTACCTGCGGATCGTCGAGCCCTCCTGGCGCACCACCAGCGAGGTCTTGCAGTGCGTCTTGAGTCCCATCAGCCCGTAGACCACGTGCACTCCGGCGCGTTCCAGCGCCCTGGCCCATCTGATGTTGGCCTGCTCGTCGAATCGTGCCTTGAGTTCCACCAGCGCGACGACCTGCTTGCCTGCCTCGGCGGCGTCGATCAGCGCGTCGACGATGGGGGAGTCGCCTGACGTGCGGTAGAGCGTCTGCTTGATCGCCAGCACCTGAGGATCCTCGGCGGCTTGTTCGATGAACCGCTGCACGCTGGTGGAGAACGAGTCGTAGGGATGGTGCACCAGCACGTCACAGTCGCGCAGGGTCGCGAACACGTCCTTGGGGCTCTCACCCTCACCGAAGGCGGGGTGGGTCACGGGGACGAATGGCTCGTCCTTCAGCTCCGGGACGGGCAGCGCGTGGAGCTGCCACAGGCAGGACAGGTCCAGCAGGCCAGGCACCTCGACGACGTCGTGCGGATCGACCTCGAGCTCGCGCAGCAACAGCTCCAGGACGTGCCCGCTCATCCGCTCGGCCACCTCCAGGCGCACGGGTGGTCCGAAGCGGCGTCGCGCCAGTTCCCGCTCCATCGCCTGCAGCAGGTCCTCGTCGCGGTCCTCCTTGACCTCGAAATCAGCGTTGCGGGTGACCCGGAAGATGTGCCAGTCGACGACCTCCATGCCGGCGAACATCTCACCGAGATGAGCCCCGATCAGCTCCTCCAACGGCAGGAACGTGGCGCCTGGACAGCGACCGCTTTGGTCGCTCTCCACGCGGACCAGCCGGGGGACGTTGTTGGGCACATTGACCCCGGCGAAGCGCTCGATGCGACTGTCCGGGTCACGCACCATCACGGCCAGGTTCACCGACAGGTTGGAGATGTAGGGAAACGGGTGGGCCGGGTCCACCGCCAACGGGGTGAGCACCGGGAAGATGTGG
>JBOHFC010000205.1:0-3751 GCA_050701375.1 Pseudonocardiaceae bacterium
TGACCGATAGCCCGGATGTGGCGGCCGCCATGACGCTGGTCGACGTCGCCAAGGACAGCGGGTTCGCCTTCCAGCGGATCGCACCGGGTGAGGACGGGCCGCTGCTGGGGGTGCGGGAAACCGAGCACTGGCGAGACGAGATCTACCTCGGTGGGTTCTGGGCGCCCGACTCGTGTAGCGCCACCCGGCGGCGGCGCTCGTCGCTGGTTGTGCCCGGTGGACTGCCGGTCGCTCAGAAACTGAGCGGCGACGCTCTCACCGTCCTGCACACCGTGCTGCGGGACTGGGGCACCCGGTGAGCCGGTCCTTGAACTTTGGTGCAGATCTGCACCAAAGTACGCCGCGGCGCGTGGCGCGCTGGGCGCTGTCCCCGGCCGACTCCTGTGTGCACCTGCTGGCACCAGGCGGTGAAGTTCTTCCTGTCGAGAACAACGCTCCAGGCCCGCTGCGGTGCCTCGCTGGCGGCCGCCATCCAGCACGACCAGCCACCACCGGGGCGGCCGTGCGAGGGCTGCTCGCGGATCTACCTCGAGGAAATTTCGGGGGTGCTGCGGTGAGTGAGCCCAGCGGCGACCGACCGGCCGGTTCGAGCGGCGCCACACCACCCCGGCGCGGCCCGCGTCGACGACGACAGCCAGCCGGCTACGGCTGCGGCTACTTCGTTGGTGCGTGCGGGCATCGGGTGCCGCTCGTCGAGTTCACACCCAGTGGCTACTACGTCGGACCGTGCCCCGAAGGCTGCAACGACCCCCAGTGATCCCCGGCCGGCCGCCGGTTGAGCGCTTGCCCCCGTCAGCTCCCGGCGGCCGGTCGGGTTCCAACGATTCCGCACCCGCGTGCGGAATCCGTAGATCAACTACGAATCTGGAAGAGGTGCTGTCAACATCTCTTCCCGCGGGTTCGACGGACCCCCTGGCGGGGCTTCGGCCCAGTTAGGCCGGGATCACCGGCGGTGCCGTCGAGCTGGTGGGCACTTGACCGAAGCTCGGCGAGCTTTCGGCGACTTCCGGTAGGCCACGGACTTCGGGTTGCTGACCACGATCCGCGGCTTGCGCCACCCCTTCGCCCGGGCGGCCGCGTTGGGGGTGATCTTCCCGTTCACGACGCGTGTGGCCAGCTCCGGGTCATCCCGCTTCAGTCGGGCAGCGATGTAGCCGGAAGTGTCCGATCGAGGTAGCAAGTTCGTGCCACGAACTTGCGTTGGGGTGCGCTTGCCGCCATGTGGCCCGACTGCCGGGATGTCCTCCCCTAACAGCCGTTCCACCTCATCACGGAGCCACGGCGCCCGCTCTCGCCAGGAGTCGGAGTCCTCCTGCGGGTGCCGCAACAAGATGACCTTGCGGAGCTCTTTCGGCGTCGTGTTCAGGCCGTAGGCGGCGGGCGCTTCCACGAACTCGGTGAAGTCGTGTCACCAGCGATCACCGAGTTCACCGTGGCGGCGTCACACCAGTCCGCCTCGATCAAAGACCAAATTTGGTCAGCACGGTCAGTGACGGCACGTGCGGTAATGGTCGGTGACGGACAATCACAAACGCAGCGTGACCAGGCCAGCACGCGCAGCGACCGTCACGCTGAACCACGGTCACGCCGCGTCATGATCAACGGCGCGGTCGCTGAGCGTCGCCGGCCACCGAGCGTGATCGGCCACGCAGCGTGAGAATCGCTCAGAGAGAGCTTGGCGGTGAGAGCAGGTGTTGGCAGGGGGCCCCCCGATCAGGAGGGGGATCCAAGCCCCCCACCTGCTGGACCAAGCACGACGAAAGCGGCCCGCCAGGTCACGTCTTCCACATCGTCGATTCTCAGCCGCCACTCGTACCGTCCGGGGGTCAGCGCGAGCCCCGGACCGACGTTCACCGCGATAGCCTGGTCGATGGTGGAACCCTCGGGTAGGCCCGCTGGGCGGCCGGCCTCGAACTCGCCCCCGACCTGCAATGGCTGGACGCCCAGCGGCGTCGGGACGGTCACCGCGTGTTGGCCATCGGCAGTTAGCAGGTTGAGGGATAACCGGTGCTTCTTGTTCGTCTCGGTCCATCCGACCTTGACCATGACGATCACTGCCATGTTCGAGGTTGGGATCTGGGTGACGCTCCAGCCCAAACCCAAGGCGTAGAACCTTCCTGCTGACCCCGGGCGGCACGTCGTCCCCGCCCGCGTAGGAGATCGTTACCCGCGGTCTGCCCTGCGCGGTGAACTGGCGGTGAGAACCATTCTGTCTCGTCATCGTGTAGCCCAGCTCCTCCAGCACAGCGATCAGCTGCCGCGCCTTCACCGTCGGGAACCGAGCCACGATGGGCGAAACTACCCCTGCTCGCCGCCGAACTCAGTTCTAGCCTGTGTGTCGCGGTCACCGGACCCGTTTGTTACTCCTCGCCGCCAAGGGCGGCACCCGAGCAGGAGGCCAGACCAAGCCCTAGTTCCCTCGAAAGTAGCTGAATTACACACACGTAAGAGTCCACAGCACCTAAATGCGTCCAGACGGGGTAGCCCCCGCCGCCGGCACGTCACACCCCCTGGAGCTAGCCCCCCGCTCCATCTGGTTAATCCGCCGGTCAGCTTGTGGCAAGCGGGCCGGGCGTGGCGCTGTTGTTTGCAAACAGCAGCCCCGCTTACACCGACCCGGCCGCGAACGGTGGCGGTCGACCCGGCCAGTACCCCAACCGGCCCAGCTCGCCCGTGGACAGACCGTGCTGGGCGCCCCACGCCTGCACTGCGGCTTGCCACCGTCGCAGCGCCCGGATCTCCCGCCAGTCCGCGTCCGCGTGGCCCGCGGTCCCCGAAGCCCACCAGACCGGGGGCTGTTCCCAGTCCGGCACGAAGTCCTGCACCACCACCACGCCACGACGAAGATGCACCGGCAACGGCAACGGTGAGCTTCCCTCTACTGGAGCCTGGACTGTCCTACGCCGAGCCATGGCCACTCCCCACTACCTGCCGCAGCCGGTAGGGACGCCGGTAACCACCACGGCGCTGCGGGCGCTGCTCGTCCTGATCGGACAGCCGCAGCACCGCCAGCAGCCGACCCAACGCGACCCGCTGCAGCCGGCTCTCGATCAGCGCGGGGTGGACCCGATCACCGAGCAGCACACCGTCGCGGGTGACCGCGACGTCCAAGCTGGTGATCCGGTCGGCCACCGTGACGATCTGCGCCAGGACGAGCAACTCGTGAGCTTCGAGCTCGAAATTGCCCGTCACCGCCGCCCACATCCGCTTACCGGCCGGCCCGGTACCCCGCGGCGGCTTCGGATCGGTCATCGGATCACCCTCCCATCGCGTCGCCGACCGCCCAGAGCGCTCTGGGCGGGTCAGCGGGGTCAAGCGTTTCAGGTGTCGCGCACCGCGAGCCGCAGCACCTCCCGGTGGCGGTCAAGGGGGTCAGGGGGTCTACCCCCACCCCCGCAGCCCCGCCTGCCACCCCTCCTGGGTGGGCCGGTGCCGCCTGTCCTACCTCTGCCGATGCGGGCTCGCCTGTCCTACCCGCCGATGCGGGCAGCGCGTCCTCGTCATCGCGCCTCGGGTCCGGCTGCGTCGTAGTGCCCGGGGCACAGCGCGGCTACCCGGATCTTGCCGTCGACCCGCCGGCGGTGGGTGTGGGTGGCGATGAGCCGGCAGCGGCCACCGAGGGCGTCGGGGTCCGGTGCGGTGCACTGCCACCCGGCGGCGTCGATGACCGGATTGTCGCCGGGCCAGGTGCCGACATGCCCCACGCGTCCCATCACGCCCTCCGGTTGTTGGTGGTGCCGTGGTGTCCCGC
>JBOHFC010000206.1:0-8960 GCA_050701375.1 Pseudonocardiaceae bacterium
GGCGATGCGAGTCATGACTCGCATCGCCACTCACGGCTCTGTTGTCGTCGCCGCGCACGGCACCCGGGACCCGACTGGTGTCGCGGTGGCGCACCAGTTGGTCGACGCGCTGCGCGCCCGGCTGCCCGGTAGACCGGTGTCGCTGGCCTTCGTCGACGTACTCGGCCCTACCGTGCGCGAGGTGGTTGCCGCCGCGCCCGGCCCGGTCACCGTCGTTCCGGCGTTCTTGAGTTCCGGGTACCACGTGCGCGTCGACGTGCCGCGGGAGGTGATCGCCACTGGTCGCCGGGACGTCATGGTCAGCGCTGCTCTCGGTCCGCATCGGCTGTTGGTGGCGGCGATGTGGGATCGCCTGACCGCGGCCGGGTGGCGCCGCGGTGACGCGGTGGTGCTCGCCGCGGCGGGCTCGTCGGACCCGCGGGCGGTAGCTGACGTGCGGGCTGCGGCTGTTCAGCTCTCCGGCAAGGTCGGCGGTCGGGTTCGGGTCTCGTTCGTGGCGACCGGTGCACCGCGGGTGGCGTCTCTTGTCGCGGGGTTGAGGGCGGCGGGGGAGACCCGGATCGCGGTGGCACCTTGGCTGCTCGCCCCAGGGTTGTTCTACCGCAGGCTCGCCTCGGCTGCGGCCGATGTCGTGTCCGCGCCGCTGGGCGCGCATCCGGATGTGATCGACCGGCTGGCCGAGCTGGCGGAGCCGGTCGCCGTGCGGCGCATCGACGGCTTCACCGGACTTGAGCGGATACTCGACGTGGTAGTGGTCTGAGGTCCGGGAGCCGATCGTCGCCGTGGCTTTCGTCCCATCAGCCTCTGCCGCCCCACAGGGCAGGTAGGTGGATCCGTTCTGCATGTGCCGGAGATGGCAACTATCGGCGAGAAGTTGCCGTCGGTGGCACCTCCGCAAAGTGCAACAGTCCTGTCCTCGATCTCACAGACAGTGACATCCTGGTCGTGCGCCGTAGACGGTCCGTTGGCTCATCTGCTTGAGCAAGGAGGGGTACACATGTTCACGGTGGGCTGCGGTGGCTCGCGAGGTCGGCGGGGGCGGGCGGTCCGTGTCGTGCTGGTCACGCTCGGCCTGGTTGTTGCGGTGGCGATCTGGTCGCCCGCGCACAGTCGTGCCGACACCCGCTACCCGGTGCTGCTCGTGCACGGCGGGTTCCTCGGTTCGCCGGCCAACTTCAGCAAGATGATCGAACGGCTTCGCGCTGACCACTACGACCCGTACACCGTCGACCTCGGCTTAGTCGGAAACGACACAGCCGCCAACGCGAAGAAGATCAGCGCCAGGGTTGACGAGGTCCTAGCCGCGACGGGTGCTCCCAAGGTGCATCTCGTCGGGCACAGTATGGGTGGGCTGTCCGCGCGCTACTACATCAAGGTCCTGGGCGGTTTATCGCACGTGGCCAGCTACACCGCGTTCGGAACACCGCAGCACGGCAATGTCCACGGCTGCCCACTGGTTGCTGACCAGTGCCCGAACGGGGAGTTCTTGCAGACGCTCAATCGTGGCGACGACACCCCCGGCTCGATCCGTTACACGTCCATCGCCAGCAAGCAGGAACTCGACGAAGCCGACGGCACCCTCACCCGTCTTGATCACGGCGCCTGCCTGCCGCTGGTCGACAGCGGACCGCATGGCGACGAACCGAACAACCTCGTGATCTACCAAGCGGTGAAGGACGGGCTCAACTCCACATGCCCGTCCGGCTGGACCGACCTACCCGACATCACGCCGTAGCCGCCGGCCTGCGACAGTGCACTGACACCGCGTAGGAGCCGGTACCGGTGAACGGATCGCGATCCCACGTGGCGTACCGGGCTTCGAAGGTAAGGCCGGCGCCTTCGCACCACTGGTCGTAGTCCGCCAGAGTCGGCCACCTTTCCTGCAACTGAAACCCGGCGATGAGCCGACCACCCGGCGCCAGGTGCCGCGCACAGGCGATGACCGCGGCTTGGCGGCGGTCGCGCGCCACGTAGGGAATGACGTTGCCGGCCAGCACGATGGCCTCGAACCGGGTGGCGAGGTCGAGCTCGCTGAGGTCAGCTTGTACCCAGGTGAGTTCGGGTGCCTTCGCGCGCGCCAAGCCGATCATGTCCGGATCAAGGTCCGTGCCGACGACGTCCACCCCCCGGCGCGCCAACTCGATGGCCACGCGGCCCGTTCCACATCCGCCGTCCAGCACCGAACGAGGACCGTAGGAGGACACGAAATCCGCTTCACCATGGGGATTCCCGCCGGTGGCCACCATGCGCCGCCAACGTTCGTCGTAATCCGCGGGGCTGAGCTGCCGACGCCACTGCCCCCAGTCCTCAGACGGCGACCCGGTCACGCATCGACCCCCGTCTCGGCAGCACATGAATAGCTCGGCGACCTCAAGGCTACAAGCGGACGGTGCCTCGGCGGGTTGCCAACCCTAACCAGGCCGTGCCACCTGCCCGCCAGGGCGTGTGGTGGTCGGTTTCCCGGTTGCCGACCCGCTCTCCCAGCGCCGAGGTCGACACCAGGGCTGTGCGCCCAACCGAGAAGAGCTCTGGTGCCGAACTCGGTGACAACAGGGCTGTGGCGTCGCTCGCAGCGGCGGCTTCGTGGCTGGGGTCGAGAACCACCCGAAAACATGCACCGGGGGGCGTTGGGACGTCCGAATAGGACAACTAGGCGCCGATCATGCTCCACCTTCGCGGTGTCGCTGTCGATCACCATCCCTGTGCGGGGGGCTCGGTGGTTGAGCCGGGTGCCGAGTTCGATAAGCCGTGCGGCGAACGTCTGCGTCCCACGACACCCAGCCTTTCCGGGTCCGTGACGCAATCAGCGCTGCTTGCCGCGCGACTGGCATTCTTCGATCTACGTCAGGTCGCGCTCGCCGAGAGGTGTTTCGAGATCGCTACGACGGCCGTGCGAGAGTCCGGTGATCACGCGTTGGCCGCTGCCGTGTACGCCCACTGGAGTTTCGTGCCGGGCTTCGCCGGGGACGGCGCGGCAGCCGCGCCGTTGCTCGATGCCGCGGCTGGGCATGCCCGCTACGCAGGCGGACCGCTGTTGCGCGCGTGGTTGCATTGCGTGCACTCGGAGGTAAGCGCACGTACGGGTACGCCTGCACAGACTGTGCGGCACGCACGCCAGGCGGAGGACTCGCTTTCCACCCGTGGCGAGGACCCCGAGTGGCTCGACTTCTTCGACCCGGCCCGCCTGGCCGGCTTCCTCGGCTACAGCGAGCTCGTCGCCGGTCGCCCGGCCGACGCAGTGATAAGCCTTCACCGGGCGCTCGACCAACTCGACGACCGGGCAGGCAAGCAGCGCTCAGTTGTCCTGCTCGACCTCGCGGCTGCGCATGCCGTCACCGACACCGAGCACGGGATGGACTTCGCAGCGCAGGCGTTCGACCAGTTGAAACTTGAGCCTTACGGTACTGCCTACGGGAGGATTCCTGCGGTGCGGCGTGCGCTGGAAGGAACCCCGCAGGAGCGGTTGCTGGAGGAACGGATACGGTCCTTGCCCGCTGCCGTTTGTTAGCCTTCGTGCGGGTTGTGGCCCCGGATTAGGCGCGGTAGGTCAGCGAGGCCGATCAGGCGGAACAGGCACCGGCTGCTCACAGTGTGGTCGTCAAGGATGAAACCCCACGGCCCCCGACGGATCAACGCAGTGCTCATGCCAGCGTCCTGTGCTGGCCGGATGTCGTTGTCCAACCGGTCCCCGACGTAGAGGACTGACTCCGCTGGGCAACCAGCCTCTTCGATCATCCGGGCGAAGATCGCGGGCAAGGGCTTCTCCACCCCCCAGCCGTCGGACGTGCCGATGACATCCACTGGCAGGTCGAGCGACTTCAAGATCTCTTCTGCCCGAGCGGTCTGGTTACCGGCCAACCCGACTCGCATTCCCATCTGGGCAAGCTCACCCAAGCACCGCCGCGCGTCGAGATAGAGATCCTCCTCGGTGAACGTTTCGGGTTGGCCGCCTGCCCCGCGGCGCTCTCGCTCGACCGCCAAGTCAAAGCCCGGACGGAAGTACTGGAACGTCTCCCGGTAGTCACCGCCCCGGGCGATCACTGCGCCGAAGACCGCGGAGAACGTGTGTCGCGGCACGCCCAACCAGTCGGCCCACGTGCCGTACTCCCTGGTTTCGTCGACGATCGTCTCCCCGACGTCGAAGAACACCGCCTCGATCCGAGGCACTCCGCCTCCTGCTCGATCGAATAACCGCCTCAGTCTACGAGACGGACGGGCAGGCAGGTACCTGGTGGCAGACTCAGTCCGGCACCAGACCATGTGGACAGCGCCGCGAAACCCGAAGGGGCGTACGAGTGGACTCGTTGATGCGGGTATGGTCACGCGGAGCAAAGAGTCCAAGAAAATGGGTTATCAACCCCGGGAGCCACATCGTGAATGCTGCGTTCGCGACTCGTCTGCTTGGCTGGAAGGGGAGTCCGGAGAACAAACTAGGTTGGGTTCACGTACCCAACTGTGCAGACGTGGACAGCATCCAATCAATGGTACTGGCTGCGGGTATGCTTGATAACCTAGGAGTAACTCGGGGAATTTTGTCGGATGTCCCTAAGAAGCCGGGTGGGCCACTCGAGCAGCTAGTCTCGGAGGATCTCGCTGCTACGTTACCCGGCCGAGCGCCCGAACGTCGCTGAAGCGTGCAACGAAACCGAATCGTCAGTTCCTTCGCGCAATACGAACACCTCAACCAGGTCGACCGACTGGTCAGAGAAAATCCTGAGCTGCGGATCACGATTGGTCGGGATTACCTCATAAAACCGGATGTCACAGTCGGTTTGGAAAATACATCAGTCCTCGGCAGGAGACCTTTCCTTCACGCTGCGATATCGTGCAAGTGGACAATTCGTAGTGATCGTGTTCAAGATATTCGTCACGAGTTCAATCAGATGATCAGACACCGCAGGGGTCGCCAACCCCATCTTGTGACAGTGACGGCCGAACCACTACCATCACGCCTTACATCCATCACTCGTGGCACCGGAGAAGTCGATGCCGTGTACCATATTGCGCTAGAGGCGCTGGCGGCCGCGGTTGATGCGGACGGCAACGACGAGCAGGTTGAAGCATGGGACGAGTGTATCGGGCGGAAACGTTTGCTGAGCTATGACGCACTAGTGGAGACGATCGCCGCCTGGTGATCGTGACTCACGTGCGACGATCGCGGTGTGCGGGCGCCCCGGCGCACCCCTCGGCCGACGCGTGACGTCACCATTGCCACGCGTGCCGGTGAATCGTCGCTCATCTACGAGCCTGCGGATCTCGGCAGCCGCCTGGTGCGGGTCCTCGTGCTCCCAGACTCGGACGCAGGTCCAACCTGCATCGGTGAGTTGGCGGTCGGTGTCGCGATCCCGTGCCCGGTTGGCGAGGACCTTCTCCGCCCAGAACGTGGCGTTCGTCGCAGCGACTGTGTGATGCTCGGGGCAGCCGTGCCAAAAGCAACCGTCCATGAAGACGGCGACTCGAGCTGCGCTGAAGACCATGTCTGCGGTGCGCCTGACGTTGGGCAGTGGTCTCGCCGATACCCGGTAGCGGAGTCCCAGAGCGTGCGCCGCGGAGCGAAGAGCCAGTTCGGGCTTGGTGTCGCGACTTCGGTTGGATTGCATGCTTGCCCGAGCCCCAGGCGATGACGCCCACGAGTCTGTTGCCACACGTCGAGCTTAGACACGGCGCGCCGTTCGGTCACTGTCGGTGTGGGTGCATAGCATGACCTTCGTGCTGAGACCGCTGACGATGATCGACTTGTTCGCAGGCTGCGGTGGCATGACCGCAGGTTTCGTCCCGCACGGCTTCGACCCCGTTCTGTCCGTGGAGTGGAACCTGCGCGCGGCGGCGACTTACGCGGCGAACTTCGGCGAGGACCACACCTTCTGGGGCGACGTCGCCGAGCTCCCGGACGGCGCCATCCCCGAAGTCGACGTCGTCATCGGCGGGCCACCCTGCCAGGGCTTCTCGAATCTCGGCAGTCGTGACGTCCATGATCCTCGAAATCAGTTGTGGAAGCAGTACCTGCGCGTCGTTCAGCACGCGCATCCACGGGCGTTCGTGATCGAGAACGTCGATCGATTCATGCAAAGCCAGCAGTTCCAGTTGTTGCTGAACGAAGTTGACCATGGAATGATCAAAGAATACGAGCTGTCTTACGGCCTGCTGCTGGCGGCGGACTACGGTGTAGCGCAGCGTCGGCTCCGCACGATCGTCATTGGCTCTCGGATCGGTCAGATTCCGCTGCCCCCACCGACGCACGCGAGGATCCCCGCAGGTGAGTTGAGACCATGGAAGACCGTCCGGGAGCGGATCGCCAAGTTGCCCGAGGGCCTATCGACAACTGAGCTACCCGAGGCACGAACGACCGTCTTCGGGGAGACCGTGCCCGGCCAGTTCAAGTGGCTCGACCTCCACTTCGGCCGTAAGCCGCGCGAGCTGTCGCTCATGCGGTATGACTGTGTTCCCCCGGGCGGGGGACGATTCGACGTGCCCGAAGAGCTGCTGCCGGACTGCTGGCGAAACAAGCCGACGGGAACAACCGACGTGATGGGCCGAATGCGATGGGACGCACCCTCACTCACGATTCGGACGGAGTTCTTCAAGCCCGAGAAAGGTCAGTATCTACACCCGCAGTGGGATTCCGGCAACCGCAGTAGCCGAGTAAACCGGGTCATCACGCATCTCGAAGCGGCCCTGCTTCAGGACTTCCCTGAAACTTTTGCTTGGTGTGGATCCAAGATCGAAATTGCCAAACAGATCGGCAACGCCGTTCCCGTCGGACTCGCGTCTGCCATCGCCGCACACCTTCAGCACTGCCTACAGTGAGGAATATCCCTTCACGTTGTTTTTTTGTCTTGGGCCCCGAGGGCGGATTGGAGCAACCTAACACGCCGGAGAGTCAGATCTGGTCAGGTCGCACTCGGGCGCGGCGAGCGCGCCTCGCGCTGCAGAGCCGGTCACATCCAGCGCAGTTGTATTCACCGACGAGCGGAGCGCCAGCGGCTACGAACGTAGCGGCGGCGTTGTCGATGCGGCGGGCCGCTCTCGTCATTCGAGGCGGGTGACGGTGAGGGTGACCGAGCCTCTGTTGTTGTCGTAGAAGCTCCAGGCGTCGTTGGCGAAGGCGTAGAAGTAGCCGGGCCGCTGCACCTGCTGCTGGCACGCCTGCCCGATCACGAACGGCTGGTAGAGCTGCTGTGCGCCATCGTCGTCGACATCGGTGGCGGCCACGACCCCGATCAGCGCCATCCATGGCGCCTCGTGGACTCGCGGCGCGCCGAAGAAGGCCGCCGCCTCGTTGCCGCTTGCCTGGCGGAAGCGCTCCTGCATCCACCCGGCGACTGATCCCATCAACTGGAACACCTCGGACGGGTGGAATCGGCCGTCCCGTGTGCCACCCGGGCCGACCGGGACACCGCGGTCGAGCCACTGCCCGTCGGCCTGGAATGAGTACCGTCCGGTGTCCAGGTAAAGCCCCGTCGCGTTCCACGTCTGGCCGGCGTACACCACGTAGCCGGCTGACTCGCCGATCTTCAGCACGCGGCTGGGGCGGTACTCACCAATCGTGATCGGCGCGTTGTTCTGCCGGTCGAAGACCGAGGTGTGCACGACGTCGGCGCAGCGCTGCTTGTCGATCAGCGGGACCGCGCGGGGCGTCGGGCCGAGGTGCAGATAGACGCCGGTGCAGGAGTTGTGCAGTACGTCGCCGGGGTCGGGGTGGACCTGCTCGAGCATCCCCTCGCGGAAGTTCAGACCGGTGCACGCCCTCGCCCGGTCGATCATCCACCGCAACGCGCCGTCGGACAGCCCTGTCTGCAGATGACCGCCCCCCACGTCGCAATGGTCGCCGGGGAACCACACCTGCTGCATGCTGCGCTCGCCACCGGGCTGCTCACCTGTCCACAAAGTGGGCGTGAACGGCCCCCGAGTCTCATCCAGGGCCAACGCGTGCCGGGCGTGCTGAATGTGCGCGTTGAGCCGGGTGTCGTGAAACTGGTGCCGGTGCTCGACGTCGAAGAGCTTGAGCACGCCGAGGCTGTCGGGAATGCCGAGGGAACCGACCGTGTCCCAGACCCCGAGGAAGCGGATCGGCACCGGCGGGTAGGGCGCGGCTCCCGCGGACCGCTCCCGAACGGGGCGGTACACCTCGTCGTACAAGCGGTCGATCTCGGCCCAATGGTCCTCGGGTAGCGGAGCAGTCGGGCCGTGGGCCAGCCCGCACGCCGAGAGCATCCCGGTCAGGCTGCGCACGGTGTAGGCGCCCCGGCTGAACCCGAACAGGCAGATCGCGTCATCGGGCTGGTAAGTCCTCGCCAACCAGGAGTACGCGCTCTTGATGTTGGCGGCCAGGCCGTCACCCAGCCCGCCGCCGCGCAGCCGATCGACCAGGCCGGGGCCGGTGCCGACGCCTGGGTGGTAGTAGCGCAGCTGATTCTTGTCTTCGCCCAGGGCGTGGTGCAGACGCACGACGTTGGTCGGCGTCGGCACCCCGCCTTGTTCCTGCTCGGGTGTGTTCCAGGTCCCGTCGCAGCACACCACGAGATGGCGCATGGTAGTCCTCCGCTAGCGGCGTGGGGGAGATGGTGCGGATGTCTCCCAGGCGCGAGCGTAGCGGCGGGCACCCGGATGGGTGTCGCGGCTGCGGTAGACGACGTATGGCCTGACCAGGTAACCCAGGGGTGCGCTGAACACATGCACCAGACGGGTGTAGGGCCAACCGGCTAGCAGGACCAGCACCACCAAGGCGTGGATCTGGAAGCTGATCGGGATTCCGACCATCGGCCCTGGCTGTGGCGAGAGGGTGAACAGGCTGCGGAACCACGGCGATACCGTCGCCCGGTAATCGTAGCCACCACCGATCAGGTTGCTGCCGATGGTGTTCAGCATCCCGGTCAGGATCGCGGTGCTCAGCATCAGGTACATGACCTTGTCGATCGTGGTGGTGGCCTTGCGCACCGCAGTCACGGTGAACCGCCGGT
>JBOHFC010000207.1:0-11837 GCA_050701375.1 Pseudonocardiaceae bacterium
ACGTCACTCGGCCGCGCTCGAGGTCGGCCGCAGTGGCCTCACGCCGCTCCATCACTTCCAGCAGCTCGTCCTCCAGCACCGTCTGGCGACGTCGCAGGGTCGCCAACTCGTGTTGCAGGTCTTCCAGCTGCTTACCAGAGGAGATCGATCCGGAGTCGAGCAGACCGCGGTCTCGGTCCTCCCGGGTCCGCACCTGCTCTATCTCGGCTTCCAGCTTGCGAATGTCGCGATCCAGGTCCGATACCGCCGTCTCCGCGGCGACCATCGCGTCCCGGGCGGTCCGCAGGGACTTGTCAGCCTGCTCGACCTCGAGGAGTTCGGGTAGCGATCGGCGGCGGTGCGCGGCGCGGGTCAGCTCGGCGTCCACCGCGGCCAGGTCGGACAGCCGGCGTTGTGCGGCGGGATCGGCGTTCACCGCGTGAGCCTCCGAGGTGGTTACACCGAGCCGATCGTCCAGGGATCGGTCCGGCGATACGAAACGTGGACCTTGACCGTACCGCCGAGGGCCGCGGAGATCACCGCTGCGGCCTGTTCGCACCATGGCTGTTCACTGGCCCAGTGCGCGACGTCCACCAGCCGGTCTGGGACAGTGCGATCGCGGTCATACCGCCGCCTCGACACCCAGCGCGAAGCGCAGACCGTCCACCAGCGCCGCGGCGATCTCCGGCGGCCGGACCGCTACCCGCAGGTGGTCTCGGGTCAGGCCAGGGAACGTGTCAGCACGCCGAACCGCGATGCCGCCGTCGGAAAGCACGGTCCGGACCCGCTCACCGTCTGGCACGTGCAGCAGCAGGAAAGGAGCAGCAGCGGGCTGATGGATCGTGACGCCGGGCAGGTTGGCCAGCTGATGGGCCATCCACTCCCGGTGCCGCACCGTCTCCGCAGCCGCAGCAGCGGCCTCGGCGACCGCAGCGGGGGCGCAGCAGGCGCGCACCGCCTCCAGCACCAGAGTGCCGACCGGCCATGGCGGGCGCGGTGCGGTGAACCGGGCCAGCAGATCGGGCGCGCCCAGCGCATAGCCGGCCCGGAGTCCCGGGAGAGCCCAGGTCTTGGTGAGGCTGCGGAACACTAACAACCCGGGGGTGCGCCGATCGGCGGCCAACGATTCCAGCTCACCGGGTACCGCATCGGCGAATGCCTCGTCCACTACGAGCACGCGCCCGGGTCGAGCCAGTCCGCGCACAACCTCGGCGATATGCAGCGCGGAGGTCGGGTTTGTGGGGTTGCCGAGTACTACGAGGTCGGCATCCGTGGGAATCCGTTCGGGGCGCAACCGGTGTGAGGCGTCGGTGAACACCCGTCTGACGACGACGCCCGCCCTGCACAGTGACACCTCGGGTTCGGTGAACGACGGGTGCACGACCACCGCTGACCGAGGCGCCAGCGCGGGCAGCAGGGCGAAACCCTCCGCCACCCCGCCAAGGATGAGCACCTCAGCAGGATCGCGGTCGTGCCGCGCGGCTACCGCAGCTCGGGCAGCCGAGTCCTGCGCGGCAGATGGGTAGCGACCGAGCCCGTCCAACGCCGCGATCAGCCGGTCGCGCAACCACGCCGGGGGCCCGCTGCCGTGCACGTTCACCGCAAAGTCGAGCAACCCAGGTGTGGCGTCGACATCGCCGTGGTGACGCAGCAACTGGTCCATGTGGACCTGCAGGTTAGTCCACGCACTAGTTTTCGCTGCGTGGATCAACAAGGCACGGCCTGCCAGCCGGTGGCACTTGACCCGGCCACCCGCACCTGGATTGCGCGGGAGAATCCGGGAGCGGCACTGGTGCCCGAGTTGCGCGGAGCGCTGGTGTGCGACGAGTCCAGTCTGCGATGGGCCGCCGACGACTTCGGCCACGTAATGCACCGCCGCCCGCGGGCGGTGCTTCGCCCAGTCGACACAGCCGATGTGGCCGCCATCGTGGCTTTCGCCGGCAAGACCGGGTTAAGTATCGCGGCGCGCGGCGCTGGTCACTCCACTTATGGTCAGGCTCAGACCGACGGTGGCATCGTCATTGACATGGCCGGGCTGAACTCGGTGTGCGAGGTGCAAGCAGACCGAGTCACCGCACAGGCCGGCGCGCTGTGGAGTGACGTCTTGGACGCCACGCTCGCCTGCGGGTGCACACCCGCAGTGCTCACCGACTACCTGCACACGTCGGTTGGAGGCACCCTGACGGTCGGGGGCGTTGGCGGCAGCAGCCACCGATACGGGCTCCAGGTCGACCATGCCGAGGAGTTGGAGGTGGTCACGGGAACCGGCGAGCTGGTGACCTGTTCGGCGGGGCGGAACCGGCGGCTGTTCGATGCGGTCCGGGCCGGACTTGGACAGTGCGGCATCGTCACCAGGGTCACCCTGAGTGTGATACGGGCACCCGCCCGGGCTCGACGCTACCGCCTGCTCTATCACGACCTCGCGAGCTTTCTCACCGATCAGCGGAAAATCGTGATGGAGGGTCGATTCGATTTCCTCGAGGGACAGATCCTGCCGGCCGCTCCTGGGGTCTGGCGATTCCTCCTCGAGGCTGTCGCCTACTACACACCACCCGCGGAAGCTGCTGACGCAGTTCTGCTCAACGATCTGCTCCACGACCACAATGCCGAGGAGATCGACGACCTTTCCTACCGGGAATTCCAGCACCGGATGGCTCCCGGCGAGGCGGCGTCGAGGGCCAGCGGCGAGTGGCTGCACCCGCATGCCTGGATCACCGTCTTCCTGCCATCGGGCGCTACCGGAGCGCTCGTCGGCGAGATCCTCGCCGACCTCACCGCTGCTGAGCTCGGCCACTCGGGAGTGGCGTTGCTCTATCCGATCCGCGCCGCCCGGTTGCGCGCACCGCTGACACGGATACCCGACTCGGACCTGGTCTGGCTTTTCGCGCTGCTGCGCACGGTCAGCGCCGACGATTCCGAGGGCGACGCTGCCGTGATCGAGGCGAACCTGGTCGTCCGCGATCGAGTCGTCGCCCGCGGTGGCGTCACCTATCCGATCAACACCGTACCGATGTCCCCGGAAGATTGGCGCACCCATTTCGGCTCGCGCTGGCGGCAACTCCAGTCGGCCAAGCAAGAGTTCGACCCGCACGGGATCCTCACACCCGGCTACGGCATTGTCACCACGAGCGTCGCTGCGGACGCCGAATGAGGACCTTCAGCACGCCAGGACTACCGTGTGACGTGGACACACACGCCAAGCGTGACGTCTCGCACCGGTACGTCCAACCTGGAACTAGATGTTGTTTTCGGCCGGCTGTGAGCCGGCACTGTGGAACATGGCCCAGACCCCGCCATGGAGCACTCAGCGTTGATCGGTACGTGATTGGGCACCGATGTGGTGCCACCGATCGTGATGACGACGTGAGGAACCATGACGATGAGCACCTCCGCCGCGGCATCCACTCCCGCCGACAGAAGCCAGCCGACCCCTTCGTCGACCCTGACCACCCCGCCGGATGACGGCGGTCAGCTGATCACCAGCCCGGATACTCGCGCCGGACCACGCCCGATGTTGCACGGTCGGCGCCCTGGCAGCGAACAACTCCTCGTCACTCTGTTCATAGTTCTGCCGACGCTCGCCCTGGTCACCGCAGTTCCTTTCGCCGGGGGTTGGGGCCTGACCTGGACCGACATCGGGTTGGCCGTATTCTTCTACTTCCTGTGCGGCCTCGGCGTGACCGCCGGCTTCCACCGCTACTTCACCCATCGGGCCTTCAAAGCCAACCGTGCCTTGCGGATCGCGCTGGCGATCGCGGGCAGCATGGCCTTCCAAGGCTCGATCATCACCTGGGTCGCCGACCATCGCCGCCACCACCTCTTCACCGACAAGGAGGGCGACCCCCACTCACCGTGGCTGTTCGGCACATCCGCTGCGGCGGTGGCCAGGGGCTTCTGGCACGCCCACCTCGGCTGGTTGTTCAACAGGGACCTGACCAATACCTACCGTTTCGCCCCCGACCTGCTCTCCGACCCTGATATCCGCCGGGTGAACCAGCAGAACGTCGGATGGTCGACCCTCAGCCTGACCATGCCACTCGGGCTCGGCGGGCTCATCAGTTGGTCCTGGTGGGGTGCCCTGACCGCGTTCTTCTGGGCTGGGCTCGTACGCATCGCCGCGCTGCATCACATCACCTGGTCGACCAACTCGATCTGCCACATGATCGGGAACCGACCGTTCACCCAGCGCGACCACTCGACCAACTTCTGGCCGCTGGCAATCTTGTCCATGGGCGAGTCCTGGCACAACCTGCATCACGCCGACCCCACCTGCGCCCGTCACGGCGTCGGCCGCGGCCAGCTCGACATGACCGCCCGCCTTATCTGGATCTTCGAGAAGTTCGGCTGGGCGCACGACGTCCGCTGGCCGAGCACCCGCCGGCTCGCCCGCGTGTTTGCAGCCCGGTAGCCGTGCAGAACGTGAACTTCTGATCGTGCCCAACTCCCGCACTCGCTAGAGCCGACAAAGGCCGCCGTACGCCCCACCGTGCACAGCTAGCGGGGGCTGTGCCCAAGCCCGACGAGGCACGCCGTGGTCGGGCTGGTCTTCGGGGCTCCGTTCGGCGGGTTCTGCGGTGTTCGCGAGTGCGCAAGAAGTCGACCCAGCAGGATCATCCCAAAACCCGCGGTATGAGCGCTCTGAACATTAATGGTGAAGGATTATCGGTTGGTCGAACACTGTGTTGTCGATGACTACATCGACGAAGCCCAGCGGATCAACCTCGGCGAGGTAGAGGCGCTCTGCGGGCAGGTAGCGGGTTCGGTGCAGGATCTCGGCCTCGGAACAGGCCCAATACTGATCACGCTCCGCGCCCCGATGTACCGAGGTTTCCGGGTCCACGTCCAGCCAGATACGGAAGTCCCAGTAGCAGTTGATCTCTGGACGGAACGCGAAGACCCCGTCCACGATCAGCACGGTGTCCGGGGCCAGCTGGGTTCTCACCGACGAATGATCAACTTGGGTCAGTGGGTCGATGCCGCACAGCGTGCATTCACCAGAGCCGAGGGGACCGCTGGGCTCAAGAAGCAAGTTGATCGCGGTGGTGTAGTCGTAGGCATTGCGGTAGTAGCCTTCGCCCGATTCCCGGTCGTAGCGGTGTCGATCTCGCCAGGGCCGCTTGAAGTCATCAAGACATGCCCGCGCTACCGGGCGGCCAGCACGGCCAACTCGGTCAGCGAGTTGGTGGCCGAAGCTGGTCTTTCCTGCAGCGGTCAGCCCATCGATTCCAATCCGCAAGCGCCCACGCCCAAGCGCCAGTACACGCTCGGCGACGCTGGTGAGCACCGAGTGGCGCTCTGGCGTTGTTACCGGACGCAGAGGCTGCCGAAGCGTCGAGACTGACTGCTCCACGAGCGTGTGAGCTGGCTCCACGACGGGACGGTATGTGAAGACTTCGGACCAGACCATCCTCACACGTGGATGGTTGCACCGCGAACCAGCGAACGCGGGTACCAGCTTCACCCGGGGAGCGAACCGTTGTCACGCCAGCAAGCGGGTAACGGTTCAGACTGGCCCGGTGAGCGCTTCGCGAAAGAGGCTGTCCATAGTCTTCGTGTGCACCGGCAACATCTGCCGGTCCCCGATGGCCGAGATCGTCTTCGCCGACGCGGTGCGCCGGGAGGGCCTGGCCGAGCGGGTGCGGGTCAGCAGCGCGGGAACCGGTGGCTGGCACGTCGGCAGCCCAGCCGATCCGCGAACCGCCGAGGCGCTACGCCGGGCTGGATACACCTGCGAGCATGTCGCCGCGCAGCTCGGTGCTCAGCACCTGTCCGCCGACCTGTTGGTGGCCCTGGACTCCGGCCATCTCGCCGCGTTGCGCCGACTGATCCGTGATCCGCAGCGAGTCGTGTTGCTGCGATCGTTTGACCAGGCCGCTGGTCGGGATCTCGAGGTGCCCGATCCGTACTACGGCGAACACGGCTTCGACGACGTGCTGAGCAAGGTGCGCGCGGCGGTACCCGGCTTGCTGGCGTGGGTACGCGAGCGGGCATGACACCACTATGAGCAGCCCGGCCGAAGCCGTCGCCGCGATCACCGGTCAGCCGGTGCGGACCGCGACACCCCACGGCGTCATCTGGCGTCTGGAGTTGGGCGACGGGCGCACCGTGGTCGCCAAGCGGGCAGAAGCCGGGCAAGCGATCGCCGAGGCGGCGGGGCTGCGCTGGCTGCGGGTACCCGGTGGGCCACCGGTACCGCAGGTGCACGGGCATGACGAACAATGGCTGGTCACCGAACACATACCGGCCGGCCGAACCGACGGCGTCGCGGCCGAGCAGCTCGGGCGTCAGCTCGCCACGCTGCACACCGCAGGTGCGGTGGCCTTCGGCGCGGCACCCCCCGGAGGACCCCAGGAGGCGTGGATCGGTGCGGCGCCGATGGTCAACGTGACGGCCCCGCGGTGGCCGCAGTGGTACGCCGAGCACCGGGTGCTGCGTTACCTGCCCACCGCGGTGGACTGCGGCGCGGTCGACGCCGCCGGCGCCCGTGCAGTGCACCGCGCGTGCAAGCACATCGAGGAGCTGGCCGGACCTGATGAACTGCCAGCGCGGCTGCATGGCGATCTGTGGTCTGGCAATGTCCATGCCGGTTCCGACGGGCGGCTGTGGCTACTCGACCCGGCCGCGCACGGCGGGCACCGGGAAACGGACCTGGCGATGCTCGCGCTGTTCGGCTGCCCGCATGTGGAGCGGTTGCTTGCTGGCTACACCGCCGTCGCCCCGCTGGCGCCCGGATGGCAACAGCGGGTCCCGCTGCATCAGTTGTTCCCGTTGCTGGTGCACGCGGTGCTGTTCGGTGGCGGCTACGGACGCAGCGCGGCAGCGGCCGCGCGGGCGGCGTTGGGGTGAGTACCCGCTACCGTGGTGGCATGCGGTGGCGGTTCCTGCTGCGCCCTGGCTGGATGGCGCTGACAGCGATGGTGATCTGTTTCGCTGTGGCGGCGTTCACCCTGCTCGCGCCGTGGCAGTTCCGTCGCGCAGCGCAACGCGCGGATACCAACGCCGCGATCGAGCGCTCCTTCACCATCCCGCCGCAGCCGCTGCGCAGCGTCCTGGCGGCCCACGTCGCGCCAACCCAGGACACCGAGTGGCGCCAGGTTCAGGCCACCGGGCACTACCTGCCCGACGCGGAGATGGTGGTCCGGCTGCGCACCGTCCAAGGCGAGCCGGCCTACGAGGTGCTGGTTCCGTTTCGGCTGGCCGACGGATCGAACATCCTGGTCGACCGCGGCTACCTACGCCCGGCGGAGGGAGTGCGGATACCGCGATATCCGCCGGTGCCGGGCGAGCAGGTGACCGTGACCGGCCGAATACGAGCCGACGAGCTGGACCCGCAGAACGGCGAAGTCGTCCAACAAGACGGGCACCGGCAGGTGTACGCGGCGAGTAGCCGCACGGTGAGCTTTGCCACCGGGGTGCGGCTGGAACCTGGTTACGTTCAGTTGGTCGACGGTGCGCCTGGCGTGCTGTCCGCGCTACCGCTGCCGCAGTTGGACGCGGGGCCATCATTCCCCTATGCGCTGGAGTGGCTCGCTTTCGGCACGATGGCTCCGCTGGGGCTGGCCTACTTCGCGTGGCGGGAAGCGACCGAAGGGCACCGCGGGGAGTGGAACCCTGACGCCGACGATCCGCACGATCCACCAATGGCGGAGCTCGCCGACCGGTATGGCCGCTGAATCACCGCGGCGAGCGTCGCGCACAGCGCCGCGGCCGCGAACCCGACAACCCGGGACAGCTCCACCCCCCGGGTGAGGTCACCAGCATCCGGGGTGCGGCCGTGGCCCAGTACCGGACGCTGCTCAATGCCATGCGGGTAGACCGTGCGGCCCCCCAGCCGTATCTCCAGCGCACCCGCGAACGCCGCCTCTACCTGCCCGGCGTTGGGGCTGGGATGCGCCGCCGCGTCACGCCGCCAGGTTTGCCAGGCCCCGCGGGCCGATCCGCCGACCAGCGGCGCACACAGCGTGGTCAGTATGGCGGCGGCTCGCGAGGGCAGCAGGTTGGCCAGGTCATCCAGCCGTGCTGCGGCCCACCCGAAGCGGCGGTACCGCGGCGAGCGGTACCCGACCATCGCATCCAAGGTGTTGACCGCGCGGTAGGCCAGCAGCCAGGGCACGCCAGTCACCGCGCCCCAGACCAGTGGGGCCACGACAGCGTCTGAAGTGTTCTCGGCGACCGACTCCACGCTTGCCCGAGCCAGCCCGGCCAGGTCGAGAGCGGCCGGGTCACGACCGCACAGATGAGGCAACCGGATCCGGGCGGCTTCCAGGTCTCCGGCGTCCAACGCCCGGGCCATCGCTGCGCCTTCGTCCGCCAGCGAGGCGCCACCCAACACCATCCAGGTCGCCAGCGCGGTGCCTGCCAACTGCACGGGAGCTCTCCCGCGCCCGGCCCGTTCCACCAGGCCACCGACCGCTGCCGCAGCGCCGACCAGGCTCGCGGTGTAGACCAGCCCGATCAGCCGATGTTCGGCGTAGCAGGTGCGTTCGGCGGTCGTGGCGAGCCGCCCGAAAGCAGCCACCGGGTGATGGCGGCGCGGATCGCCGAACGCCGCGTCGGCAGCGACCCCAAGCAGCAATCCAACCGCCCGCGCTACGCCCACTCGTCGACCCCCAGCTGTCCGGACCGAAGCGGGCAATCTACTGGAGTGAGCGGTCGGGATCCGGACGGAGCTCGGTCTTGAGAACCTTGCCCAAATCATTGCGAGGTAGCGCAGGCAGATAGTGCACCACCCGCGGTCGTTTGTGTGGCGCGAGTAGCCCCGCGACGTGCTCGGCGAGTTCCTCCGCGGCGGGCTGCCGATCACCGGCGGCGACCACCCAGGCCACGACCAGCTCCCCAAGATCGGGATCCGGCTCGCCGGTGACCGCCGCGTCGGCGATTCCTGGGTGCTCCAGCAGGGCACTCTCGATCTCCCCCGCACCGATCTTGTATCCGCCACTGGAGATCAGATCCGTGGCGCGGCGTCCGATCAGGCGCAGGTGACCGTCCGCGCTGCGGGTGGCGACGTCGCCGGTACGGAACCAGCCGTCGTGCATCGCCTCGGCGGTGGCGTCGGGTCGGTTGAGGTAACCCATGAACAGTGTCGAGCCGGCTACTTCGATCTCGCCGACGGTGTTGTCGTCTGATGCTTCCAGAACCTCGCCGTGGTCATCCACCAGTCGAAGCGCCACCGCGTCCAACGGCGGCCCGACGGTGCCCGGCCGGCGCGGCCCTTCGGCTCGGACCGCGCAGGTGATCAGCGACTCGGTCATCCCGTAGCGCTGCACCACGTGCTGGCCGGTGGCCGCGGCGATCCGGTGGTGGTCGGCGACGGACAGCGCGGCCGAGCCCGAGATGAGTAGGCGGGCCCGACCCAGCGCCGCGGCAACCTGGGAATCCTGCTCGGCGGCCGCCGCCAGCCGGTGGTACATCGTCGGTACCCCGAACAGCATCGTCGCGGAACCACCCAGCTCCCGGGCAACGCCGCCGACCGAGAAGGAACCCAGATGGTGCAGCGCACCCCCCAACCGCAGCGGTCCGAGCACGCCGAGCACCAGTCCGTGCACGTGGAACAACGGAAGCGCATGTACCAATACGTCCTGGGCGGTCCAGTCCCAGGCTTCGGCCAGCGCGTCGATGCCGGCGGCTAGGGCGCGGCCGGGTAGCACCACGCCCTTCGGTGGCCCGGTGGTGCCCGAGGTGTAAATGATCAGTGCCGGCGACTCGGGATCCGGTTCGGGCGGCATCGGTGCGCTCACTGCGTCCAGGTCGACGTCGAGTCTCGTCAGCGCGCGTAGCGGCTCGGGCAGGGTGACGTCCGGGGCAGTGAGAATCAGGTCCGGGGCCGCATCGAAGGCGACGTGCTGCAGCTCCCGGATGCCTAGCCTGGGGTTGATGGGCACCGCAGGCACACCGGCAGCAAGCGCAGCCACTGTCGCCACGCAAGTCTCCAGCTTCGGCTGCGCCCATATCGCGACCCGCCAGGCATCGGACAACTGACGCGCAAGTGCCGCGGTCACCACACGCAGCTGCCGATAGGTCACGCAACGCTGCCCGAATCGCAACGCCTCGGCATCGGTGGGCTGATGTAATGTTGGCAACAATGCCGAGGTGCCCACTCGCAGTCCTTTCGAGGTCCGCTTAAGGTATTGTTCGATGCTATGGTCGAGCACGCTAGCATCGTCGATGGTGATGCTCGCCCGTTCGAATGGTGGATGACGTCGCACCTCGCCCTCGCGGTGGCTTTCAACTGCTTTCTCCCGGTGCTGCTGCCTTCGTACGTGCTCGCGGCAGGGGGGACAGCCACCGATGTGTGGGTGGCGATGTCGATGGCTGGGCTGTTCGCCCTGCTGGGGCCGTCGATCGGGCGGCTCGCAGCGCGGCGCCGAGCGCACCGATCGGTGCAGGTACTGGGCTTGGCGGGGATGGCCATGGGGCTGATGGCTCTGGCGCTGTCCCATGGTGACTCACGGTCGATAGTGCTTGCCATCGCGGTGATGGGCGTTGGCGCGGCAGCGGTGGCTGTCACCGCACCCACGTTCATCCTGTCCAGCGATCTACCCCCACACTTTCAGGCCCGGCAGCTGACCTGGCTGCAGCTCAATCTGGACCTCGGCAAGATCGCGGGAGGCATACTACTCGCGTTGATGGCGACACAAAAGTTGTCATTTGATGCCCAGTTTCGAGTAGGCAGCCTGGTTCTTGGGTTGCTCGGCGTACTGGTGTGGACGACCAGTCGATACGCCGACCGCCGAATCCGGCAATGCGACCAAAAGGAAATGAATCCCATAGCGGCAAGCGGGTCCCCGCGCACCGCAGTGCCATGGAGGACGCTGCTGTTGTCCCTGTTCGGCGTTCCGGTCGTCGCTCAACTGCTGGGCAGTATGACCATGATGGAGACGCAGACCTCAACGATGCTCACCGTGTCCGGGTTGGTCGGCATCGGCTTGTACCTCCTCGCCGGCCGCTGGATGACCCGATCCACACCCGGCGTGGTGTGGGCGACCGGCCACGTCCTGCGCGGAGCTTGGGGCGTCGTCCTCGGCGCGCTGGGTCTCGCGCGTGGGATGCCCCAGCTCGTCGTGTTGGCCGCGTTCCTGGTGCTGGAGTCGACCCCGGCCATCGCGTGGATGGTTCAGACTCGGGCGGCAGCGCCGCTGGCTCCCCAGGAGACGTCAGGAATGGTCGCAGCGGTGCGAGCGTCCCGACGCAGCGTGCCAGCCGGGCGACTCGACCAGCGGGCAAGCCGCCACACGGAGTGCGTCGGCATCCTGGTGTCCGCGTCACCGAACCCAGTGCTGTCGCAATCAACTTATTAGCCTTTACGTTGTCTGCTCAGGTTGGTCACCGATCGTGAGCAATCGGGCCGAGGGCGAGCGGGTGGCGAAGCTGCTTGGGCTGGAACGGCTCCCGGATGAAGGTGGTCTCTTCCGCCGGACCTACGCCGATGAGCACAGCTCGGTGATCTACTTCATGCTGCTCGCCCCGGACTTCTCGGCACTGCACGCGCTTGACGGCGTGGAGACCTACCATTGGTACGCCGGATCGCCGCTGCGGATGCTGCTGCTACATCCGGGAGGGCAGATCGAACAACCGGTCCTTGGACCCGACCTCGCGGCGGCCGCAAGACCGCAGATCATCGTTCCCGCCGCGGTGTGGCAGGGCGCCAGTCCGCTCGGCGAGTGGACACTGGTCGGCGCCACCATGGCGCCTCCCTTCACGTGGTCGGCCTTTCACCTCGGCCGACGCGCCGAACTGCTCACCGGCTGGCCGGACGCGGCACCGCGGATTCATGCCCTCACCCGTGCCTGACCGCTGCTACCAAGTCGGGCGCACCGAGCCGCCTCCCGTCCATGTAACTGGCACTTCCTTAGGCATGG
>JBOHFC010000208.1:0-8645 GCA_050701375.1 Pseudonocardiaceae bacterium
TTGGCCAGGTCGTAGCGCTTGACCTTGAAGAAGAGGTTCTCCAGCAGCGCCTGCGCGCTCTCCTTGGTGGGCGGCTCGCCCGGCCGCAGCTTGCGGTAGATGTCCAGCAGCGCCTCGTCGGGGCCGATGGTGTGGTCCTTCTCCAGGGTGGCGAGCAGTGTCTCGGAGTGAGCGAAACGTGCGGCGATCCGTTCGGTCGTCCAGCCCAGGGCCTTGAGCAGCACGGTCACCGGCTGGCGGCGCTTGCGGTCGATCCGCACGCCTACCGTGTCGCGCTTGTCGACGTCGAACTCCAGCCAGGCACCACGACTGGGGATGATCTTTACGCTATAGACGTCCTTGTCGGTGGTCTTGTCCACCGCGTGGTCGAAGTACACCCCGGGAGAGCGAACCAGCTGGGACACCACGACCCGCTCGGTCCCGTTGATGATGAACGTGCCCGTGTTGGTCATCATCGGGAAGTCACCCATGAACACCGTCTGTGACTTGATCTCACCGGTGTTGTTGTTGGTGAATTCGGCCGTGACGAACAGTGGCGCGGCGTAGGTCATGTCCTTGTCCCGGCACTCCTCGACGGAGGCCTTCACCTCATCGAAGCGAGGGTCGGAGAAGGACAGGGACATCGAGCCGGAGAAGTCCTCGATCGGAGAGATCTCCTCGAGCACCTCGGCGAGACCACCGATGGGTGCCTCGTCACCGGCTTCGATGCGGCGCTGGTACCACTGGTCGGCGCCGATCAACCACTCGAACGATTGGAGCTGCAGGTCCAGCAGATCGGGCACCTGGAGGGGCTCTCGGATCTTCGCGAAAGACGGCCGGGCCGGAGCTCCCGGGAGGCGGGATGCGGAATTGTTCGCAGCAGAGGTCTTGGTCGGGCGGGAGACTGCCAAGATTGCGTCCTTCCGAACACTAGCGCTGCCGAGCGCAGGACGTCGTGGTCTCCTCGGACCACACTCCCGGCGCGGTGATGGTGCAGTTGCTGATGTAGTTGTGGTTAGTGATGCAGTGTCGTTTGCGGTTGTTACCTCAGCTTGCTACCTCAGGCTGATACCCTTGGCGCAGCCCGACGAACCCTGCACGCAGGAGACGCCCTCTATCGAGGGCGCCCTCATGTTGATCGGACACCGAGTCCGATCAACATGAGGCCCAACGGACGCCGTGACCAACGAATTGGTGTCCGATGAAACCTGTGCGCAGGGAAGCGAGGAGAGGGCAGCGCAAAGAAGCAGTCTAACCGCTAGGACGGCGACTGTCCAGCGCCGTACTTAGACGGCGCGAGCGTGGTCCTAGGGTGACCTGCGAGACGCCCCCCGTCAAGAGTGCATCGTCCGATCAGTGGTCGGATATGCACGATCAGCGGCTTCTTGTCTGATCGGTGCGGCCGATCGACGGGGGTTCAGGTGGGTTGCTGCTTCGGCAGCGAGAGCTTAGCCCGGACACGCTCCAGGCACCGGGTTCGCGGCACCGACCGGCGCCAGCCTGTCGACCTTCCAGACATTACCGTCACGACGCATCTCCAGCTGTATGCGCCTGCGCACGCAGCTCGGGTTACCTTGCTCTCGTTGGGACGTGACGTCCACCCCGACGAGCACCCGTGCGGTACCACTACGCTCATCGAGCTCCGCGACCGCACCGTCGAGGGTCCTCGCGGTGGTGGACGTTTTCGAGTCGGTGATGGCCCGGGCATAGGTGTCCCGGTTGGCCCGCACCTCATCCAACAGCACGCCGGTCGCCGACTGGTCCCACAGCGTCAGCCCGTCCTGCACCCGCCGGTAGTCGAGCGTATTGAGGTTGATCGTGGCCTGCTGGGCATCCTGCAGCACGGCGTCCCGGGCCATTCCCAACGCGACGGAGTCGTCGTGGGAGGCCCGATACCACGACAGGCCGAACCAGCCGGCGGCGACAAAGGCGGCCACGGCGAGCACCCCCACCGCGAAGGTGGCCGTCCTCAGCGACCCGCCCACAGATACCGGCAAGACTCACCCCTCCAGAATCGACGCGAGGCTGCTGATCTGCCCAGCGACCACTGGAGCCGGCACCCCGGCACGGGGGACGTTCTGCGTGCCCCGGACGTCGGTCGGACTGCCCCGCGGTTCGGCACAATAGGCGCCCCGGTTGACCGGGATCGGGGCGGTGTCCGTCCCGGAGCGCCTGATGGTGTCCTGGTAACCACGAACGCAGGTGTAGGGGTCGAAGACGTTGAGCACCAGCCCGAGGTGCACGAAACCGTCATCGGGCAGCACCGACGAGTCGGTGGCGGCGGTGACGACGGGGTAGGTAGCCAGCAGTTGGCGCAGCGCGGCTTGGCGGGGCAGCGCCACCCGGGACACCGTGAGCAGGTCGGCGAGCAGCCGACCGATCTGGCCGCCGCTGTCCTGAAGCAGCCCGCTGGTCTGCGTCGCGAACTGCGGCGCTGTGGTGATCAGCCGGCGGATGTCCGGGTCCGAGGACCGCAGCTGGGCGGCGAGCAGCGCGAGGTCTCGGCTGAACGATATGATCGCGCTGGACTGCTCGTTCTGTGTCTGCAGCACCACTCGCCCGTCCCTGATCAGGGTGAGGGTCTGCGGTAGCGCGGTGATGGCGTCGCGGGTGACCGCATCGGTGCCGTCCAGCAGGGTCTGTAGCTGCGGGCCGGTGCCGGCGAACCCGGTGCCCAGTTCGTCCACGACCGTCCGCAGCGAGTCCAGGGGCACCGAACGAACGAAGTCATCCAGGTTCGCGATGAGCTCCCCCACCGGAACCGGTGTGCTGACCCGGGAGGCCGGGATCACCGACCCGGCCGCCAGCGTGGGGCCGTCCGCCCGCCGTGGCCGCAGATCGACGAACTGCTCGCCGATCAGTGACAGGTTGGTGACCGCGGCGTCCAGGTCGGCCGGGATGGGCGCAGCGTCGGGCCTGATCTCCAGTTGTGCATCGACGCCCCGGCTGGTCAGCCGCAGCGGGCCGACTCGGCCGACGGTGACGCCGCGGTAGCTGACGTCCGCCCCGGTGAAGATCCCGCCGGAATCGGTGAGCTGCAGGGTCACCGGATAGGGTCCGGCACCGAGCAGGGCGCCGGCATCCAGGTAGCGGATACTGACATAGCCCACCCCGAGCACGGTGACCACGACGAACGCCATCAGCTGGAGCCGAACCGTGCGGCTGATCATCTCGATCCTTCCGGCTTTGGGGCGGCCAGCAGCGGGGCGAGCAGGGCGTCCATCCCCGAAGGCTCGCCGCCGGAAGCAGATGCCGGTGGCGGCACCGCGCTGGACAGCCCGTCGAGCAGCGACCCGAGCAGCGGACCTCGCGGGGCCAGCGGCTGCCCGATCGCCGGGGGCACCCCCATGAGCGGCTGTCCTGACGCGGAGAGGTTGTCCAGCACGGTGCCGAGGTTCAGGTCGGCCCGAACATAGACGTTGGCGTAGTCGCCCTTGAACGCCTCGCGAACGGCCCCGTCGGTGAACGGGTAGGTAGCGATGAGTTGCAGCGCGTTGGGCAGGTCCTGGCCGGCCCGAGCCAGCTGCTGCAACGTGGGGCGCAGCTGTTGTAAGTCGGCGAGCAGGTTGTCGCGACTCCCGTTGATCGTGCTGGTGGCGACCACCGACAGCCGGTCCAGCGCCTGCAGCGTGCCGGTGAGCTGGGTTCGCTGGTCGGCAAGAACCTTCAAGCCCGGCGCCAACCCGTCCAGCGCGGTGTCGATCTGCCCTCGCCGCGCGGCGAGGGTTGCGGAAAGCCGGTTCAGCGCGTCCAGCGCCCGGTTGATCTCGGCCTTGCGCGCGTCCAGACCGGATACCAGCATGTTGAGGTCGGTCAGCAGCGCCCGCAGCTGTGGCTCGTGGCCGGACAGGCCTGCGTTCAGCTCGGTGGCGATGGTCCGGATCTGCTCGACTCCACCACCGTTGAGCAGCAACGACAGCGCTCCCAGCACCTCCTCGACGTCGGTGGCGCGGCTGGTGCGGGCAACCGGGATCCGGTCTCCATCGGCCAGCGTGCCCCGAGGCGGTTCGGCGGTGGGCGCCGCAAGATCCACGAACTTCTCCCCCAGCAGGCTGGTGGTGCGCACCCGCGCGACGGCGTTGGCGGGTAGCTCGACGTCGCGGTTCAACTCCAGGGTGACCAGCGCGTGCCAAGTGTCCGGTGCGAGGGTGATGTCCCGCACCGAGCCGACCGACACGTCATTGACCTTCACCAGGGACTGCGGCACCAACTCCAGGACATCAGAGAACTCCGCGGTGATCCGGTAGGGGCGATCACCGACGTCTGGACCCCCGGGTAACGGCACGCCCTGCAACCCCCCTTGCAACACAGCGCAGCCCGCCACCATCGACCCCGTCATCACTACCGTGATCACCACACTGAGCCGCTTCGCAACGGGGCGCCCCGCCGCCGCAAGGCCGCCCATCACTTGCCGGCCGGCACGGTCGGTAAGGCCAGCATCGGCACCGGCGGCCGTTGCCCGGCCTGCAAGGCAGTGATCACTTCGGCGGCTGAGGGCACCGGCACGGCGCCGCTGAGCTGGGGCTCCAGCGCTCGGCAGGTGTGGGCCAGCGTCGCCGGCACCTGCCGGGGGGTACTGCGCCGCAGCAGCTCGCACACCAGCAGGATCGGCGGGGACCGCAGCTCCTCGATGTTGATCCGGGTGTCCAGCGTGCCGGAGGACGAGTTGTAGGCGTTGTTCAGGTTGGTCAGTGCGGTGGGTGCGGTGTCGATGATCTCGGCCAGCGCGGCCCGCTGGCGCACCAGGACCGCCGTCACCTCGATCAGCCGGTCCACGTTCGACCTCAGCACGGCGCGGTTGTCCTGCACGAAGGCGGCCACCTCGCCCAGCGCGAGCGACAGCTGCTGCAGCGTCACAGCGAGGTCGCCGCGATCACTGGCCAGGAGGTTCGACACGTTGGCGAGCTGGGCGTTGAACTGGCGCGCCTGCGCGTCGTTGGCGGCCAGCGTGGACACGAAGGACTGCAGCTGGGTGATGGTGCCGAACAGTTCCTTGCGGGATCCGGCCAGCGTGCCGGACAGCTGCGCCAGGTTGCCGATCGTGTCGTGCAGGGCCGCTCCGTTGCCTCGCAGGTTGCTCGCCGCGACGTCGAGCGCGTCCGATAGGGCCCCTTGTCCCTGGGCACCGGGACGGTTGACGCCGCCCGGCCCGAGCATGGTGGCCAGCTCATTGGCGGCGCGGGCCAGGTCGTCCACCCCGAGCGGGACTGCGGTGCGCTCCACCGGAATCACCGCCCCGGCGGCCATCTTGGGCCCCCTGGTGTAGGCGGGGGCCAGCTGGATGCTGCGGCCGGCGACCAGGCTCGGTGAGACGACCACGGCCGAGGCGTTGGCCGGCACGTCGACCGAGTCGTCGATCGTCATGACCACCTTGACCAGGCGGCCCTGCGGCGCCACCGTGGTGATCCGGCCGACCGGCACGCCCAGGACCAGGACCTCGTTGTCTGGGAACACCCCCACCGCAGAGGTGAAGTAGCCCGTGATGGACCGCCCGGTGCTGCGGGTCAGCCACCACACGCCGGCGGCTACCAGGACAGCGAGCACGCAGCCGATCGCGATCACCCGGACCGCTCGGCCACTGCCCTGCGCGGACCCCGCCACGCTCAGCACCCTGCCCTCCTCAACACCCTGGCTCGTTGATCACCAGTGGCCCCACCGCGGTCGGCGGCGGCAGCAGCCCGCAGACGTAGTTGTCGAACCACCGCCCGTTGCCCAGCGAGTTGTTGAACAACCGGAGGAACACCGGTTCCAGCTGCAGCGCCCGATCCAGGTTGTCCTGGTTGCGCTGCAGCACCGCGGCCACCCGGTCGAGCTGTTCCAGCGCGGGTCGCAGCTGCTGACGGTTGTCGGCTACCAGACCGCGCAGCTGGATGGACAGCCGCGCGGTATTGCTCAGCAGCAGGCCGATCGCCTCCCGGCGGCGCTGGACCTCGGCGAGCAGCAGGTTGCCATCGGCGAGCAGCCGTTCGAACTCGGCGTTGCGGCCGGCCAGCACCCCGGACACGGCGTAGGTGTTCGCTAGCAGGTGATGGATCTCCTGGTCCCGGCTGGCCACGGTCCGGGACAGCCGGGACAGCCCGTCCAGGGTGCCCCGGACCTCGCCAGGCGTGCCGCGGAAGGTGTCCGCCAGCGCCCTCAGGCTTGCCTCGAGCTGACCGGTGTCGATCTCCTGAAGCGTCCCGGACAGACCATTGAGCGCCTGGATGACGTCGTAGGGCGCGGCGGTGCGCTGCAGCGGGATGGGCGTCCGGGGGTCCAGCGCGCGTTCACCGCGCGGATCCAGGCTCACCGACTTCGCGCCGAGCAGGGTCTTGACCTCGATCGAGGCGTTGGTCTGATCCCCGATCCAGGCGTGTGCGATCCGCATCGAGACCCGCACCCGGTCGCCCGCGAGCTCCACGGCGGCGACCCGGCCGACGTCGACTCCGGCGATGTACACCGGGTCACCGGCACGTAACCCGGCCGCCTCGCTGAACTCGGCGGTGTAGCGGGTGGCCCCCCCGATGATCGGCAGGCTGTCGGGGTGATACGCGGCGGTATAGGCGACGGTGGCCAGCAGCGCCAGCACAACCAGACCGATGATCCCGGTCGCGATCGGTTCTCGTCGCCGCAGCGTCATGCCGAGCACCTCGCGGCGGGCGGGGGTGTGGTCAGGGGTATCACCAGCGGCGCGTTGGTCACCGGGACCGTGACGGTGCCTTCGAGGCCGCAGAGGTAGAAGTTGAACCACGAGCCGTAGCTGCCGGCGCGGCTGAGTGTGTTGAGTTTGTCCGGCAGGAACCGCAGCACCCCGTCCACGACCTGCTCGCTGCCGGCCAGGTTGGTGGCCAGCGCACCCAGCCCGGCGATGTCGTCGCGCAGCGCCGGCCGGGCATCGCTCACCAGGCCGGCGGTGGTGTCGGCAAGCTGCCCGAGTGACACGATCGCCTCGCCGATCGGCTTGCGGTCCGCGGCCAGACCGGAGACCAGCCGCTGCAGCTGCAAGATCAGCGCAGACAGCTGCTGGTCGCGAACGTTGACGGTGTCCAGGACCGCGTTGAGGTTCGCGATCACCTCGCCGATCGCCCGGTCACGGTCGGCGATGTCCCTGGTCAGCGAGGACGTGCTGGCGAGCAGGCTTTCCACGGTGCCGCCCTGACCCTGCAGGACCTGCACGATCTCGAAGGACAGCCGGTTGATCTGCGCGGGGTCCAACCCGGCCAGCAGCGGTCTGAAGCCGTTGAACAGGGCGGTGAGGTTCAATGGCCCTTTGGTGCGCTCCAGGGGGATCAGCCCACCCGGAGCCAGCGTCCTACCCACCGGACCGGGCGCCCGTTCCAGGGCGAGGTAGCGCTGCCCGACGAGGTTGCGGTACAGCACTGACGCGGTCACCGACGCCGGCAGCCGCAGGCCGGAGTCCACGCTGAAGCTCACCTGCGCGACGCGCCGGTCGACCAGCTCGATGGCCTCCACCGAGCCCACCCGAACCCCCGATATGCGCACATCGTCGCCCGGCAGCAGACCACTGACATCGGTGAACCGCGCCAGGTAGCTGGATCTGCTGGTGAACGTGATGTTGGCGATCGTCAGCGCGAGCAGGCCGGTCGCCAGTGCGGTGACGACCGTGAACACGGTCAGCTTGGTCAGTGGTGCCAGCACCCCCCTCACCGCAGCGTCACCTCAGTACCTCGAAGCAGCGGGCCGATCAGGAAGCTGGTCCAGCCGGGGATCTCCGCGGGAGCTACGCCGTCCGCCGAGGCGAGCAGTGCGGCGATGAACCGTTGCTCGATCGGCGAGTTCGGCAGGCCCATCGGCACTGCATCGATTTCTGCATCGATCTCTGCGGCGGTTTGCGGCGGGGTGCTGACGGGTCCGACGCCCGGGGACGGATCTCCGGGGCCGGTCGGTGGTGAGGTCGAACCGTCCCGGAGCGGGCCGCCAGGGTACTCCGGGAACTTCTGCCCGTTGCGGAGCACGGGATAACACCGTGGGCCGCGGTCCTCCGCATATCGCGGCTCGTCCACCCCAGGCAGGTACTTCCCGCGGTTGTTGGTCACCTCCAGATAGATGTGCAGGCCCGGCGCCCGAGTGCCCACCCCGAACGCCCGGTCGAACTGGGGCGCCAACCCGGCCAGCTGGTTCAGCAGACAGGGGTACTCCGGGGCGTACCTAGCCAGCGACTCCAGAGTGGGCCGGCTGTCCGACGCCAGCGAGATGAGGTTCTCGCTGTTGGCGCGCAGGAAACCGCGGAGGTCATCGGAGGCCTGGGTGACCGAGGAGAACAGCCCGGCGAGGTTGCGGCGCTGCTCGAACACCGTCCGACTGGTGGTGGACAGATCCGCCAACGCGGCGATCAGATCGGGGGCGACCCGAGAGTAGGTGTCGGCCAGGTCCGCCGTCCGGGTGATGTCCTCCTGCAGTTCGGGCAGCGCGCCGTCCAGCCCGCTGACCAGTTGCTGCAGTCGCACCAGGGTGTCGCCGAGCTGGTGCCCACGACCGCGCAAGGCCCCAGACAGCGCGCCGAGCGTGCTAGCCAGGTCCTGCGGCTGGACGTCCTGCAGTAGCGGCAGCAGGCTGTCCAGCGCCGACTCCAGCTCCCGGGCCGGCTGGCTGCGGTCCTGCGGGATGACGGCACCCGCCGACAGCGGACGTCCGGAGGGAACCTGCGGCAGGATGAGCGAGACGTA
>JBOHFC010000209.1:0-2188 GCA_050701375.1 Pseudonocardiaceae bacterium
CCTCCAGCGCACCCCGCTCACCGGCTCGCCGCGGGATCCAGGCCAGCCGGGCGCCGGTGCTCGCGGCCAGTCGCGTCACCGCGGAGTACAGCCCGGGCACCTCGGCGGCGCGCTCACCGACCAGCAGCACCGCTCCCGGGGTGCGCAACGCGTCGCGGGCTGGACCGTCCAGCGAATCCAGGGCATCGGGCTCGCCACCGGGTGCGACCCGCAACAGGGTGCCGGAGGTCCGGCGCACCGCGGGGGTGGTGAATTGGCCGAGGTGCCACACCGGCATCCGGCGCTCGCGAGCGGCGCGACGCAGCCGGAGGAAGACGATCGGCGATTCCTCCTCGGGCTCGAAGGCCACGCACAACACCGCGGGGGCGGCGCTGAGATCGTCGTAGGTGACCCCACCGGTGTCCGGGGCGACGCCGACCACGTGCGCGGCGAGGAAGTCCAGTTCCTCAGCCGAATGCGGTCGGGCGCGGAAGTCGATGTCGTTGGTACCCAGCGCGACCCGGGCGAACTTCGCGTAAGCGTAGGCGTCCTCGACGGTCAACCGGCCACCGGTGAGTACCCCGACGCCGGAATTCCGGGCCGCCAGCAGTCCGGTGGCCGCCGCCTGCAGCGCCTCGGTCCACGACGCCGGCTTCAGCTCACCACCGAGGGACTCTCGGATCAACGGCCGGGTGATCCGATCCTCGGCGCTGGCGTAGGCGAAGGCGAAGCGGCCCTTGTCACAGTTCCACTCCTCGTTGACCTGCGGGTCGTGACCGGCCAGCCGGCGCAACACGATGCCGCGGCGCCAGTCGGTGCGGATCGCGCAACCGCTCGCGCAGTGTTCACAAACCCCTCGGGTGGAGACCAGGTCGAACGGCCGGGACCGGAACCGGTAGGCGGCGCTGGTCAGCGCACCGACCGGGCAGATCTGAATGGTGTTGCCGGAGAAGTAGGACTGGAAGGGCTTGTCAGTGGCCACCCCAACCTGCTGGTCAGAGCCGCGCTCAAGCATATCGATGAACTCGTCACCGGCGATCTGCTCGGAGAACCGGGTGCAGCGCGCGCAGAGCACGCAGCGCTCCCGGTCCAGTAGCACCTCGGTGGAGATCGGGATCGGTTTGGCGAAGGTACGTTTGGTCTCGGTGAACCGGGACGCCGCCCGACCGTTGGACATCGCCTGGTTCTGCAGTGGGCACTCGCCGCCCTTGTCGCAGATCGGGCAGTCCAGCGGGTGGTTGATCAGCAAGAGCTCCATGATGCCTTGCTGGGCTTTGTCGGCCACCGCCGAGGTGTGCTGGGTCTTCACGACCATGCCATCGGTGACCGTGAGGCTACAGCTGGCCTGCGGCTTGGCCATCGGTCGCCCGCCCATCTCCACCTCGACCAGGCACTGGCGGCAGGCGGCGACCGGCTCGAGCAGCGGGTGATCGCAGAACCGGGGCACGATGATGCCCAGCCGCTCGCAGGCTCGGATCACCAGCTCGCCCTTGGGCGCATCGACCTCACGGCCGTCGATGGTCAGCCGCACATACCCAGCCGGGACGGGACGGCCACCACCGGGCGCATCGGCGGTCTGTGCCAGCGTCATCTGCGCGGCTCCACTAATTCGATCTTTTGGGTCCGGTTGGTCTGTTGGCGGGGGCGTCCGTAGGCGGGTTGGTCGGCGCACAGGTCCAGGAACTCCTGACGGAAGTACTTGATGCCGCTCATGATGGGGCTGGCAGCGCCGTCCCCGAGGGCGCAGAACGACCGGCCCAGGATGTTGTCACAGACATCCAGCATGGTGTCCACATCGGTCGCCGTGCCCTCGCGCCGTACCATGCGCCGCAGGATCTGGGTCAACCAGTAGGTCCCCTCCCGGCACGGCGTGCATTTACCACAGGACTCGTGCTTGTAGAACTCGGTCCACTTCATCACCGCCCACGGCACGCTCACCGACATGTCGAACACCATCACCGCAGTGGTGCCCAGCATGGAGCCGGCCGCTGCCGCGCCCTCGAAATCCAGCGGCACATCCAGGTGCTCGGCAGTCAGCATCGGGGTGGAGGATCCGCCGGGCGTCCAGAACTTCAACGGGCCACCCTTCATCCCGCCGGACAGTTTCAGCAACTCGCGTAACGTGATACCCAGCGGGGCCTCATACTGCCCGGGCCGCTGCACGTGCCCGGAGATCGAGTAGATCTTCGGGCCGGGCGAGCGCTCCGAG
>JBOHFC010000210.1:0-7124 GCA_050701375.1 Pseudonocardiaceae bacterium
CCCGCATCGGACTCGTTGACCCCAGCGGCACCGAACGCACTCACCCAGTCCTGCTGGGAACCGCAGTGGGCTACCAACTCGGCGAGAACCGCTGCTGTGTCGGCGTCTGGCTGGCCCGACAGCGGCGGCGCCGGCATTGTTATTCGTTGCCGGAGTTGCTCGGCATCACCGACTCTCAAGCTGCTCGTGACGCGGTGCGCGAGGCGCGGCGCACCCGCGCGGCGCTCGCCGGTGTCGACATCGACGGGCTCGTCGCGCAGGCCAACGACGAGGGGATGGACCTGGGTCTGGCCGGGCTTCGGCAGGCAAACGAGCTGCTTACGCGGTCTATCTAAAGTGTTCCCGACGGGAACACTTTACGGGTAGCCATCTGGGTTTCCGTCTATGTCTGCCGGCGCCCGGAGGTAATCGGCGAGACATCACTGTCCAGCAGCCCCGCTTGCTTGGACTCAGCTCGACCGTCGCCGCGAGCTGCGTGAGGTAGTCAGTGGTGGAACCGGCCGACCGCCGGGAGCTGACGGGGGCGTTGGCGCTCAACCGGCGGCTGGCCGGGGTCACTGGGGGTCGTCGCAGCCTTCGGGGCATGGGCCGATGTAGTAGCCACCGGGCGCGAACTCGACCAGCGGCGCCCCGTGCCCGCACGTCCCGACGTAGATGCCGTAGCCGGCCGGCTGTCGTCGTCGACGCTGGCGCGGTGTAGCGCTGCTCGAAGGGGCCGGTCGGCCGCCGCTGGGCTCACTCACCGCGACACCCCCAAGTCGGCACCGGCGTGCCGAAAAAATTCCTCGAGGTAGATCCGCGAGCAGCCTTCGCACGGTGGCCCCGGGGGCGGCTGGTCGTGCTGGATGGCGGCCGCGGCCAGCGAGGCGCCGCAGCGTGCCGTCAGCGCGCTTGTGCCGGAGATTGCGAACTCACTTGCGCAATCTGTGCCAGCCTCGCCGTCTCGCGCCAGCAGGTGCACCTCGCAGTCCGCCGGGGACAGCGCCCAGCGCGCCACGCGCCGCGGCGACCGTTGGGGCAGATCTGCCCCAACGGTCAGGGACCGGTTCATCGTGCGGTCCAGTCGCGCAGCACGGTGTGCAGGACGGTCAGCGCGTCGCCGCTCAGTTTCTGAGCGACCGGCAGGCCACCGGGCAGCACCAGCGACGAGCGCCGCCGCCGGGTGGCGCTACACGAGTCCGCCGCCCAGAACCCGGCCAGGTAGATCTCGTCGCGCCACTGCTCGGTCACCCGGACTCCCAGCAGTGGGCCGTCCGGCCCCGGCGCGATCCGCTGGAAGGCGAACCCTCTGTCCTTGGCGACGTCGACCAGCGTCATGGCGGCCGCCACGTCCGGGCTCATCGGGGACCGGTGCGCGCGGGCCGGTCCATGTCGGTGTTCCACGCAACGGCGAAGCGGATGCAGTCGGGGCAGTACCGGACCTCGCACTGGCACCCGTCGTCGTCGCAGCTCGCCGCCGGCAGGTCCGAGTCGGCCATCACCTGGCCGCAGAGGGTGAAGAAGTAGGCCCGGGTCTGGTACCGCTCGGTCAGCGCCCCATCAGCCGACACCAGGTGCACGCGATCCGGCGCGCTCATCCGAGCCACTGCCCGATGGCGTCGAACACTTCGCCAGCGGCCTTCTCATCGAGAACGATGACGCACGAGCCGTCGACGTGCGGATCGAGCACGATGGTGCCGCCGGTCTTCGTCAGCCTCAGGTTGCAGAATCCCTGGGCGCCATGCACTCGGCACGTCGTGAGGATCGTGCGATGGTGACTGGTCGGCTGCGTCGCATTTGTCTCTGTGGTGGTCACAGTTGACGAGGGTGAAGGAGACCGCCGCCGTGGTGTCCCTGGTGTGGGACACCCTCCGGAGGTGACTAAACCCGCAGGCCAGCGCGGTAAGCCATCCTCCGCAGTTCTCGGCCTACGGCGTCTCGGCGGAACCGGGCGAGCAGTTCCGCGATCACATCCGTGGCGAACGGATCCCGGTAGAGCCGATGAGATGAGATCCCTTCGGCGCGGCGGAAGGCTACGACGGCATCGCCACGGCGTCCCCGAACTCGTGCCAGTGCGCGGCCGTAGTTAACCCAGTAGTCAGCCTGTACTAGGCGAGGGAGGTGCGCTTCTGGGTGCAGACCCTCCCCGACGTGGATGGCTTGCTCGTAGTCGTAGACGTCGAGCTGCCCATACATGCGCCACAGTCCGACGTTGGTGGGCCCAAAGCTCATGCCGTAGGCATTGCCTTCTCCCGTGCGCTCGGCGAGTTCCACGGCCTGCTGAAACGGGGCGTCCACGTCCTCCGGACGGGAGTCCACTGCCGCCAGTAGCGACCGGGATAGCGCGAGTGTGCCCGCTAGTTGCATTGACTCGGTCGTGTTGGTGGACACTGTCAGCGCGTCCAGTCCGGCAAGTGCCAGGTCGAAGGCCCCCTCACCGATCATCACGTAGAGCCCACCCCACAACGCGACGCCCAGCGCTGTCGGTGTATCCCGGTCTTGGGCCGCATCATGCGTTAGGACGGCGGCCTGCCAGCGCAGATCCGACGAGGCACCGACCACCCGCAGCCATCCAGCCGTGACCTGGGTGTGCAAAAGGATTGCCAGGTCGAGCAACTCGGCGACATCCTTGCCGGCCGCGATCGAGGTGTACAGGTCACGGATCAAGCCAGGCAGAGCAACACCAATATCGCCGGGCTGATCACAGCGACAGTGCGCGCTCACCAGTGTCGCGACTCTGGCACGCAACGCATCCACAGCCAGTACCTGACCGCCGGGCAGATGCTGGCTGACCGCCATCAGCGCGTGGCGCACGGCTTTCGTGGCAGAGTCCACATGCCCGTTGCCTGGCGCGGGTACATCAACCCTGATCAGCTCAGACGGCGCAACTTGCAGGGCATCAGCCAGGGCCACGATCTCTGAGTGACGGTCCAACGCGACTTCTCCGCGCTCGATCCGGTCCAAGTGCGACTTGCTGATCCCGGCCAACCCGGCGAGCACCCGTAGTGACTTGTTTCGTGCCAGGCGGATCTGGCGCAGCCGGGCACCGATCGTGCGCGCGTCTTCGTCAACATCCATTAGGAACCACTCCTCACCGGTCCCCCCACCGATGCCCCGGGGCCGTCGCCCCGGGGCCAAGAACCTCGGTGAGGAGGTGGCTCAAGGCTACGCGGGCACCTTGATGTGGACACTGCGACCGTGGACCCAGACGGCACGGTGCGGCTGCTGAGCGCGATCTTGGCCGGTGTGCAGCCCTTGCCGGGGGCGAAGTGCGTCGGGCAACACGAGCTGTACGACGAGCGGCACGGCGGTTACGGGCGCCGGCACCGCGACCAGGAACGGGAACGCCTCGCGCGGGCCGCGGCGTGCTGCGCCGGCTGTCCGGCCCGGACCAAGTGCACCACGGTCACGACCAGCTCGACGGTCACCGTCATCTCTCCGTCTCATGTGGACGTTGCGAATCCGCGGTTGATCTACAGATTTTGAGCCTCGGTCGGGTACGTGCGGATACTCGCCGCTGAGCCAAGTGGGTACGTAACGGTACTAACAGCGTTTTGTTGGACCATTTGCGGGAGACCAGGACGCGGCGACCGGCGATGCCGAGGTGTTCGGGCTGGTGGGCCTTGCCTTTGCACCGTCCTGGTGTCATGGAGTGTCGGGCGCCGTGGGGTTGGATGCCGTAGAGCAGCCACACCGCACAGCGGGGCGAGCAGGGTGTGACCCGGAGTTGGGCGTGGAGTCGGTGGGCGTGGTCGTGGTGGGCGTCGGTGGCGTGTTCGCCGAGCCCGGCCGCTTGGCTTACGGATTTCGTCAAATATTTGGTGAGGTAGCCGACGTGGCGGCCTGCTTCTTCGGTGCCGCCCAGGATGCCCTTAACGTGCACCTGGGTCCCGAACCGCACCACGTGGGCGGGCTCAGTTAGGTCTTCGCAGGCTTGGTCGAAGGTGGGCAGTGGTGTGCCGGTGTCGGGGTCGGTGAAGGCCTTGGCCCGGGTGTCCCAGACCGGTAGCCGCTCGTCGGGGTAGACCAGCCGGTCATGGGCAGGCCACCAGACCTGGTGATACGTCGCCGCCGTGATCGCCCGCAGCTCGGCACGGGGGATGGCCCCGCGGATGGCGGCGTGGAAGTGCGGGGCGCCGCGTTTTTGCGGTTCGACGGTGCCGAAGTACTGCACCTCCCAGCCGACACAGCGCCGGGTGTTTTGCCAGAACCGATCCACCAGGGCCGGGAAGTGGATCGCGTCGCGAGCGGCGCGCCGGTAGTCATACCGCTCCGGGTCTATTGCGGCCCCGTCACTGTCAACGCGGCCGTAGGAGTCCAGGGTGAGGGTCAGGAATGTGGAGGGTCGGTAGCGCCCGGCGAACACCCGGCCCAGGGTGCGGTGCTCGATGGGTCGGCGGGGTAGGTCTGGGGCGTCTTGGCGGCGCCGGGTGGACCGTTTGACCGGTTTGGGTGGTGGGTCGAGTGGGGTGAGTCGTCCGCGCACTCCTGCCGCGCGGAGTTCGGTGTCCAGTTCGGCGATCGACTCAGCGATCTGCTCACACGTGACCTCGTCTCCCACTGCGCGGCACTCGGCGTAGACCGCGACGAGATCGGCCCGGGTGGCCATCAACTCCTTGTGATCCTCGCTGGGGGTGTCCCGGGCGTTGACCGGTTCGGCGTCGAGGTGCCAGCCCTCGCGGCATTGGGCCATCCGCAGCCGTCGCGCCTTGTCCGCACACGGGCGGCATTGGTCGGCCCGGGTGGACCCGCAGGGAACGGGGACCACGTCGGTGCGGCCGGTGGTGGTGTCGATGCGGCGCATGGCCAGGGGCCGGATGCAGACGCCGTGCTGCTCGGCCAGGGCTTGGGCCACATCGGCGCTGAGCGGCAGCGCGGCCCGCTGTGCCCGGGTCAGTGCCGCGATCTCCACCGCAGCGGGTTGGGTGACGGTCATCAGTCCCTGACCTCCCGGAGGGTGGACGCGCGGCGGAGCGCGCCGAGCGGGATGGTGGTGGCATCGGGAGCCAGATCGGCGCCGAGGCCGTGTTCGGGGACTCCCATGCCGCCATAGACCAGGACCGAGACTCCGTCGCGAAACAGCCCCGTGACCGACAGGTGCACCGATTCACCTCGGGGGACCCGCCGGGGGTGGGCGGTGACCTGGGTCAGCGTGTCGGCCCAGGCCAGCAGCCCTCGGGCGATCGCGGCGGGGTCGTGGCTGGCCAGCTGCACGGTCAGCTGCGGTGCCGAGATCGCAGCGGTCACCAGCACCGAGGCGCTCGGAGGCAGCTCGAAGGCGGCGAGGTTCGCGGTGAGTAGCTCGTCGGTCGTAGGCATGGTCATGCGGCACCTCCGCGAGTTGACCCGGTGGGGTCAGTGGGCTTGGTGGGGAAGGGCAGCACCGCCGTGTCGTGGGTGATGGGGCCGGTGACGAACGTTTCGAGTTGTTTGATCGTGTGGTCGGGGACCCAGCCGGCGCGGACGCGTAGGGGTTCGCGGATGCCTTCGCCGAAGACATAGCCGGTTCCGGCGTCGGACTCGCCGATCCGGTTGGCCCACGCCCCTCGCTCATACGCCTGCTCGCCGAGCACCATCCCCACGTGCGACTTCGCCGAGACCCGCAGGCAGATCCGACGGGGGAACAACTCCCGGACCGGCACGGTGTCCTTCGTGGGCTCCTGCACGTAGCCGCGGACGGTGAATCCCAGTGCCCGGCCTTGCGTGGTCAGCAGGGCGACTCGTTCGGTGATCGCGTCTCGGGTCTTGCGGTCGGTGTAGCGCGTGAGCGCGCCGATCTCGTCGAATTCCAGCAGCTCCAACGGGTGCTCACGGGTGATCGGCACGACCCGGACGTGGCCGGCGAACTGAGTCTTGCGGGTGTGCATGGCCTCGACGAGCTCGTCGAGCACTGCTACGGCGTCGGTGCCGGTGACCGCGTAGCGGTGAAAGATCCGCCGCCCGTAGGCCAGTTCCATGCCCTTGGGGTCGATCCCCGACACCCGCACCAGCCCGTCGCGGATCGCGGGGGCGATGGAGACCAGTGGGCACCACATCACTGAGTTCTTGCCCGCGCCCGTCGCGCCCGCGGTCAGCGTGTGGCTCGCCGACCCGGCCAGGGGCACGTGCCAGTCCTGGCCGTACTCGGTGCGTCCGGCCCACACCCGCCGCAAGTCCACCGACCCACCGTCGACACCGGCCAGGACGGTCAGGTCCGGGCAGGCCACCGGGTCGGCGAGTAGGTTGCGGCGCTGGAAATCGATCGACACCACATTCGGGGTCAGTTCGCGGACCTGGCAGCGCGTCACGCCCCGGGCCGAGGCCAACGCCCGCGCGGCCTCGTCGAAGTCTTCCGGTTTCTGCCCGGGGACCAGCCGAAGCCGGACCTCGTCCCACGAGGCGCCGGAGCGCACGCCGAGCACCTTGGGCAGCCGCATCTGCGTGGACTGGCGGCGCCGGTGAAGGGTGCGCCCCAGGGGAGCCAGAGTGACCACCACCGGAGCAGGGCCGTTGCTGATGCTCAGGCCACACGCGTGCAGCCACTCGGGCAGTTTGGGCGCATAAACCGTCCAGCGCAGCCACCAGGCCCGCAGATACCGACCCGCCCACGCGTCGAAGGACGCCAGATCAACCAGCCGCCACCCAATGAGCACTCCCGCGAGCACACCCACGGTCAGGGCCAGCGACGCCCAACCCCACCACTGCCACCACCCAAGGACGCTCAGCACGGTCAGGCTGGTCCGCCAGTGGGTGACTACCTGCCGGATTGCCCACCCCACGGCCTTGATCACCAGCCACACGGCGAAGAGCACCACCGCAGCCGCTGCCAACGCCTCCGCGATGCGGATCAGCACCTTGCCGACCTTGGCCAGTACCCAGACGACAAGGCCCAGCGCGCCGGTGCCCGCGATCACCGCAGCGATCATCTGCGCGTCCATCACCGATCACCCCCGCACACGACACAGGTGATCCCGGTGACCGACACGACGCGGTTCTCATTGCTGTTCTCATTCAGACCGGACAGGGGGCTTGCGCTGCGCCCAGTCGTTGTGCGTATCCTCACTACTGTTCACTCCTGACTCGGGAGGGACAGCGCAGAAGCGGACAAGGTTGGTAGCCAGCAATCCGCTTCTGCGCGTACGTCTCTGTTGTTATTGATGAGGGCG
>JBOHFC010000211.1:0-3692 GCA_050701375.1 Pseudonocardiaceae bacterium
TCGGTGAGTTGCGGGTAGCGCAGATCCGGCTGCGGGTACCACCAGCCGACCTCAGTCAGTGGCGCGACGCCGGGCACCTCCAGGTCGACGTAGTACGCCTCGCCCTTCCACTCGCACATCGTCAACCTCGGCGCCGGCAGCAGTGGTACCCGGAACTCCGCGCGGGGCAGGTAGTAGGTCGGCGGGTGCGACGTCTCCAGTACCCGGACCACATCATTGGTGTCGAGCACCAGGGTCGCACCGTGCACGATCCGAGCGCGGCGGTGCACCCGTTCGGCTCGAGGCGGCCGCGGATAGTCCCACACCGACTCCTGACCTGGGCCGACCGGATCCACGTCCGGGGGGTGTTGCAGACGCTGATCTGGGCGTTTCCATTTCATCGCTCACCAACCTCTCGCACTGTTCGGCGACGTCCTGTGCACCCCAGTGTGCTCCCTGCGGAGATCATCTAACCCGAACGCCGCCTATCGGACCCGACGGTCCGACCCATGAGCAACGTACCCATCCCCGCCCGGCAGGGTGATCGGCTGGAGTTGCTGCTCGGCACGCTCTGCGATGTCCCCTTTGTCCGACGCCGAGCGTGCCAGCCTGACCTGGCTGGCCGGGTTCGAGGCGTACACCGGCCCCACGCTGTCGCCGATCGAGGCGAGCGAGCGGAGCATTAGCTGTAGGGCTGAGATCAACAATTGGACTCGTTCACCGGTGCGTGCAGACCAACCGCAGGCGTATGTGCGGACAGTCGGCAGGATCGGCGAATTCCATCCACGCCATCCTGACCCTGACGGTGGTCGGTTGTTTCGGCGGTTCATGACCACGGTTGCCGAGGCCCCGGGTCTGCTGGGGTGGGGGCCGTCCGGCCTTGCGCAGGCACAGGCAGCAGCGCGGATCGCGGCAGACCGCTGGGGCGTTCCGGCGGAGTCGCCGACACTGGCTACCGCCTACGTTGACTGACTATCGCCAGGTTGCCGATCAAGCCACGGAGCAACCCGGTCCAGGAACGATCTGACGGCATCGGGGTAGTCGTAGCGGCTGGCGGCAAACCGTCGCGCTTCCACCCTGATCCGGTGCCGTTCGGCAGACGTAAGGGCCAGCGCGCGCTGCACGACGGCGGCAAGACTGGCGGGATCTTCGGGTGTGGCGGTGAATCCGGTGCGCCCGTCGATGACTTGTTCGGCCAGGCCGCCCGTGGTGGTCGTGATGACCGGGGTGGCTCCTGCCGCGTAAGCCTCAATCGGCACGCGGCCGAACGGCTCGGCCCGGGAGGGCACCACGACGCCACAGAGCGCTGAGTGTGCGAGCAGGCGGCGGATGTCGGGGTGGAAGTGGGTCAGCAGCGTGGCGTTCGTTCGGAGTCCGGTGATCTTCTTGGCGAGGTGTTGCTGGTACGCGGACGGTTCGGAGTTGTCGGTGACGGCGGCCAGCACCAGATGCGGCAGCGCCACACCCTGCGAGTGGAGGAGGGTGAGGGCGTCGAGGAGGTCGTCGAAGCCCTTGTAGGGCTGGGCGCGGCCCATCGCCAGCATGAATCCATCCCGTGCCGGGACTGGCAGCATCGAATCGTCGGGTGCGGTGAGCTGCCAGTCGGCGGGACTCAGACCGTTCGGCAGATCGACCACAGCGTCGTCCGGCACCTGGTAGTTGATGGTCAGGTGGGCCCGCAGGTAAGCGGAGATCGCGGCGATTCGCCCACCGTGTCCAGTGGCGGTGCGCAGCCCGTGGGACTCCCAGACGATCCGTTCCAGCTCGGTTGGGCAGTGGATGCGTGCGGTGGAACGCGGCACCAGGACCAGGTTCGCCACGGCGTGGATCGGCAAGAACGGCGCGAGCCCGAGGAAGGGGGCGTCCAGGGCCAGGATCAGCACCGGGCCGGCGTCCGGAAGCACGCAATGGGTGAGGATGTCGGCGGCGTGGCGGACGGCGTTGCGGAAGCAGTTCAGACCACTGGACCTGACCTGACCTGCTGTGCCGTTGTCCACTGGATGCACTGTCGAATCGACATTCGCGAGCAGCGTCGTGGTCTCGGTGTGCCAGGTCGGATCGTGTTCGGGGCTGGTGGAGTCGAGGCGGACCGGGAGAACGACAAGCTGCGCCTCGGTGGGGAGCAGACCGGCGCGGATCGTCAAGAGTGCACGGTTGGAGTGGCCGGCTCCAGTGCCACAGCCGTAGAACCCGTCGGGTAAGGCCACCACCACGGTCGGTCTCTGCGGTCTGGTCATGGGCGATCGGCCAGATCGCGGAGAAAGCGGACAGTGCGGTCGACTGTGCAGTCGCGCAGCGAGTGCCAGGTGGCGGCGCACAGACGGGCGGCCAGATCCGGTTGCACGGGCGGGCACCAGAGCCTCGGCGGGATCGCGGTAGTACGCGGCGAGGCGGACCAGGCCGGGCAGGCTGCTCCATGGGTGGCCGGGTGTGAGGTGGTCGGCGCGGCGCCGAAGACTGATCCTCGGATCGAGCTGGAACAGCACGTAGCTGCTGGCGAGAGCGAGGTTCCCGCGGTCGAGGTGATCGGACACCCAACGGGCTCGCTTGGAGAGCAGTTCGCCATCATCCATGACGCTGTAGGCGTAGGCCAGCGCGGAGAGCCAGTCCCGGTCGCAGAACACTGGGCCGTCGCGGCGGGCGGCCTGGACTTGGTGGTGTTTGCGCAGCCAGTTGTGTTGGTGTGCAGTGTCGTCGTCGAGGGCAGGGTGGGCCTCGGTCGGGATGATGGCCCCTGTCGGCGAGGTGTATTCACCGACCACGGTCCAGTTCTCGGCGGCCAGCGCGGTGGCGGCGGTGGTCTTTCCTGCCCCTGGCATACCTTCCAGCACCAGCACTCGGTACCAGCCTGTGGCGTCAGAACAGTGCGGGCTGCGCAGCTGCATCATCGTGGCGGGCGCAGTCGCAGCTATGCAGATCTAGGCTGGTGGGTGCTTCGGTGGAGGGGTGCACGGGCCATCCGGCCAGCAGCCGGGTATCGACCAGTAGCGACCCGTCCGGCGTGTCGAGCAGGAGATCGCGCCCGATGGTGCAGCGAACGATTCCGCCGAGCAGAGCCCCGCTGGCCAGGGCGGTGATCTCCAGGCAGGAATCGGGAAATGCGTCGAGGCCGAACAACTGTACCTGGTCAACGACCGTGCACGCCTCGCGGCCCAGTCCAGGCGGCCACGGCACAGTCTCGATGATCTGTTGGTAAGCGGCACATACCTCGTCTTGGCGTTGGGTTTGGTCCGGGAGTTTCCACCAGGCGGCGAATTTGACGCGCCGCTGGCGTCGCTCGGGAGCCAAACCACTGGCCGCGATGCGTCGCTCACCTGCCCGTACCGTGTGCAGCCGGCCGCGGGCGAGCCAGGTGAAGGCCAGTGCACCTTGTTCGGCAAGCCGGTCGGTGCCGCGTTCGGTGGCGGTCAACCCAACCTTCGTCAGGCCCCGTCCGAACCAGGCGAGATAGAGCGCGTACTCGCGCCCGTCGTCGACGGTGGCGTTGCGCGCGAGCATCCTGCCTGGATCAGATGCCGCGCACGGGTCGCACTGCGCTCGCGCTGCCCGTGCCGGGATCGGGTGCATGAACGGACACGGCCGGCGTCGCCGCTGTCGGGCCAGCCAGACGCCGACACAGCAGCGGTTCTCGCCGAGTTGGTAGCCCACTGCGGTTCCCAGCAGGACTGGGTGAGTGCGTTCGGTGCCGCTGGGGTCAACGAGTCCGATGCGGG
>JBOHFC010000212.1:0-2790 GCA_050701375.1 Pseudonocardiaceae bacterium
CCCTGGTGGTGAGGATGTGCGGCTCGGTCTCCAGCCGCAGGCGCTCGTTCGGGTAGAGCGGGGTGAGTTTGGTGAACTCGGGACGCTGCTTCGCCTTCTCCGGCTCGAGCCCGTTGATCGTGTCGACCTTGACCAGCGGGTTGAACTTCTGCCGCTGCTGCTCGCCTTCGCGAGGCTGGCGCACTGCGCCGGTGATCGCGTCACCCCGGCGCAGCCAGTACTTGCGGACCAGCGACAGCGACACGTACACGTCGTTCGGGCCGGACAAGTAGCCCGATGTGCGGACGAACGCGTAGTTGTCGAGCACGTCGAGGATTCCCGCGACGGGCAGCAACACGTCGTCCTCACGGACCTCTAGCTCGCCACCATCTCGGCGGTCGCTGGGGCGGTCTGGGCCGCGGTCGGCACCGCGATCATTGCGGTTGCGGCGGTTGCGGTCGCGGAAACGCCGGCCACGCCGGCGGCCGGCCTCATCGTCGTCGTCGCCTCCACCGCGCGGCCCATTCTGGCCGGCTGCATTCTGGCTGACGGGCTGGCTCGCATTCTGACTGTGATTGGGGCCGCCCTGGGTCTGATCAGCCTGGGCTTGATCGCCGTGAATCTGAGTGCCCTGGCTCTGATTCCCCTGGAACCCATTGCTCTGGGTCTGATTGCTCTGGGTCTGATTGCTCTGGGAGCGAGTTACCTCACCGCCACGGACCGGACGCCGCCGCCGACTGCGGGACCGGTCAGCACCGTCGGCGTCCCCGTCCGGCTCGTCCCTGTCCTGCTGATCACGGTCTTGCTGACCCTGACCCTGCTGAGACCGGCTCTGCTGATCCGGGGCGGTCGCCTCGACGGAGGTCAGCGACTCCACGCGACCCGACTCGGGCCGATCAGACACGACTGATGCCGACGCGACGACGGGAGCAATGTGCTGCCCGGCTGGCGGGGCATCGGCCTTAACTGCCACGATCGGGGTACCAGTGTGGCCACTCGTTAGGGTGGCAGTCTGGGCCGCCGGGGTGTCGAGCGGGAGCTGTTCAGTGGTCGCCCGCCGCTGCCCGGGGACGTCGCCCTGGCGTTCTCTGATCGCGGAGATCAAGTCATTCTTACGCATACCGGCGATGTTGGAGATGCCCATCTGGCCAGCCATCTGGCGCAACTCCGCCATCACCATTCCAGACAGCCCGGCACGGCGACGCGGTGCCGCCCCGTTGCCCGAAGGCGGCACAGCGCTGCCAGCTTGGTCGGCTGGGCGCTGGTCCGAAGATTCCGCAGCAACAACGTCACTGCCTAACAGGTTGATATCGCTCACGCAGGTCCTTCCTAACCGACCCGAGGCTTAGCTCGGGCCAGCCTGTTCGCCGTCCGGCGGTATGCGGACGGCGCCTGATCCGGTGCGGGAGGCTCGCGTACCCAAAAGCATCGGTTCGAGCCGACGGCACGGGACATGTCCAGTTGTGGCAAGAGCCTGGGTGCCAGCCTTCCCGCTACCACGTAACTGGAGGGCGGGAGATTAATTGCCCGGGTGAGAGGAACCCGAACTCGGCACCGGCGCCCGTGCACACGGTGTCTGGACGCCACTCACCCTATCGGTCCGGCGCCATCGCGGCAACAACCGGCCCGCCAATGGGTGGATCACCCCCGCTCGACGGTGGCACCAGCGTGGGCGACGTCGAGCGGGAACTGGGTGAAGCCGGCAGTGTTCACCACGGTCAGCGCCTGGCCAGGGGCTGGCAACGCCACTACCGCCGGCCCGGCACCCGATACCGCGGCGGCAACCCCCGCCGCGCGCAACGCGTCGACCAACCGGCCCGTCGCCGGGTAGGCCGCCCGCCGGTAAGACTGATGCAACCGGTCCTCGGTCGCGGCCAGCAGCAGCTGCGGCGCGGCCGTCAACGCGTGCACCAGCAACGCCGCTCGCCCGGCGGTGAATGCCGCATCGGCGTGCGGCACCTTGGCGGGCAGCAACCCACGGGTGACCTTGGTGGCCGACGTCTCCGCCGGCACCAGCAGCACCGGCGCCAGCATGGCATGGGGCTCCAGACGAACTGCTCGAAAGCGCTGTTCGTCGCGCCAAGAGATCACCACACCACCCAGCAGGCTGGCGCCGACATTGTCGGCATGCCCGTCAAACCCTGCCGCCAGGTCTAACGCCGCCTCGTCCGGTTGCATTCCCGCGAGCGCATAACCAGCCAGCACCCCGGCGACGGCAGCCGCCGCTGAGGAGCCCAGTCCGCGGGAGTGCGGGATGCTGTTGTGGCAGCGCAGCACGAGCCCGTCGGGCCGGTAACCGCACCGGGTGCAGGCCGCTCGCAGTGCGCGTACCACCAGGTTCTCTTCGTCGGTGGGCACCTGACCGGCGCCCTCGCCGTGCACTTCGACTCGCAGACCGGACGCCGCCGGCGTCACCTCGACCTCGTCGTAGAGGGCCAGCGCCAACCCGAGCGCATCAAAGCCAGGTCCGAGGTTCGCCGTGGACCCGGGTACCCGGACCCGCACCACCGGAGGGCTCAAGAAAGATCCAGAGCGGTGGCCACCGCAGCCGGGTCGACCGGGGTGGGTTCGGGCTCGGGTGCGTCGCGCAGTGCGGTGTCGGGGTCCTTGAGCCCATGGCCGGTGACCGTGCAGACCACCAGCGAACCGCGAGGCAGGCGACCATCATCGACGACTCGCAACAAACCCGCCACCGAGGTGGCCGAGGACGGTTCGACGAACACCCCTTCCTGCCCGGCCAGCAACCGGTACGCGGTAAGGATCTGCTCGTCGGTGACCGCCTCGAACAGCCCACCGGACTCGTTGCGGGCC
>JBOHFC010000213.1:0-2942 GCA_050701375.1 Pseudonocardiaceae bacterium
GAGCTGGAGCTCGTATCGCCACTCACGCGTCAGAACAACACGCGGGCCAGCGCGCGGCGCGCTGACGTCACCCGGGGATCGTCGGGTGCGAAGAGCTCGAACAGCTCCACCAGGTGCGCTCTCGCCCGATCGCAATCGCTGCCGGTCAACCGGCGCACGGCACCGACCAGCCGCTCGAATGCCCGTTCCGGGGCCCCGGCGGCCACCTCCGCGTCAGCTGCGGCTAGCTGCGCGTCGACATCGTCGGGCGCGGCGTCAGCCCTGGCCACCGCTGAGGGATCCACGGACTCGACCCGCGCCAGGAAACGAACCTGGATCAGCGCGGCCCTGGCCTGCACGTTAGCCGGCTCGATATCGAGAATCTGCTGGTAGGCAGCGTCAGCGGCGGCGTAGTCACCAGCCGTCACTGCTGCTTCCGCAGCAGTGAACCGGGCGTCCTCGGGCTCGGCTTCGGGTTGCTCAGCGGCAGTGCCCATCGCTGACCCCCCAGCAGTCCGCTCAGCGACCCGGATACCGGGCAGCTGATCACGTAGTGCATCGAGCAACGAGGTGATCCACTGCCGCAGCTGGGGTTCCGGCTGGACGCCGGCGAAGGCGTCGACCGGCTGACCGGCGGCGACCGCGATGACGGTGGGGAGGGACTGGACGCCGAAGAGCTCGGCGATCCGCGGGTTGGCATCCACGTCGATCTTGGCCAGCACCCACGCGCCACCGGCCGCCTCAGCCAGCCGTTCGAGCACCGGCGACAGCTGCTTGCAGGGACCGCACCACGTCGCCCACAGATCGACCAATACCGGCACCTGCATCGAACGGTCGACGACGTCGGTCTGGAAGCTGTGCGCGGTGACATCGAGCACCCATGCGCTGTCCCGGGCCGGCGCGCCGGCGCCATCACCACGTGGCCCAGTCCCACCCGGGCCAGCACGCCGAACCTCCGGATCTGCGCCCGTCTTGAGTGTCGACAGGTCGACGGCGCCGGCCAGGGTCGGGGTTTGCCTGGTTTTCTGGGGGTTAGGCCTGCTCACGCCCGCTATCCTGGCATGGATCCCGTCCTGGGCGCGCAGCGCCAGGCTCAGAACCGGGCCGGCTCCCGATACTCACCCCATTGAGCCTTCAGCGCCCCGCAGATCTCACCGAGGGTGGCCTCGGCCCGTGCCGCGTCGAGCATCGGCTCGATGAGGTTGCCGCCGTTTCTGACGACCACCACCATCGCCGCGAGAGCCCGTTCGACGGCGGTCTGATCGCGCTGCGCGCGGCGCTGCGCCAGCACCCGGTTCTGTTCGCGTTGCACCTCCTGGCTGACCCGGAGAATCTCCAGCTCGTCAGTGACCGAACTGGTGAGCGTGTTCACCCCGACGATCTTCTTGTCGCCCTTTTCCAGCGCTTGTTGGTAAGCGAACGCCGCGTCGGCGATCTCGCCGGTGAACCAACCGTCCTCGATGCCGCGCAGGATGCCGGAGGTCATTTCCCCGATGGGGTACTGGCCGGAGGGAACCGTGGCCACCGCCATGTCCTTGATCCGAGCGAGAATTCGCTCTGCATCGGCCTCGATCCGGTCGGTCAGTGCCTCCACATACCAGGACCCTCCCAGCGGGTCGATCACATTGGCGACGCCGGACTCCTCCATGATCACCTGCTGGGTGCGCAGGGCGATCTCGGCGGCACGCTCCGACGGCAGCGCGAGAGTCTCGTCCAGAGCATTGGTGTGCATCGAGTTCGTTCCGCCGAGCACCCCGGCGAGCGCCTCGATGGTGGTGCGCACGACGTTGTTGTAGGGCTGCGCAGCGGTGAGCGAAACACCGGCGGTCTGAGTGTGAAAACGCATCCGCTGCGCCTTGTCACTGGTGGCGCCGTAGACGTCGCGCAGCCAACGAGCCCAGATCCGGCGGGCGGCTCGGAACTTCGCGATCTCTTCGAAGAAATCGACGTGAGCGTCGAAGAAAAAGGTCAGACTGCTGGCGAAATGATCGACGTCAAGCCCGCGGGAGCGGCCCAGCTCCACGTAGCCGAAACCATCGGCTAGAGTGAAAGCTAACTCCTGCGCAGCGGTCGCGCCGGCTTCCCTGATGTGGTAGCCGGAGATCGACAACGGTTTGTAGGCCGGGATCCGCTCCGTGCAATACTCCATCAGGTCCCCGATGAGGCGTAAGTGCGGCTCCGGGGTGAACAACCACTCCTTCTGGGCTATGTACTCCTTGAAGATGTCGGTCTGCAGGGTGCCGTTGAGTTTTTCGATTGTCGCGCCCTGTCTTTCAGCGGCGACCAGGTACATGCAGAACATCGGCACAGCGGGGCCCGAGATCGTCATTGAGGTGGTGACCTGCTCCAAGGGGATACCGTGGACCAGGACATCCAGATCGGCGGCGCTGTCGATCGCTACGCCGCAGTGCCCGACTTCGCCGAGGCTGAGCGGATCGTCGGAGTCGCGGCCCATCAGGGTGGGCATGTCGAAGGCCACCGACAGCCCGCCCCCACCGTTGCGCAGTATCTGTTGGTAGCGCTCATTGGTCTGGTGAGCATTACCGAATCCGGCGAACTGGCGGATCGTCCAGGTGCGCCCCCGATAGCCGGTGGAGTGGACGCCTCGGGTGAACGGGTACTCACCCGGCCAGCCGATCCGCTCGAAGCCCTCGACGGTACCGCCCTCGCCTGGCCCATACACCGGGTCGACCTCGACCCCGGACAGAGTGGTGAAGTCCGCCCCCCGGAGCCGTCCCGCCGCCTGCGCCTGCGCGTAACGGCGCTGCCAGCGCGCCCGTCCGGCTTGCGGATCTGCCTGCTGAGGGTCGTACGCAGTCATCCGATCCTCCCGCCCGAAGTGGTCTGTCATCCAACAGTAGGACGCCCAACCAAATCCCGCCAGTCTTCCCGCCCGACCCCTGACCCCCCACCCCTATCCGCAGTCTGGATGCAGAACGCGCTAAAACAGGCCCGGTTAGGCG
>JBOHFC010000214.1:0-3952 GCA_050701375.1 Pseudonocardiaceae bacterium
CAGCCCAGGCGCAGCCCGCCGGCATGCGCGAGGCCCAGCGCGGTCGCCTCGCCAGCTGTGGCCAGTTCCACGGCCGGCCACAGCTCGGCGACGTCGACCGCCAACTCGGCCGCTGCGACGGTGGCCATGGGGACACCACGCGCGCCCAGAACTACCGTCACCGCACGCCGCACGGCATCGGCCGGGCCGGTGCCGGGTAGGCCCACCACGGCGAGCACCGCGTCACCGACGCCCCGATCAGCACACCCGGTCAGGTCGGCGACGCGATCGGCGCCGGGCACCCGGCTGGTGAACGAGGCCACCGCGGCGATGAGGTCACCTCCCACACGTCGAGTGATCACCGCGATGCGCACCGAGCTGCGACCGAAGTCGAGCCCGGCGACGCGATGCATCATGGCCTCACTCATCGGTCCCCTTCGGCTTCGGCGATCACTCGGGTGGTCATCCGCGCATGAACCGGTTCGTCCGCAAACGCCGAGCCAGCTGCGTGCGCAGCCGCGCCAGCTCGTCGGGGTCTGGCCGGTCGGCCGGGTCCAGCCGCGGCCCGGCCGGCGTTCGCCGTGGGGGGCAGCCGGCCGGTGACTGGTCGGCGTGCTGCTGGGCGTCGTCTACGTGGCAGGTCATGTTCGGGCCTCCTTTCGTCAGCGGGGATGTACCCGGGATCCGGTCGCGTCGGAGGGGTGCGGCTGGAGGTAGTTACCCGCGGCGTAGTGCTCTAGCTGGTCGGCCAGCGCGGTGGCGTTGGGGGTCATGAGCCGGTCCTCTTGTTGGCGAGTCGACAGCGCTCGCACTGGGTACGGCCCGGGGTGCGCAGCATCAGTCGCTCGCCGCAGCCGACGCAGCACTGGTCAAGGTCTGCACCACTTGGCGGGGATGGCGCTTCAGGCTGCGCGAAGAGGTCGCCGCTGTAGCAGCGTTGGTGGTGGTACAGCGGCGACCCCCCGGCCGGCCCGGCGCAGCGGGTGACGCAACTGTCTGCGACCAGGCATTCCAGCGCCCGGCGGATTCCCTCAGGCCTGCCTTCCACCGCGTTCTCGATCTGGTCTTCGGACGCCCCGCCGTCGACGGTCGCCAGGTAGTTCGACACACGGCTCATCAGCGTGGTGGGCCGGAAGCCGAGTACGGGGGTAGTGCCAGAAATGTCAGTAGGTGGTACGTGTGTCTCTGGATTCTCTTCTCTGCTCTCCGACTCTCCGTGTGGTGACATTTCTGGCACTAGTCCCGGCGGGTTCAGCACGGTCAGGTCGAACCCGTCGCTGAGGCGGTAGCGCCAGACGTCGTCCTTCCCTTCGATGCAGCTCAGCAAGCCGAGCATGTGCAGCGATTGCAGTTGTCGGTCGACGGTGGCGCGTGGCTTGCCAGCCCGGACTCGGACGCCGTGGGTGGTCGTCTGGGGGTTCGCGGCGACGTCGAGCAGGATCGCCAGCCGCAGTGGGGGCATGGAGTCGCGCGCGCACCGGATCGCCAGCCGCATCGCATGGTCGCGGCCCATGCCGAGCGTGATGCCGCCGCGGACGAGCTGCGCGAGCTGCTTGGCGAACCGGGTGGGCATCTCCGGGGCGTGCGAGTCGATGACGTTGCCGCGGTAGTCGTAGTCGACCCCGGTGCGGGCCAGGGTGACCAAATCGGCGGCGGCGAGCAGCCGTTCAGTGTCGCCAGCGGTGAGAGTGACGTCCTGGCCGGTGTCAAGCCCGGCGAGCACCCCCGCCACGGCCGCCGCGAGGTCGCCCCGCATCCGGTCCTCCGACCCGGTGTTGCTAATGGCTTGACGTCCGGCGACGGCGCGCCCGGTGGTCGAGTCCATCCGCAGCACCACGAACCGGTCACCCATGGCGGCGATGACGTCGTGCGCGCGGTCCCACGCGGTGGTCACCGCGCCGATCACGACAACGCGGCCCTGCCAGGTCAGGGTCCGGCCGCCGTCGGTGCCGACATTGCGCGCCCAATGCCCGTCGTGGATCTCGCGGAACGCGGCCAGCACGGCGCCGCGGGTGTCCCGGTTCATCGCGAGGATGGAGGTCACGTCCTTGATCACGAGGACGCCGCGAGTGCCGAGGCGCCGCAACAATCCACCCGTGGCGTGCTTCCCCTTGTCGCGTGCGGGTGTCGCGGACAGCAGCGCACCCTCTGACGAGATCGTGCTCGTGATGATGGCGCCGGTGCCGGCTGCGGCTTGGACGGTTTCCGTTTTGGCGTTGCCGGAGCCGGAGATCACCAGCAGCCACAGCGGGTCACCGTCGAGCCGTTCGGCGGCCAGCGTGCACAACAGGACGTCGTGGGCGTCGATGTCGTAGCCCTGGCCAAGCCAGCGTCGGAAGGTTTCCCTCGACGCGGACAGACTCACCGGGGTGGCCGTCGTGGTCGGTTCCGGTGGTGAGGTCGCCGCATTGGCGTCAACGGTCACCAGTTCGGCCAGGCCGTGGCCGGCGTCGAGGTGGTCGGTGACATCGGCGCCGAGAAAGTCGACAACGGGCCGCACGACGCTGATCGATGCTGCCTTGCCCGCCAGGCTCTTGGCGGCGGCGTGGGCGTGGGCGTAGCCGGGTTCGTCGTTGTCGGCGATCACCACGACATGCGCACCCCGCAAGGTGTCGCTGTAGGTGGTGCGCCACTTGGGCCGCTGGTCGCTCTTCGCGGCGCCATCGAAGTTGCAGGTGCCCACCTGGCCGAGCTCGGCGAGCCGGTCGGCGTCCTTCTCGCCTTCGACGACGTAGACGGTGCGGACCTCGCGGATCGCGGCGAGCACGTCGTGTAACCGGTACAGCACCTTGTCGACATCTTTGGCGCCCCAGATCCATCCACTGCGACCGTTCGGGCGGCGCAGCTTGAAGTCCTTCGGGAAGTACCTGACCTTCTGGTACAGCACCTCGCCGCTGGCGTCGCGCCGGCGGACTCGGCCGCATCCAGCGCGTTGTCCAGCAGCTCTTTGAGCACCACCTCGGCGAACCGCTCAACCGGCTGGCCGGTCTGGGACTGCAACGCCCGGCGCTCCAGGAACTCGGCCGCCCGCGAGGTGGCGAACACAGTGCGGCGCAGCTGCGCAGGCAAGAGTGCAGCAACGGCGCTCATCGTGACCACCGCCCGGCCCGGCAGTGGCGTCGCTGCCAGGCAACCCGGACACTGTCGGGAACCTGCCACTTGCCGTACAACCCTGCGTTGCGCAGGTGCTCGGTAGCTGCCTGCCAGGCGGTCAGCTCACGGTCGGTCCAGTCATCCGACACCTGATCGATCCAGGGGTCGCGGCGTCCGTCGCGCAGCGGTTCACAGCGCCCGGAGGCGACACGGCGGCAGCGCAGTTGGTGGGGGATGTCGGTGCTGGGGTTATTCTGTTTCGGTCGTCTTCCGTGGTGGCTGATCGACTCGCGAACCCCCGCATCCCATCCGGTGCGGGGGTTCGTCATGAAGCCGGCCCACCCTCCGACCGCTGGTCGAGCCAGGCGTCCACGTCGGCGGTCCGGTATCTGACGTATTTTCCGACGCGGAATCGGCGTGGGCCGCTGCCGTGGCTATTCCACCGGTAGACGGTGGCGAGGGGCACGCCCATGTACTCGGCCAACGCCGCGGCGTCCATCAGCGCATCCGGTCTGACCGTGGACCGCACCATGACTGCCTCCCCGTCATAATAACGATGACAGTACGTCATCATCTGGTGTCGAGGTGCATACTGTCCGCGTCGTTAGGCGTTCGTCAAGTTTGCGTGTACAGTCCGTCGTTATGCCGAGTCGAGACATGGCCCCCGGCCCGACCGGGCAGCGGGTCGCGGAGAACGTCGCCGAGGTGGCCGAAGTGTGGCGCCGCGGCAGCGTGATTGGGTCGTGGCTGATGGATCTGAGCGCCGATGCGCTGCACGACTCGCCGGATCTGCGCGACTTCACCGGGCGGGTGTCAGACTCCGGTGAGGGCCGCTGGACCTGCGCCGCGGCCATCGCCGAGGGAGTGCCCGCCACCGTGC
>JBOHFC010000215.1:0-6101 GCA_050701375.1 Pseudonocardiaceae bacterium
CGCATCGCGCAACGCCTGCTGGCCATGGCCGCCGGGATCTGGCACAACTGGACCACCGGTGTCACCAGCAAACGATCACTGACCACCTACGACCACTAACACCAACTTCACGGAATCAACCATCTAGGAGGCGGAGGTACCTATGAGGCAGTGCCAGGGGCATCCACCGCGGCGGGTTCGCCGGTCGGCCGGATCAGCGCGGCAGCCCAGCCAGTCACCGCCCTGGCGACGTCCTGCGCGGTCAGGCCTAGTTCGGCCAGCACCTCGTCGCGGGAGCCGTGCGGCAGGAAGCGTTGTGGGATGCCGAGATCACGAAGCGGCACGTCAACCTCGGCGTCGCGCAGCGCGGCGGCCAATGACCAGCCGAAACCGCCGTGCCGGCCGCCGTCCTCGACACTGACCACCAGCCGGTGCCGGGCGGCCATCCGCACCAGCACGTCAGGTACTGGAAGCACCCACCGGGGGTCGACGACGGTGACCCCGATTCCCTGGTCGGCAAGGCGCCTGGCGACCGTCACAGCGAGCCCGGCAAACGCGCCGACACCCACCAGCAGCACGTCGTCGCCGTCCGCCGCAGCGGGCCGGGCCAACACGTCGACACCTGCGACGCGCTGCAGCGCGGACACTGCCTCGGTTACCGGGCCTTTGGGGAACCGCACCACGGTAGGTCCGTCGTCCACCGCGACGGCCTCGGCCAGCTCCTCCCGCAGGGTGCCGGCATCACGGGGCGCGGCCACCCGGATCCCCGGCACGATTCCCAGTACCGACAGGTCCCACATACCGTTGTGGCTGGCGCCGTCGTCACCGGTGATGCCGGCCCGGTCCAGGGTGATGGTGACCGGAGCGCTCAACAGCGCCACGTCCATCAGCAGCTGGTCGAATGCCCGGTTGAGGAAGGTGGAGTACAGCGCCACCACCGGGTGCAGCCCACCCAGGGCCAAGCCCGCCGCGGAGGTGACCGCATGCTGCTCGGCGATGCCCACGTCGAAGCAGCGGTCCGGGAAGCGCTTGGCGAAAACCGCCAGGCCGGTCGGGCCGGGCATCGCCGCGGTGATCGCGACCAGGTCCTCGCGCGCACCGGCCAGCTTGATGAGTTCGTCGGTGAACACACTGGTCCAGGAGATGCCGGCAGGTGCGATCGGGGCGCCGGTTTCGGGATCCATGATCTTCACCTGGTGCATCAGCTCGGCGACGTCGTTCTCCGCAGGCAGGTAACCGTTGCCCTTGCGGGTCACCGCGTGCACGATCACCGGACCGCCGAAGTCCTTCGCTCGGCGCAGCGCCGATTCCATGGTTCCTAGATCATGCCCGTCGACCGGGCCGAGGTATTTCAGACCGAGATCCTCGAAGAGAATCTGCGGGGTCAGCGCGTCCTTGAGCCCGCGTTTGGCGGCGTGCAGACCGGCATAGATCGCCCGGCCGACCACCGGAGTGCGCACGAGGGCCTCCTTGCCGGTGCGCAGCACCCGTTCGTAGCTGGGCTGCAGCCGCAACGTGGACAGATGATCGGCGAAACCCCCGATGGTGGGTGAATAGGACCGACCGTTGTCGTTGACCACGATGATCACCGGTCGGTCCTGGCCGGCCGCGATGTTGTTCAGTGCCTCCCAGCACATCCCGCCGGTCAGCGCACCGTCACCGACGACCACGACGACGTGCCGGCGCGGCCCGGACGCAGCGCCGGTCCCGGCGCGAGAGTGGGCGAATGCCTTGGCCAGCCCGTCGGCGTAGGACAGTGCGGCTGAGGCGTGGCTGGACTCCACCCAGTCATGTTCGCTCTCGGCCCGGCAGGGGTAACCGGACAACCCACCTCGCTTACGCAACCGGTCGAATCCCGCTGCCCGTCCTGTGATGATCTTGTGTACATACGCCTGGTGGCCGGTGTCGAAGATCACTGGGTAGTGCGGCGAGTCGAACACTCGATGTACCGCGAGGGTGAGCTCCACCGCGCCGAGGTTCGGACCGAGGTGCCCCCCGGTGCGCGACACCTTCTCGACGAGAAACCTGCGGATTTCGCCGGCCAGCTGGGTGGCCGCGGCCATATCAAGGCGCTTGACGTCCTGCGGGCTGTGCACCGACTGCAACAAGGTCACCGGATCCCCCACCTCGTTCGTCCGCGATGTCCAAGCCCGCCGATAGGGCGAACTCCGGTCGCCATCACGACCGGACTCCCACTCTAGGAGAGACATCAGGGACCGGCACGGCCACGCGCTGTGCGGATACATCACAACCACTGACGGAGCGAGGTGTCAGCGGGCCAGCACGGCGATGCATTCGACGTGGTGAGTCATCGGGAACGCGTCCAGGGCCCGCACCGCCAGCAGCCGGTACCCGCACTGGAGGTAGGCCGCGACGTCTCGAGCCAGCGCCACCGGGTCACAACCCAGATGGACGATGCGTGCGGGCCCACGATCAGCCACCGCCGCGGCCACTTGCCGGCCGGCCCCCCGCCGGGGAGGGTCGAGCACCACCAGGCCCGGAAGTCCGGGTAACTGGGTCAACGCCCGTTCCACCCGGGCATGGACGAAATGCACCTGCACCAGGTCGGCCAGCGCTGCCGCGCCGTCGGCCACTGCCCGCCGGGATGCCTCCACGACGGTCACCGTGCCCGACGGCCCGACCTGTCCGGCCAGCACCGAGGCGAACAAGCCCACCCCCCCATAGAGGTCCCACACCGTGCCACCGAGCGGCGCGGACGCCCACTCCCCTACCAGCGCGGCCAGCGCGTCCGCGGCGTCGGGATGCACCTGCCAGAAGCCGCGCGTGGACAGGTCCCAGCGTCGACCGGCGGCGTGTCGCACGACGCGGCCGGTGCCGCGGAGTTGTTTCGGCGGACCGTCAGACGGCAGCTGCAGCACGTGTACCCGACCGGACTCTTCGGCAACCACCTCCAGCTCCCCACCCGGGCTCCAGCGCCGGGACAACACCTCGTCCAGGGATCCCTGCACAGCCAGCGGGCAGGCCGGCACCGGCATGACGGTATGGCTGCGGTGCACCCGGAAACCGGGCTGTCCTGTCCCGTCCACCGCGAGCCGGGTCCGGGTTCGCCAGCCCAGCGCGCCGCCGGGCAACTCCTGCACCGTCACCGCGACGTCCAACCCGGCGATCCTGCGCAGCTGCTCGGCCACCACCCGTGCCTTGAGCTCGCGCTGCACCCGGGGATCGACATGCTGGAAAGCGCAGCCGCCACAACCGCCGGGGCCCGATGCCGGACACGGCGGCGTCACCCTCCCGGCCGCGGGTTCGAGCACCGCCACCGCGTCGGCCCGACAGTAAGACCCGCCGCGGTCCTCAGTCACCACCGCCCGGACCCGCTCCCCGGGCAACGCATGCCGGACGAACACCACCCGACCCTCATGGCGGGCCACGCAGAACCCGCCATGGCCCACCGGTCCCACAGTGAGTTCAAGTACCCCGAGCTCCCCTACCGCAGGCTCCACCTCGACGGCTCCCACGGGACCTCCCACGTCGGCGGTCACGGCCCGTCTACCCCGCCCGGCGGGGGGCTGGCCGCCGGCGTCTCCGCTGGTTTGCCGCTGGCCGGGGTGCTGTTTCCCGGGATGCTGCTGGTCGACTTCACGTGATCGGTGTTCATACCCCAGCGCACCGCACCTGGGGCGAGCTCCGCACGGTGCGAAACCCGGGCGGAGGAACGCGCCTGCCAGGGCACGCTGGTCACCATCACGCCTGGCTCGAACAGCAGACGGGCCTTGATGCGAAGCGCGCTCTGATTATGCAGGATCTGCTCCCACCAATGGCCCACGACGTACTCTGGGATGAACACCGTCACGACGTTGCGGGGGTTGTCCGAGCGGGCCCGCTTGACGTAGTCGATCACCGGCCGGGTGATCTCGCGATAGGGCGACTCGACCACCTTCAGCGGAACGGGAAGCCCGCGGGCCTCCCACTGTGCGACCAGATCTCGGGTGCTCGCGTCGTCGACATTGACGGTGACCGCCTCCAGTACGTCCGGCCGGGTGGCGCGGGCATAGGCCAGAGCTCGCAGGGTCGGCAGGTGCAGGGTGGCTACCAGCACGATCGCGTGGTTGCGCGACGGAAGCACGGTATCGATCTCCCTGGGCACCAACTCGGCGGATACCCGGTCGTAATGCTTCCGGATCGCCCGCATGACCAGGAAGATCACCACCATGGCCGCGATCGCGATCCAGGCGCCCTGCGTGAACTTGGTGATCAGCACCACCACCAGCACCGAACCGGTCATCCCCAGTCCCAGTAGGTTGATCGCTTGGGAACGCCGCATCCGCCGACGCTGCGCCGGGTCCGGCCCGAGAGCCAGTAGCCGGTTCCAGTGCCGCACCATGCCGGTCTGGCTCAACGTGAACGAGACGAACACCCCGACGATGTAGAGCTGGATCAGCCGGGTGACCTCGGCGCCGAAAGCGATCACCAGGACAGTCGCCCCGCTGGCCAGGAAGATGATGCCGTTGGAGAAGGCCAACCGGTCGCCACGAGTGTGCAACTGGCGGGGCAGGTAGCGGTCCAGCGCCAGGATCGAGCCCAGCACCGGGAACCCGTTGAACGCGGTGTTCGCGGCCAGCGCAAGAATCAGCGCGGTAACCCCGGTGATGAAGTAGAACGCCGCCGGGAAGCCGTCGAACACCACCTGAGCGATCTGCGCCACCAAGGTCTTCTGCGCGTAGCCGTGCGGCGCGCCGATCAGCTGCCGCGCCGGATCATCGGCCATCTTCACCCCGGTGAGCTGGGCCAGCACGATCAGACCCATCAGCATGGTCACTGAAATGCTGCCGAGCAGCAGCAGCGTGGTGGCGGCATTGCGGGATTTCGGCTTCTGGAAAGCCGGCACGCCATTGCTGATCGCCTCCACGCCGGTGAGCGCGGCGCAGCCGGAGGAGAACGCCCGCAGGACGAGGAACACCAGCGCGACGCCGACGAGTTGGCCGCCCTCTCCCCGCAACCCGAAACCCGCTGACTCCGCGCGGAGGTGCTCACCGAGCAGCAGCACCCGGATCAGCCCCCAGGCGAGCATCACGATGATGCCGATCATGAACGCATACGTCGGAATGGCGAACGCCGAGCCGGACTCCCGGATCCCACGCAAATTGGCAGCGGTCAGCAGGATGATCGACGCCACCGCGAACGTCACCTTGTGGGTAGCGACGAAGGGCAGCGCAGACCCGATGTTCGACGCCGCCGAGGAGATCGACACCGCCACCGTCAGGACATAATCCACCAACAACGCACTGGCCACCACCAGGCCCGCGGTACGACCCAGGTTCACCGTCGCGACTTCGTAGTCCCCGCCGCCCGACGGGTACGCCCGGACATTCTGCCGGTAGCTGGTGACCACGACCAGCATCACCACGGCGACAGTGAGCCCCACCCACGACGCGAACGAATACGCCGAGATCCCCGCGAGCGACAGTACGAGGAAAAGCTCTTCGGGGGCGTAAGCGACCGAGGACAGCGCGTCCGACGCGAAGACCGGCAGCGCGATGCGCTTCGGAAGCAGTGTGTGGGCCAGGCGTTCGCTGCTAAACGGCCTGCCGACAAGGATCCGTTTGACCGCCGTCGCGAGCTTCGACACGCGCAAAGCCTACGGCCGAGCGGCAGCCCGGCGGAGGATGGCGGGTGCAGCGGCGATACGGTTTCGGCAAGCACCCCTCGGCAACACCGACCCGGGAGTGACCGCGTGCATGTCGTGATCATGGGTTGCGGCCGGGTGGGCGCCGCTCTGGCCCTGGCACTGCAACGGCTCGGCCACGATCTGGCGGTGATCGACCAGGATCGGCAGGCGTTCCGCCGGCTCGGTGCCGACTTCCCCGGGCAGCAGGTCCGCGGTACCGGCTTTGATCGCCAGGTGCTCACCGAGGCCGGAATCGAGCGGGCAGGGGCGTTCGCCGCGGTGTCCAACGGCGACAACTCCAACATCATCGCCGCCCGGGTGGCCCGGGAAACCTTCGGCGTGAACCCTGTCGTCGCGAGGATCTACGACCCCAAACGGGCCGCAGTCTACGAGCGACTCGGTATCCCAACGGTGGCCACCGTACCCTGGACCACTGACCGGTTCCTGCGGATGCTGCTGCCCGACGGCGTGTCCACCGCGTGGCGCGACCCGTCGG
>JBOHFC010000216.1:0-14927 GCA_050701375.1 Pseudonocardiaceae bacterium
AGTTTACGCTGCAGCGCGATGAACTGGGCAGGATCCTTCTGGAAGCTGATGAAGAACAGCACGGCGTCAAGCGTGCCGGTCCGCGCGTCGATGCCGTCCGTGAAGGAGTAGCCTCGGCGCAGGATCCGCAAACCGTCGTTGGCCTCGAACGCCGCTAACCGGACGTGCGCGTTCTGCGGGATAGCCAGCTCGCCGTCGGCAGTTCGGGCCGCGAAGTCCGGTGGATCGAACTCGGCTTTCCCGGTCAGCGGGGCACCAGTGTATTTCGCCCGGCCGAACACCGCCTCCTGGTCGCTGAGCCGATCCCGGTCCCAGGTCTCGACGAACATCCGGATTCTGCGCGCCACCAGGTAGCTCCCGTCCCGCAGCCACTCCTGGCCCGACTCAGTGCCGACCCATACGGACTTGGCCAGGGTCGCCGAGTCGTCGCTACGAATGTTGCGGGTGCCGTCCTTGAAGCCCATCAGGTTGCGGGGGGTCTGCTGCTCAGTGCCCGTGGCGGAGGTACGACCGAAGCCGAGCTGCGTCCACCGGGTGACCACCGCGCCGCGGCCCAGCCGGGCGAGGTTGCGCACCGCGTGGAACGCGACCTGCGGGTCGTCGGCGCAGGCTTGAACGGCGATGTCGCCTCCGCAGCGCGCCGGGTCGAGAGTCTCGCCGGGCAGCGCCGGCAGCGCGACGAACGCCGCCGGGCGCCGGGGCGCCAGCCCAAAACGTCCATCGAACAGGGCTGGGCCGAACCCGACGGTGACAGTCAGCCGGGCAGGTGGCAGTCCGACCGTCTCTCCAGTGTCCGCCGGGGGGACCTCGCCGGCGTGCGAGTCGCCGGGAACCATGACGCCCCGGGTCATCGCCTCAGCCGCTGCCGTCCATGTCTTGAGCATGTCCACGAGGTCCTCGCGGCGGGTGGCCGTGACGTCGAAGGCTGCGAAAGCCAGGCGGTCCTGCACGTCGGTGGTGATCCCCGCCTGCCGACTGCCGTAGAACGCCACGGCCTGCTCGGCGCTACCAGCGTTGTCGGCGGTGTTCGCGGCGCAGCTGGTGAGTCCGGCACCGGAGGCGCCGAGGATCCCGAGTCCCGCGACACCGCCCAGCAGCCGGCGCCGCGACACTGCACCGCCGACAATCGGGCGAGCGGAAGTGGGTTTCATGTCAGACCACCAGCCCCGCGACCCTGGACAACGGCTCCGCCAGCGCGTTCACCGCGTCGGCAAGCTCGCGCCGCTGATCTTCGGGAACTGTGCTGTAGTCGACGTAGCCATCGCCCTGCCGGTGCTTCGACAGCTTGTCCGCCACGTCGGTGAAGCGTGCCTCCAGGCGTTGGGCGAGATCCGCGTCCTTGGCCGCCACTGCCGGCTTGAGCAGCTCGACGGCACCGTTGGCCAGCTGCGCCGTCTGGTACGTCTCGCCGGCCACCTTCGACTTGAGCGTGATCATGTCGGCGTCGAGCTTGTCGGCGAAGGGACTCATCCCATCGAGCGTCTTGTCCTCCCACATCGCCTTCTCGATGCGGTGGAAGCCGGTCCAGTCAGCGGGGTTGCCGACGTCGTCGATGCGGGCGTCGATGCTCGGGTCCAGGTCGCCGAAGCTCTCGGCCACCGGCTCGATGCTCTCGTAGTGCAGGCGCGCCAGCGGAAACGTCTGCCTGGCCTTGTCCATGTCGCCGGCTCGTACTGCGTCGGTGAATTGCTTGGTGGTGGTCGCCAATTGGTCTACCTCGGTGACGACGTAGTCGTGATAGCCCTGGGTGGCCGTAGCCAGGGAGGCGTTCCCGGGGGCGGCACCCGCCTGGCCGGAGCCACCGTTGACGGTGAGCGGCCAGCTGTTCGTCGAGCCGCCGGCGCAGTGAATGAGGTAGGCGCCGCCTTCGTCCAGGCGCAGCGAGAAGCCACCAGACACGCCCGGAGTGAGCCCCTCCTTCTCACCCATAATCTTGCCCTCGCGCAGCAGCTCTACCTCGGTCACAAAGCGCGATCCGGAGTTCGTGATCGTGAAGGTCACCGGACCCGCAGGAACGCTTGCCGGTTGCGGTTCACAGCCGGCATCCGACAGAGCGATCTTCACCTCGGTCGTCGGGTGGGCCGGTTGCGCCGACCGTCCTGGCCCGCTACAACCCGCCACCAGAACCGCAGTGGAGGCCAAGAGAACTGCACCTTCGCGGAGACTGATCACCACTGTGGGTAGCATGTTTAGCCTCACCTAACTCTTTGGTGGTAATAAGGTTAGGCTTCGCTAAGCAATCGTGTCAACGGGCCGCCGTGAAACTACTCAGTGCGCACATCCATTCACCCCGCCTGCAGGGCCGGGCGGGACAGCCATCGTCGTTGTGGACCGGCCGTGGGAGACGGCGCGGCTGCCTTGGGGGCCGAGATCCGGGTCGCGGCGGCCAACCACACGCTGGGGTTCAGCTGAGTGCCGACCGAAGCTTGCCGAGCGAGCGACCATGCTCTTCGCCAAGCCTCTCCAACGCTTCGAGCTTGTCGAACACGTCGTCGGTCAACTCCGACTCACGCCCGGCCCGAACTTCGTCGCCAGTACGACGGACTCGCGTCGGCCCGCCAGCACCTCACCCAGAAGCTCCTCTGTTTGCATCGACGACGTTACGCGTTTCCTCCAAGCCGATACGACCGCCGAAGTTATTGCCGCCGAGCCCGAGCACCGACACTGTGAAACCGGATTCACCCAATTGGCGATAGCGCAGGTCATGCTTGCCCGGGGCTAGGGCTGGTTCACGGGAGTTTGGTCGCGAGGACATCGATCTTCTCGATCTTGGGCGAGCCGTCGAACAGATCGGGCGCCTGGGCCATCAGGGCCTCGGCGACCCTTCCCGACAGGTGGGCGTCGCGTCCGGAGTCGTCCGGGAACACATCGAAGATTCCACAGGTGGATCCGCCCAGCCGGATGGCGAACCACGCGGTGGTCGCCGGCTCGTCATTGACCAGCGCCCACGATGGTAGCTCAAGATCGCTGCCACCACCTCAGGGCGAGCGCACGGCTCGCAGCCGTCGATCTTGTCGCGGAACGCCTCGACGCCTCGGGCGGCATCGGTGCGCTCAGCGGCTGCTATCGATACCGGAAACCGTCAAGGAAGCGCCGGAACAGGCCGCCTTCGGGCTGCAGCGCAGGACCGGGTGGCGGTGCGGTGCGAAGCTGGCGCGCGATCGGCTGGTCGTAGTCAGTTCTGGCGATAGCGTCAACCACCTGAGACTCATCGAAGTTCTCGGAGCCTGCGATTACCGGGACGAAGCCGACGAGGACGCCGTCGCGCATCACTTGTGCTTCGAGGGTCGCCGTGCCGTCGGAGTCCCACATCGCCTCTCGCCCGTCGGGAAGCGACACGCGCACCCCGCTCTGGTACACGCCGACCCTCGCCAGATGCGCGTCGACACCGCGCTCACGCAGCGCGTCGGCGACCCGCCGGGCCCTGTTCTCGTCCATCCCTGAAACCTACCTCCGCCGCCTCGACGACGTTTTGTGAAGCGGGGATCGCGCCCGGCGCTCGTCAGAGCCTGCGCGCGCGGGCGAGCCAAGCGGGTAGGTCAACCAGGTCGCCGACCGGGCGGCCGAGTAGGGCGGCGTGGGTGCTACCGATGATGACACCTCGATACCGGCTTGCTCGCAGATCCTCCAGGACCCATCCGTCGCCGAACGCCCCCCGGATCCAGCCGCTACGTTCCAGGGCGACGATCGCCGGCTGTGGTTCACCGATCACCCACGGCGCGGTGCGGGATGTGTACGCCTCGTCGAAGACGCTGCTCATCGTCCGACCATAGAAGCCCAAGTGCAGTTCAGGTCAAGCGCGATGGACCCGGGTGCGCTTGTCACGCCGCGGCCGCTGTGGCGGAAGTCGCCGATTCGAGGGCGAGCTCGAGCACCTCCCGGACGTCACCGACCAGTTGCACGGTGAGCTCCTGGCGTACCGACTCCGGCACGTCGTCGAGGTCGGGCTCGTTGCGCCGGGGCAGCAGGACGGTGGTGATTCCGGCCCGGTGTGCAGCGAGCAGCTTCTGCTTCACCCCACCGATCGGCAGCACCCGTCCGGTCAGCGACACCTCACCGGTCATCGCCACGTCGGCGCGCACCGGTCGTCCGGACAGCAAGGAGGCCAGCGCCGTGGTCATGGTGATCCCAGCGCTAGGTCCGTCCTTGGGTACCGCCCCGGCCGGCACGTGCACGTGCACCCCCCGCTCGGCCAGGTCCCCGACCGGCAACTCCAACTCCGCCCCGTGGGAGCGCAGGTAGGACAGCGCGATCTGAGCAGACTCCTTCATCACCTCACCGAGTTGCCCGGTGAGCGTGACGTTCGTCGACCCGGTCTCCTTGTCGGCCAGCGAAGCCTCCACGAACAGCACATCACCGCCGGCGCCGGTCACCGCCAGCCCGGTCGCCACCCCTGGAACGGCCGTGCGCTCCGCAGACTCCGGAGTGTGCTTCGGCTGACCGAGGTAGTCGCGCAGGTGTTGCGGTCCGATGTGGATCGGAGCCTCGTTCTGGTTCATCGCCAGCCGGGTTGTCACCTTGCGCAGGATCCGGGCGATCGCACGCTCCAGCTGCCGCACCCCGGCCTCGCGGGTGTACTCGCCGGCGAGCCGGCGCAGCACGGCGTCCTCGACGCGCACCTCCTCTGGGCCCAGTCCGGCCCGGTCGAGCTGGCGACGCAGCAGATGGTCACGGGCGATCGCGACTTTCTCATCCTCGGTGTACCCGTCGAGCGTGACCAGTTCCATCCGGTCGAGCAGCGGTGCGGGGATCGAGTCGAGCACGTTCGCCGTCGCCAGGAACATCACGTCGGACAGGTCCAGCTCGACCTCGAGGTAGTGATCGCGGAACGTGTGGTTCTGCGCTGGGTCGAGCACTTCGAGCAGGGCTGCGGTCGGGTCACCCCGGAAGTCCGAGCCGACCTTGTCCACCTCGTCGAGCAGGACCACCGGGTTCATCGTGCCCGCCTCGGAGATGGCTCGCACGATCCGGCCCGGCAGCGCCCCGACATAGGTCCGGCGGTGCCCCCGGATCTCCGCTTCGTCGCGCACGCCGCCCAGGGAGACGCGGACGAACTTGCGTCCCATCGCCCTGGCCACTGATTCGCCGAGCGAGGTCTTGCCGACCCCGGGCGGCCCCACCAGCGCGAGCACTGCCCCACTGCGCCGGCCACCGACCACTCCCAGGTTGCGGTCAGCCCGCCTGCGTCGCACGGCCAAGTACTCGATGATGCGGTCCTTCACCTCGTGCAGGCCGAAGTGGTCGGCGTCGAGCACCTCCCGAGCGCCCGCGATGTCGAAGGAGTCCTCGGTGCGGGAGTTCCACGGGATCTCCAGCACGGTGTCCAGCCAGGTGCGGATCCAGCCGACCTCAGGTGAGGACTCCGCGGTCCGCTCCAACTTGTCGACCTCGATCAGCGCCGCCTTACGCACGCGCTCGGGCAGCTCGGCGGCCTCCACCCTGGCCCGGTAGTCGTCCTCCTCAGAAGCGGGCTTGCCGTCCAGTTCGGCCAGCTCCTTGCGGATCGCGGCGAGCTGCTGGCGCAGCAGGAACTCCCGCTGCTGGCGCTCCATGCCGTCCTTGACATCCTTGTTGATCGTCTCCGCGACGTCGAGCTCGGCGAGGTGCTCCTGACCCCACCTGATGAGCTTGTCCAACCGCGCCGCCGGGTTCGGGGTCTCCAGCAGCCAGAGCTTCTGCTCCTTGGTCAGATAAGAGGCGTAGCCAGCGAGGTCAGCCAGCGCACCGGGCTCGTCGACCTGCCGGACCGAGTCGATCATCTGCCAGGCGCCGCGGCGCTGCAGGAGAGTGATCATCAGAGCCCGATACTCCCGGGCCAGCTCCTGAGCCCGGTCGTCGGCCGCCGCCTCGTCCAGGACGGTGGCCTGCACCCACAGCGCGGCACCGGGACCCGTCGTGCCGGTTCCGATCCGGACCCGGGCGGTCGCCCGGACCACTGCCGCCTGCTCTCCACCGGGCAGCCGGCCGACCTGTTCCACCACGCCCCACGCACCCACCGAGGCGTACTTACCCTCAAGCCGGGGTACGAGCAGGACCTGCGACTCGGCGCCCGGATCCTCAGTGGTAGCGGCCCGAGCAGCATCGATAGCGGCCCGGATCTCCGCGTCCGCCAGCCGCACCGGAACCACCATCCCTGGCAACACCACCACGTCGGTCAGCGGCAGAACCGGCAACTGCACAGTCTTGGTCAAGATTGTCACACCCTATAGCCAGAAGATTGAGTCACCTCAGCTCAACTGGCACGGCCATCTCGATATTCCTCGGGCGATCAGCGCTCGTTGGGGCCTGGATCATCTCCTGCTAGTGGGTGTCTGGATCGCGATCACTTCGGCGTACTCCTCCCCCGATGGTGATCGGTAGGTAATCGTGTCGCCCGCACTACTACCGACCAGCGCACGGGCGAGCGGACTGCCGATGGTCATGGCGGTGGACTCCTCGCCCTCCATGATCTCCTCAGTGATAGCGACCGCCCGCATGGTCCTCGTCGTGCCGTCGGCGAATCGAAGGGTCACGACCGTGCCGTCTGCCAACTCGTCGTGGCCCCCGGCAGCGGTCCCATTCCGCAGCTGCCCGATCTGCTCGGTCACCTGGGCGATCCGCTCGTCCACCCAGGACAGGTCCTCAGATTGCTCGAGTGCCCCGGCAGCGTCCGCCCGGTCACCGGCCGAATCTCGGTCACTCAGTCCCTCGGCGAGTTCTCGGCGGCGGCTGTTGAGTGCCACCAGCTCCTGCTCGAGTCGCTCCACCGCCGTCGCGCCGGCTTGGCTGCTGTACCCAGCCGCCTGACCTCGGGTCACCATCGATGTCCCCTCTCCATGTGTTGTCTCCCCTCGAATGATGAAGAGCTCTTGCCGTGGTCTACCCACCAATCCCGGCATCGAATCGATGTGCACACAAGAGCCACCTCAAGCAAATCATGGCCCGACGGCCGGCGGGTCGGCGTCGACGTGCGGGTGCTACGGCCGGGGCGGGGCGGACATGATCCGGGTGGCCAGTCGCTCGGTGATTCCGAGCCGCGGAGTGTTCTCGCGAGCCCGGTCCGCGATCTGCCGTGGGTTCAACCCCATGCCGTGGTAGAGCCGGACGATCTTCTCCTGCTCAGCGGACCAGGGTCTGCGCAGCGGCGCGGGCCTCGGTTCTGGGATCCGGGCGACGCGCTTGACCGCCGCCGGCGCGTCGGGTGCGGTGGAACGCACACGGTAATCCAGCCCCAAGGCGGCGTCCTTCTTCGCGAGTTCCCCGGCTTCGCCGCGCCGCCTGATCTCAGCCTCATCGGCGACAATGATGCTGTCGGCGCTCTTGTTGACGCCGATAGTCGTGATCGCCACCCCGCGGTAGTGCACAGCCTGGCATTGCGCCTTCGTGCAGTACCGGTAGCCGAGTTGGGCCCGTTCTGCGAGTAGCTCGTCGCCGCATTCGATACAGTTTTCTACCCAGGTCACTCTGCCGAACCACCTCCACGCGGTCCAACGCCTGGACCGGCCCGGCTCTTCCGCTACTCGTCTCCGACGGCGGTCACGCCACACAGCGGTCATGCCCTCGCTGCGCAACCACACGATGTCCAGTTGCCTAGGACGGTACTGCTGCAGGCAGCTTCCTGAGACCTCCGGCGAGTAGACATCGAACACGTTGCGCTGCTGGCCGTAGACCAGGACGGCGTGACAGTCGACCTCGCCCCAGTCGTTGTCCACAGAGAGCCACACAACGCAGCCGCGATCCAGGGCGCCGCGGATGTCGGCGAGGGTGGGCTGGCGGTGCTCAGACAGCATCCTGGCGCCGAAGGTGCTCAACTCCTGTGCCGCGAGACACTCGCCACGGTGCCGCTCCAGGCGATGCGGTGTCCAGTACTCGTCCCACGACGAGTCCCACTCCCGGCAGTAGTAGCTCCGCAGGTAATCGAAGCCCTCCTGCAGGAACCGCTCAGTCTCGTAGGCACACACCAGGTGCAGGGACAGGCCCTGCTCGAGCAGGAAACGCCTGGCCTTGACACGCTGCGCTGCGCTGCCTGGCTCCCGACCGACCTCACGATCAACCCACTGCGGGTCCGGGATGTCGGTGACCCCTACCACGTATAGAATGTTCGCAGCGACGCAGGTCAAGCATGAAGTGTCGTCCACTTGATGCAGGTCCTGCGGTACTCGCCGGCTCCTGACGACGGTCACCGACCGACCCGCCACGGACTCGTAGGCGGGGGCAGTGTCGGCGGTTCGAGGAACGGCGGGGGCGCGGATAGGTCGATGAGGTCCCACGGCGCGACAGCGCCGGCATCCCGGCGGGTCAACGGCGGTAGGTTCCACTTCTCTTCGATGAGTTTGAGCGCGGACGTGTGGTCGAACAGGGTTGAGGACACGTAGTCGCGTTTGGCATAAGGGGAGACGACGACGGCGGGCACCCGGAATCCGTAGCGGTCGTAATGTCCTTCGCGGGAGTCCAGCGCGCGCAGCCCTGGCCACAGCCCCGAGTGCTTCAACAGCCATCGCAGCGGCGCCGTACGGTCACGAAGGCTATGCGGCAGCACGCCGTCGGGTTCCACGGCTGGTGGTGGCGCAACGTGATCGTAGTATCCGCCGTGTTCGTCGTAGAACCAGATGAGCAGGGTGTGCGGCCAGCCCCTGCCGTGCATGACCGCATTGATGACCGCCGCAGCGAAACCCTCCCCCAGAGAAATGTCCTGCGGGTTCTCCTCCGAACAGACCTCGAAGTCCGGGTCGACGATGCTCACCGACGGTAACGTGCCCGCCGCAGCATGGTGGAAGAAGCGCCCGATGTGGCGTAGGTGCCCAACCGTCCGCGCCAGACCCAGCGGGTACAGGTTCGCGGTGGACTGGATCTCCCCACGGATGCGGTGCTCGATACCAGGCAGCAGCTGCCCGGCCAGAAGCTTCAAGGCGCGGACGCCGCGGACACCGCCCCCGCCGGCGAGTCGCTTGCCGAGCAGGCGCAGCGGCGGGACGTGGTGATAGTTGATCCACGGGATGCCGTAGCGGTTGAGCAGGTCGAACATCGTCCCGGAGCTCGGGTAGTCGATGATGCTGGCTATCGCATCGTCGATCAGCCCGTGCGCCGTCGCCGCGATGAGAAAGCGTCGGTTGGGAAACGTCGGGCCCAGGCAGGAGCAGAACCAACGGTCGGCGAGCGGGAAGGTACGGGCGAGCCCGGCGTAGAACGGCAGGTCCTCGGCGGTCCAGTAGCCCATTCCCAGGGTGACGTCGGCGTCTGCGGCAATGTCTTCGACGGTGGTCACGAACCCGTCGTTGCGGCCCTGGTCGAACTGCAGATGGCTGCTGCCCCAGCTCTGGGATGGCACATCATTCGCCTGCTTGGTTGTGGCGAACCGGTGCGCGGGCACCGAGGTGCCGTCGCGGCGGCGGTTCACCGGCGGGGGGTCGGGCAGCCCCTCGCCGCGGCCCAACCTGCCCAGGTAGTTGTCGAACGAGTGGTTCTCCATCATCAGCAACACGACGTGGCGAATCTCAGGGATCCGGTCGGTGCCCGGCGGCAGCGACGGATCCGGCAGCATCGCCAGGTCATGGGCGGCGTCACGATGCCGCAGACGCCGTCGACCCGACGCCCGGTCCAGGCGTTGCCGCAGGTCTGGACTCCGCAACATCATCACCTCGATATCGTCAGCGGGGCTGACCGACCCCTTATCCCGTATTGCTTCTTTAGGGAAGGAATTGCCCAAGACAGTGTGACACCGAACCGGACCAAGTCGTGATCAACCCCGACACCGTAAAGTTCCCCGCGGAGGTGCTCAGCCGTTGATGTCTCACAGCCCGCCCAGCTTTCCAACCGTCGTTGGGTCGGCTCCCAAGCTTTCAAAACCGAGAGCTCGGGCGCTCGCGGTCCCGCTGGCACCGACCCTCGTTTACCTCGGGGTGCGAGGTGTCGGCTTGCTGATCGCCTTGGTCATGGCACGGGCGCACTCCCGAAGCCTGCTCGACGTGCTGACCTCCTGGGACGCCGCTTGGCTGCTCTCCATCGCCGGAAGCGGTTACTCGGGGGTGTCCTCGGGTCATCTGGACTCGTTCGGCCATCATACCGAAACGACCGCGCTAGCGTTCTTTCCCGGATATCCCTACCTCGTCCGGTTGCTGTCGAGCTTTGGGATCAACACCATCGCGGTGGCCTTTGCGGTGTCGCTCATCGCCGGCGTCGCCGGTGCCTATGGGTTGGTGCGACTCGCGGAAGTCATGGGACTGAGTCGACGCACGGGCTTGGTGTTGATCGTGCTGTTCGCGTCGGCGCCACTGTCCATCGTGTTGTCGATGCCGTATACCGAGGCGCTCTTCTGCGCTCTGGCCGTCTGGACCTTGGTCGGCATCCTCACCGACCGATGGATTCTCGCGTCAGCCCTGTGCATCCTCGCCGGGCTGGTCCGTCCGACCGGCTTGGTCCTCGCCATCGTCGTGTGTGCAGCCGCCGTGCGACGTATCGTCACCGGCGGTGGGGGTGCGCGGGTATGGATCGCGCTGGTGAGCGCGCCGCTTGGGATCGTTGGTTTTCTCAGCTATGTGGCACTGCGCACCGGCCGTTGGGACGGCTGGTTACACCTCCAACACCAGGGATGGGGATATTCCTACGACCTCGGTAGGGCGACCGTGCTGGACAGCGGCGCCATCTTGACGTACTCGCACGACGCGATGCTCGTCATCACGGTCGCCGTGGTGTGGGGATACCTCGCGCTCGGCTTGTTGGCCATCCGAGACAAGCTGAGCTGGCCTGTCGTGGCCTACGGCATCGGTGCCACGCTCATGGCCGTGCAATCCAGCGTGATCATGAACTCGAAAGCCCGGCTGCTTCTGGTGGCGTTCCCACTCCTCATCCCGCTCGCCGTGCGAATTGCAAGAAGGGATACGAGGACACTGGTTATCACCGCTGCCGTCTACACGCTCGCAGGCGGCTGGTTCAGCGCATACTCACTTATCGTATGGAAGTACGCTATTTGACGACGTGCATGCGGCCCCAGAGTCTTGGATGATCGCCCGTATGACGTAGCCTAGTGACGCATTGTTAATGATCGACTAATCGAAGTGTGCCCGGTGGGGGTCAGTCAGTGCATCCGTCAGGCGTTGGCGTACGGCTGGGTGCATGACCAGCTGTCTTGCGTGCTCGAGGTCGCACCATGCTGCGGCGCTGGTCTCCTTGTGATCAGGTGTGGCGTGGCGGGCGGGAGTGAAAGCGTGGAAGCACACCACGAGTTGTTGGTAAATCGCCGTGTTCGCGCCTGGGTAGACCAACACGTGGCCAGGGTCGCTGTACACCCCGGCGAGCCCGGTGACCTTGATGGTGACACCCGCATCCTCGGCGACTTCACGTACTGCCGCGGCGGAGGCGGATTCCCCCACTTCGACTCGACCGCCGGGCAACTCCCAGAAGCCGTCATCGTCGCGGCGTACCAGCAGGACCTGACCCACGCCGTTGAGCACGATCGCGTACGCGGCGGGGAGAAGTTCGCGAGCTTGGGGTGCGGCGACATCGTGGTAGTACTCCATCCGCGCCATGTCTGAATGATTGGCATCCCAAACGTCGCCGAACAAGAGACGAACGACTAACCGCGGACCAACACTCGGTGAATTCCCGCCGCCCACGCCCGCCGCGCTGCCCATCACATCCCGCCAGCAGCCGTCTCTGACCGCTGGCGGTGTCCGCAGGTGGAGTTACCCGGGAGTGCGTTTGTTCGGGGTCTCGATAACCACCTGGGTGGAGGGCACGACGGCCACGGCCAGTGAGCCAGGCGCCAGGCCGAGCTCGCTAGCGGCCTCGGTACTCATCAGCGAGACCACGCGGTGCGGTCCGCGCTGGACCTTGATCTGGGTCATCACGGTGTCGGCGATGACGCGGGTGACCAGCCCGACGAACCGGTTGCGGGCTGAGCAGCCGACCTGGGAGGTGGGGTCGGGTGCGGGATGGGCGTGGTCCTGGGCGAAAGCGGCCAGGGCCGCGGCTTCATCGGCCCTGCACCAAGGTGTTAGCAGGGACCGTTGCTCATGTTTCTTCCGCTCGCGTTCTGCGTCCCCTGTTCATTCCCGCGAAAACTTCTGAGTCACTGGCATTTAGCACAGCCCGCCTGAGTCCGTCACCGCGAACGCGACAGTGCTGTCCAGCGTGGCTTAACCGCCACAGCTGATCGTGCTGATACGGCGAGATCTCCAGCCAGCCACCGACCGCGGATCGCGGCCCGGAAATAGCCGTTCGCAGGTACCATTGTTGTTGGCAGTCCTCGGAGCAGAAGTCCTGCGACGGTGATGCCCCGAGTAGCTGACCGCAGTGCTGGCAGGCGATGGCCTCATCTCTCGCGGTCAACACGGGGTTGCGACCTCCGCCCTCATGTGACGGGCCCTTCCTTGGCTTGGGTGTGGGAACGCGGAGGGTGGCAGGGTCCGACTTAAGATGTCGTCGGCTGCCCCAGCATGCTCTGAGCGTTTGGCGTCGGGCCATGCGGTGCCGTTCTCTAACCGAACGGCACCGCATGTGGTCACCGGCTCAACTCAACAGCCGTTGGCTCAGCAGTTGCCGCCGTTGGCGCTGCCACCCGCGCCGCCGGTGGCGTCGCCAGCGCTGGCGATTCCCTTGCCCAGGATGCCGATGCCGCTCAGAATGTTGATACCGAGCCCGCCCTGGGCGTCGCCGCCGGCGCCGCCGGTGCCGCCGTCGCCGGCCTCGCACCCGCCCATGCTGAACATGGACATCACGGTACGGGCGGGGAGCAGCTCCACGTGCTGCCGGTCGATCACGGCGAAGCTCAATGCGTCAGACATAGTTTTCCTCCTCAGAGTGGCCCTCAATGGGCCGTAACAGAATGCCATCATCGACTGCGATTGCCGATTCGGCTAATCTCACCATGACGAACAGAGGGTCGTCTTACAACATCAATTCGCCACCTAACTTCACATTTCACCACGTAGCCATGACGCGGATTTCTGACTACTTAGTCAGCCGCCAGCCTATACGCGTAGATTCCAGATCTTCGGTACCTACCGCACAACGTCGCCCGGACTTTGCCCACTTGTCATCCCGACCGCATTATCGCTGGTGAGCGTCACCGCCGCGGCAATCAGCGGAGGCAGTGACGGGACGTGGGTGGCGGCCATTACGCGGCGCGCACGGGATTGGCTTGGCAGCATCACCTGAGCAACGACGCAGGGCATGCGCTCGTCGAGAAAGAACCAGCGGGTTGCTACGTAGGCCTACCCACGGTGGCTGCCTAGGGTATATCGGACCTGGTTACAGAACGATAGCGGACGATCACTTGGGGCGACCCCTTTTCCAGCTACCTTCCCCGCGAAACCGACGCCGTACGACCACCTAGTCTCCTACCCTCGCTGCGCTCAGTAGTCGCACCGCCACACCCGATCGAACGGTCAGAGCTGGTTGTCCGGGATATCACCCGCGGGGTTGACCTCCGGCGCCGAGATCCGGGGGCCAATCCCGCCTGGGTGTAGTACAAGCGGGTGCCGTTGACGTTGGCGTAGGGCATGGCGATCCCTTCGGGTCTAGTTGAGCGTTCCCAGGATTACGGTTGCCGCTGACCGGACGTGGTGTGCGGCTGCGTCAGCAGCTCGTTCGGGATCGCCGCTTTCGATGGCGTCGACGATCGTTCGTAGTTCGGCGGCTGATTGCGGGACCCGGCCTGGTTGAGCCAGGGAGCCGCGGCGCAGGACGCTCACCCGAGCCTGGAGGCGTTCGACGATTTCCTGCAGCGTCGTGTTCTGCGCTCCGGCGAACAGGACGCGGTAGAACTCCACTTTGGCGACCATGAACGCGTCGAGGGTGTCGGTGCTGGTCGTGGCGGCCTGGACCTTGTCGGCTGCCTTGCGAAGCTGCCGCCGTTGCGTTGGTGTGGCCCGTTGGGTGAACTGGCGGGCGGCCATCCCCTCGAGCACGGCGCGTAGTTCGTAGAGTTCCTCGGCCTGCTTTCGCGTGATGGAGGCGACGGTGGTTCCTTTGTTGGCGGTCGTGGTGACCAGTCCCTCGGCGGCCAGTTGGCTCAGCGCTTCGCGGAGGGTCGCGCGGGAGACCCCGGTCTGCTCGATGAGCTCTCGCTCCACGAGCCGCTGGCCTGGTGGCAGACGCTGCTCCACGATCGCGCGCCGTAACCGGTTGAGGACCTGCGCCTTGAGCGGCTGGGCCACCTTCACCACGCGCAGGCCGGGTTCGCTGTCGGGTGCATCTCTGATCGTACTCATTGTCTGACAAGCATACAATACGATGACGAGCGACGGTGAAGCTGCGGCACACAGCAGCGCATAGATCGCCAGACCACCGGCGTGAGAGCTGCGGACAACCGCCTGGCCGAGACGAGGCGATGGACGACGTAGGTGACCCAAACAGGAGTAGCCCGCCGATCTGTCTGCCGGTATGCTCGTCAGATAATAAGCTCGAGGTCAGCGGAGGGCACGCGCGTGAGCGCTTACGTCATTTCGGAGGTCACTGAACGTGACGCCGAGCAGTTCGCGCGGTACCGGGAACTGGCGAGCGAGTCCATCGCCGCGTTCGGCGGCGAGTACCTCGTTCGCGGGACGCTGCCCGACGCCGCCGAAGGCGAGTGGGACACCGCTGCCCGGCTGGTGATCGTCCGGTTCCCGGACCGGGCAACCCTTCATGACTGGTATGAGTCCACCGCCTACGCGCCGGCGCGCGCGCTGTCCAACACCGCGCTGCGCCGTCGCTTGATCTTCGCTGACGGGATGGCTCCATGACAGAAGACAGCACGCTGAGCAGTGGGACGTCAACGCCGGTGTCGGCCTGACGGCGCTGGCCGTGGCTGCGGCGCTCGCTGGAGACACATCGGGCGGACAAGCTCATCGACGACCCGTACGCCGAAGCGTTCGTCCGCGCGGCCGCACCGCCGGTGCCCATGCCCACCCGCCCACACGAGGACGTCACCGGGTTCTGGGCGATGGCGGGGCCGTTGTGGGGCGTGC
>JBOHFC010000217.1:0-1944 GCA_050701375.1 Pseudonocardiaceae bacterium
GCTCGACACATCCGCTTACGAGTACTGGAACGGAAAAACCTGGCAGCGGGGCGGCAGCGAGAGCGCGGCCCCCATCGTGGCAGGGCCCGTCGGGGAGATATCGGTCCGCTACGACGAGATCCTCAAGAGCTGGGAGATGATGTACCTCGACGAGTCGCGTAAGGAAATCGTGGTCCGGTTGGCGCCGCAGCCGGCTGGACCGTGGAGCGCGGAGATACCGGTCGCCACATCACGCGAGTACCCGAACCTCTACGGCGGATTCCTGGACCCGGACTCCAAGGGCACGGACCTTTATTTCACGATGACCCAGTACGACAGCTACAACGTCATGATGATGCACGCCAAACTGCCGGACAGCGCGGTGCGCAGCGCGCTGAAATGCCCCTGCAATTGATCCCGTCAGCCAGCCAGCACACCAGCGGCACCGGCGGCGTGCAGAGCCGCCCGCCAGTGCCGCAGCTCGGGTAGTCCCGCGCCGGCCCATCCGGCGGTGTCCAGCACCGAGTTCGCCGGACGCGGGGCAGGTCGGGGGAACTCGGCGGTGCGGCACGGTCGCACCCTGCCCGGATCGGCACCGACCTCAGCGAACACCGCCCTAGCCAGCCCGAGCCAGGTCGTGGCGCCGGTGTTGACACAGTGCAGTACGCCAGGCGGTACCCGGTTCGCGGCCAACGCGAGTGAGATCAGGCCATCGGCGAGGTCCGCCGTCCAGGTCGGGTTGCCGTTCTGGTCGTCGACCACCCGGACGGGGTCAGGCCCGCGCGCCATCCGCGCCATGGTGCGGACGAAGTTGCTGCCGTGAGCGCCGTATAGCCACGCGGTCCGCACCACGTGGGCCGACGCTCCCGAGGACAGCACCGCCAGTTCCCCCGCCAGTTTGCTTCGCCCGTATACGGTCCGCGGCACCGTTAGATCGTGCGCCCGGTTGGGTTCGACGCCGTCGCCCGCGAAGACATAGTCGGTGGAAACCTGCACTAGATGCGCCTGATGGTCGGCGCAGGCGCGAGCCAGGTTCGCGGGACCCTGCGCATTGACCGCATGGGCCCGCTCAGCCCCTGCGCTCTCGGCGGCGTCCACCGCCGTGTAGGCGGCCGCGTTGATCACTACCAGCCTGGCGCCCCGCGCCGCCGACGAGATCGCGCCAGACACCGCCGCCGGATCGGTGACGTCGAGTTCGACCGAACCCGGTGCGTGGATTCGGGTGATCCCGGCGCGGGCCGCCGCTCCCACCAGATCCCGACCGAGCTGACCGTTGGCACCGGTCACCAGCAGCGACGGATTCATATCGTCTTCAATCGCTCCCACCATTCCCGATGCTCGGCATACCAGCGCACCGTCTCGGCCAACCCCTGGGCGAAGTCGACCCGGGGGGTGTAGCCGAGCTGGGTGCGGATCTTCGTCCAGTCCACCGAGTACCGACGGTCATGAGCCTGACGATCGGCCACCGGCTGGACCTGCGACCAGTCCGCACCCAGGGCATCCAGGAGCAGGCCGGTGAGCTCGGTGTTGGTCAGCTCGGTGCCACCGCCGATATTGTAGATCTCACCAGCCCGACCACGCTCGAGCACCAGCGCGACGCCCCGGCAGTGATCGTCGACGTGCAACCAATCACGCACGTTGAGCCCATCGCCGTAGAGCGGCACCGCCAGCCCGTCGAGCAGGTTGGTGACGAACAGCGGGATGACCTTCTCCGGGTACTGGTAGGGGCCGTAGTTGTTCGAGCAGCGGGTGATCCGCACGTCCAGGCCGTGGGTGCGCGCGTAGGCCCGGGCGAGCAGATCGCCACTCGCCTTGGACGCCGAATAGGGCGAATTCGGCTCCAGCGGGTGGTTCTCGGACCACGAGCCCGACTCGATGGACCCGTAGACCTCGTCGGTGGAGATGTGTACGAACCGCGGCACACCGGCCTCCAGCGCGGCCTGCAGCAGGATCTGGGTACCCACC
>JBOHFC010000218.1:0-1879 GCA_050701375.1 Pseudonocardiaceae bacterium
ACCGTCCCGTGGATCAGGCTGCCGCCAGCTTCACCCCACCGCTACGACGGCAGAGCGGCGAAGGACTCTCACCTCCGCTCGGACAATCAGCGCCTCGCGGCGCACCACAGTTGTCATGACACGCCCCCCGGTTTGGTGCTGCTCAGCGGCAAGCCGGTCGCCGCCAGGCCCTACCACCGCGACCCTCTCGGATGTCTGACACCCCGCACCCGCCACGTGACGGCACACATCTGCCGGTGTGAACCCGGAGGCGGTCATGCACATCTGCCTTGACTGCGACACCCGTCACCCTCGGGCGAGCAACCCTGCCCCCGACTGCACACCTTCACCCGGCACCTCGGCCTCAGCGGCCACGGCCCCCACCGCGACGGACTCATCATCGTCGAGGAACTACTCCAACGCCCCTTTGACACGTCCACATCACCCACCGTTACTTCGTGCCGCGCGTCAGCTCGCTCCACGCCCCAGACTGAATTTTTACCGCACACGACACTAGGCTCCGTTTAGAACCTCGCTCTCACTGCCGCAGTAGTATGATGAACTCCTATCTCGTAGATGCCTCGAACTCGGTCGGGTGGACCCTAGACAAGTCCCATCGTCTCAGCTCGAAGGGTGTCTAACCCTATTCCGATACCATCACAACCGCAATTCTCGGTGGATCCAGGCTAAGTGGGGGCTCGCGTGAAGAACAGATTCGGTCGATCAATAATCCTCGGCGGTCAGGGCGCGGTCGGGCAACTCTTCGCGGAGCTGTTGCGCTCCGAAGGCGAGGTGACGCTGGTCGACCTACAGTTGGGGGCGCCGCGGCCCGGCACGTCGTCGATCGTGGTGGACGCCTGCCGGCCGAGCCCGCGGTTGATCGCCAAGTTAGCGGAGGCGGACATCGTTGTCATCGCGTTGCCCGAGCACGTTGGTGCCGCAGCAGTGGAGGCAGTCGCGCGACACATGCCCCGGGGCGCGCTACTCACAGAGACACTGTCGGTCAAGACTGCCATCGCGCAGGCGCTGGCGAGGGCCGCTCAACGATACGACCTCGAGGCGCTCAGCGTGAACCCCATGTTCGCGCCCGACCTGGGCTTTCAGGGTCAGTCAGTCGTTGTGGCTAAGGTGCGGGGCGGCGAGCGGTGCCGCCGCCTGGAGACGCTGATCGACGGTCACGGAGGACAGCTCGTTTCCTTGTCGGTGCAGGAGCACGACCGGCTCACGGCGTCGCTCCAGGTCGCCACGCACGCGAGCATTCTAGCTTTCGGGTGGGCCCTGCAGATCCTGGACGCTGATATCGGCGTAGCGGTTGCGGCGGCGCCCCCGCCGCATCGGACTTTGCTGGCGCTACTCGCCCGCATCGTCACGGGCACCCGGGAGGTGTACCGCGATATCCAGTCTGCTCATCCATCCGCTCGTGAAGTCCGCCAAGCGCTTCTCGATGCCCTCCGTCATCTGGAGGATGTGGCCATGACCCAATCGCCCGACAGATTCGATGACATGCTCGAAAAAATCGCTGCCTGGCTGGGTCCATATAGGGAGCAGCTTACCTGCGACTGCGCGAATATCTTTGAGCGCCTCGCCGAATCCCATGCGGAGCCGCCGGACCAAGGACCCGTTTAACCCGGCCGTGAATCGGGCACCGCGTCGAACTCTGAGCCGAATCGGCGCGCACCCGATTAGTTGATCGGTGGTGATGCCCAACTGTTGGGTGAGCACCGTTAACGAGCGTGCCGGGGCGATGCGGAACACCGTGGTGTCGGGGCCGACGAACACCCAGCACCACCAGCGGTGGCTGTCTTTGCCCTCGACCGCGGCGAACACCTGCCAGCTGGTCTCATCGACGTGCAGGTGCCCGGCGGCGGCGTTGCGCTGGGTGATCGCCTCGGCCAGCGGG
>JBOHFC010000219.1:0-3732 GCA_050701375.1 Pseudonocardiaceae bacterium
CGTCGCTGTATCGGATGGCTGCATCGCACGGCTGACCGATCGTCATCCCGGTGTCCACGTGTTGCGGCGTAATCGGTGAGAGGGACCGGATATCGTCTCTGGTGTAGTGGATCACAGTATCCAGGTACGTCACTGGATGGTGGGCCAGGACCGCCGCGGCGGCGAGTGTCTTGAACGTCGAACAGAACGCGAAGCGTTCGCCGGCGCGGTAGGTGACGGTGGCGCCGGTACCGGTGGCAAGGCCGTATACGCCGAGGCGTGCATCGTATTTGCGTTCGAGCTGAGCGAAATGATCGTTCATCGATGTCGTGGTAATAGGTGACGACGGGGGTGATGAGGCACTGGTGGGGGGCCGGTTGCCCGTCGCGCACCCGGTCAACGGCAACAGCATCGCCGCGCCCAGCAAAGTACGCCGGGGAGCCCGGTCGAGCCCGACGCATGGTCGCTACGGTCACGCGGGTTCACCGAATTCCGGGACTTCGGCATCGTATTCATGGGGCTCCGAGAGTGTTCGGCTCCGGCAACAAGCCGACGTGGTGGTCATGGCGAATTGCGCGCTTCGTCACCGAGGGTCGTTCTGTGCCATCTGTGCGCCCCGGAGCTCCGAGTGCATCTCCCAGGGCGCCTGCGGGAGGACGTGTCCGGTCTCCATGAGGGACTTGAGGTTGGCCAGCACGGCTGCCCATCCAGCGGAGGCGGCGTCGTATTCGGTCTGGTCAGCTAGATTCTCGTGGGTGACGGTGAGCTGGACGATCTCGCCGTGGGGCTCGATCTGGAACGTGACCCGAGACGGCCCCTCGGCCCGCTCCTGGCCGGGTCCGGTGAAGGTGATCACTAGCCGCTGAGGTGGCACGGTCTCCAGGACCGTGCCGACGACGTCAGCGATACCTGAACCGTCTGTGCGTCGGTGCTCCCAGCTGGAGCCAGCCTGCCAGTCCGAGACGTTGCTGTGGCCACAGTACTTGGCGCTCACGTCGGCGTCGGTCAATGCGTTCCAGACCTTCTCTGGCGTGCTGTGGATATAGGTGACGTACACAAAAGTCGGCTTGTCAGCCATGTCCAGCTCCTCTATGCGTCGTTTCAGGGTGCTCAGCGCGCGAAGACGCGGACGCTCGAACTTGTCGATCCACCGTTCCTGGATCTCGTGGAGGGGAAAGGGGTTGAGGTAGTGCAGTTTTTCCCGCCCTCGCCGGACCGTGCTGATCAGGTTGGCGGCCCTCGAGGACGCCCAGGTGTTGGGTCACCGACTGACGCGCCATGTCGAGGTGCTCGCACAGCTCACTCAACGTCTGCCCGGTGTGCTCGTGAAGGCTGTCCAGCAGGTGCCGACGGGTCTGGTCGGCCAGTGCCTTGAAGACCTTGTCCAACTCTGCGACCACCGGTGACATTACGCAGGCAAACATCTGCATAATGTCAGCCCGTGCCGACTTGACGGATGTAAACAAATGTTTAGTATAGTGAATGTGCAGTCACTGCCGGATGATCGGACCGCGCGGGCGAGGATCCGTGACGAGGCGCTGCGGCTGTTCGGTGCCCGTGGGCCCGATGCGGTGACCGTCCGCGACATCGCGGCGGCGGCTGGTGTGTCCGCCGCCTTGGTCGTGCGGCATTACGGGTCCAAGGACGGGTTGCGCGATGCGGTCGACGAGCACGTCGCTCGGGTCTTCGAGGTGATGCTGGACCAGGTCGCGCACCCGGCGGGCACCGGACCCTTCGACTCGGCGGCGTTGCCGACCCTGGTCGAAGTAGTCGTGGGCTACCTGCCGGCCGACTCGGCGATTCCGGCCTATCTCGGGCGGATGCTGCTGGCCGGCGGGCCGGTGGGATCGGCCTTATTCGCAAGGTTGTACGCGGTGAGCCGAGACGCGCTTGCCCGTCTGGCGGAAGCCGGATTCGTTGATGCCGGCGCGGACCCGGACGTGCGTGCGGCCTTCTTATTGGTCAACGATCTCGCGGTGTTGATCCTGCGTACGCGTCTCAGCGAGGTTCTCGGCGCCGATCCGCTGTCGGCCGCTGGGATCCAGCGCTGGGGCGCGGAGGTGCTGTCGATATACCGAGCCGGTCTGGGGGGTGCCGCCGCTGCTGCTCAGACCTGATCAAGTCCACATTTCTTGCCACAAGAATCGGAACCAGCCATGACCAAGATGCTCACGCTGCCACCCGTCATCTCCCACACGATCACCGAAGGGGGCGCCCGGCTGCTCCGTTCTCGCCGGTTGGTGCGTGCCCCGATCTGGCTCTACCGGGCCCGGCTCGGGTTCCTGTTCGGGTCGCGGTTGCTGATGCTCGAACACATCGGGCGACAATCCGGGGCCAGACGCTATGTAGTCCTGGAGGTCATCGACCATCCCACGCCGGACACCTACGTGATCGCCTCCGGCTTCGGCACCCGCGCCCAGTGGTTCCGCAACGTGCAGGCCAACCCCCAGGTGCGCGTCTTCGTCGCGGGCCATGCGCCGGCACACGCCACGGCACGCAGGCTCACCCCGGCCGAGGCGGACACGTCGCTGAAGGCCTACAGCACCCGGCACCCCCGCGCGTGGGGCGCCCTCAAAGGCGTCATCGAAACCACTCTCGGGGCCCCGATCGGCGACCGTGACACCGAACTTCCCATGATCGGGCTCCACCTGCGCGGGTCTCGTGGGGAGTGTTGACTTGGTTGCGCTGGGTGCATCCCCTCGCGAGATGATGCGGCGTGCATCCCACTCTGCCGTTGCTGGAGTTCGACAACGATTCGCCGGCGCTCATTGATCCTGTACCGCTCACCACGATGGGTGAGGTGCCCGAACATGCGGTGATCTGCTTTTTCCAGGAGGTGATCGCCGAAACATGCGGGGAAGGTCGAGCCGAGTGTGTGGGGACCTTCCGATGGGAGCATGGCGCACATCCTCTCTACCGGCTACAAGTCCGGGGCCGCGAGGTTGCCGTGTTTCATCCCGGTGTGGGGGCGCCGTTGAGCTGTGGACTGTTCGAGGACGCGATCGCCACCGGCTGCCGGAAGTTCGTAGCCTGCGGCGGAGCCGGCGCGATCGTTCCGGGATTGGCGCTGGGTCATGTCGTTGTCCCAGCGCGGCCATCCGCGACGAGGGCACTTCCCATCACTACCTTCCAGCGGGCCGGGAGATCAGCGCCGACCCCGATGCGGTCGCCACCGCGGTGGCTGTGCTTGAGGAGCGCGCAGTTCCGCATGTCGTGGGTAAGACCTGGACCACCGATGCGCCTTACCGCGAAACGCGCTCGAAAATCCAGGCCCGCCGCGCCGAGGGATGTGCCACGGTGGAGATGGAGACAGCGGCGTTTCTTGCGGTCACCCAACATCGTGGGGTGCGGTTTGTCCAGTACCTCTACGCCGGGGATGACGTAAGTGGCGATACGTGGGATCACCGGCACTGGCAGACCTCGTCGGCACGACGCGACCTGTTCTGGCTTTCGGTGGAGGCGGTCCTCCGGCTGTAGGCTCGCGGGCCTCGACCGCGACCGCGCCCAGACCCGCCTCGATGAAGCGGCGCACCAGAGCGATCGCCACCGGCAGTTGGTCTTCCGCCACGGGAAGGACCACGACCTGCAGCGACGCCGTCCAAGCGCATGGGGCTGGGAGGCCCGGTGAGCATTTGCGATCGCCTCGTCGGTTGATCACTGCAAGCGGGGAGTTGTACTTAGGACTCGCGCCAGAATAAGTTAGGATTTGGCGTGTTTGGATCTTAGTCTTGTGCTATGGCGGAGATCGTGGGG
>JBOHFC010000220.1:0-7161 GCA_050701375.1 Pseudonocardiaceae bacterium
GTCTCTCGCATCCCGGCCAGCTCCCGCACCCGCCTCAGTGCGATGCGGACGGCGGCGGCCCGTAGCCGGCTGCGCCGCGCCACCCTGGTGGCAATCCTGGTCACCGTTTCTTCGGCGGCGCGGGCGCCGCGCGCGAACTGCGCGTCCGGAGCGAGCTCCGGGTCCGCCAGCCGCAGGTAGTTGGCCAGCACACCGAGAACGTAGGTCGGGTCATCGGACCACCGGGGCATGCCCACGTCGATCTCGGCGATCGCGCGGTGCCCGTGCCGGCTCAGGAACTCCACGAGCCCCTGCTGCAGCGCGGGAGGCAACTCGTCGCGGTGGTAGCGCGCTGCCAGCGCCGCCGGGGTGTTCCCTCCCAGCGCGCCGGCGGCCGCGGCATCAGCGCGGATCCGGGTCGCCAGAGCCCACAGCTCCAGGTCCATCTCGGTGGTCACGTTGTGCGCCAACCCGCGCAGCACCTCGTCCCACTCCCCGGTACCCACCTCGCCCCGGGCGAGCTTGCCGGCGAACGCGAGCGCCAGGAACCCGGCACCAGCCGCCGGGGTGACGGTCGGCATGATCGGGACGATCTCGGTGGCCAGCAGCCGCTGGACACGCTCCAGCCGCTGGTTGCTGGTCATCCCAGCCGGCACCGCGAGCAACGAACCCAACTGCCTACCGATCCGGTCGACCCGCCGCCGGGCGGCCAACGGTGAGACCAGCGCCTGAGCGATCAGTAGCGGGATCCGGAAGCGAACGGCGACTGCAAGCGCCTGCCGGACGACAGGCCACCATGCGGTGCTCTGCACGGTGAAGCGGGGATCTGCACGCAACTGCCGGAGCACCACTGCCGACCGGGCTTCCATCACATCGAGGATCCGGGGCACCAACACCCGGCCGATCCGGCTGCGCAGCACCGAGGTGACGTCGATGAACGGCCGTCCTCCGGCGTCCACGAACGACGGTGGCCCCGCCACCGGGTCAGCAACCGCAGAACCGAACACCAGCTCTGCGCCGCAGGAGGCAACAAGCCGGAACGCCGCGATGCCCATCGGGGTTACCGGGCGGGTGAGCCCTTGCGCGAGGCTCACGCAGAAATAGACCCGCACAGCGCCATCTGGTGCAGGAGGTAACGGGTACAGCGTGGTGATCGGCCGGGCCTGGGTCAGCCACAGCGTGCCGTCACCATCCAGCGCCCACTCGATGTCTTGCGGAGCGCCATAGTGCGCCTGGACCCGCCGGCCCAGCGCAGCGAGCGCCCAGATCTGATCGTCGCTCACGCAGAGCTGCCCGGCATTCGCCGGGCGCGCGAGCTGCTCGGTGCCACCGCCCGGTAATGATCGGATGAGCACCCGCTTGTCGCCCAGCCGCCGTACCAGGATCATGCCGTTGTCGTCGATGACGAAGTGATCGGGATTGACCGCGCCGGACACCACTGCCTCACCCAGGCCGGGGCTGGCGTCGAGGACGGTGTGCCCGCGGTGGCCGCTCACCGGGTCCGCGGTGAACAGCACCCCGGCTACCTGCGGCTCAATCATTCGCTGCACCACCACCGCCAGGCACACGCCAGCGTGATCGATGCCGTTGGCGTCGCGGTAGCTGGCTGCCCGGTCGGTCCACAACGAGGCCCAGCACCGGCGCACCGCGTCGAGCACCGCATCCGAGCCGACGATGTTGAGGAAGGTGTCCTGCTGCCCGGCGAAGCTCGCCCAAGGTAGGTCTTCGGCGGTCGCCGAGGACCGCACCGCTACCGGCACGCTGTCCCCGAGGGCGCGATAGGCGCGACTCACCGCCTCGGCGACGCCGGCGGGCACTGGTGGCGCGAGGATCGCGGCGCTCGCTCGCTCGGCTAGCTTCTCGTGCGGCCCCGCGGGTGGCGCCCCGCCGTCGAAGGCAGCCACAGCGGCCTGCTGGTAGGCCGCTGTGGTGATGCAGAACCCAGCCGGCACTGGAAACCCCGCGCGGATGAGCTCCCCGAGGTTCGCCGCCTTGCCCCCCACCACCGGCAGCAGCTGCGCATCGACGCAGCCAAGATCGAGGACGAGTTCATCGTCAACGACGTCTACGTGCCGGGCTGTCGTCATGACCCCGACGGTAGCGCCCGTACCGACTTAACTCAACGCTTGCTGAAAAACATCCCGTTACGCATCGTGTTCAGCGCGTCGGTCAGGTTGACATCGAGCCACCGTGAGCCTGCAAGGTGTGCCTATGACCTCTGATGCCGTCAACCACCACGCCGACCATCCGGGCTTCGCCGGGGTGACGGGACTGCTGGTCGGGCTCATCATGAGCCTCGCGGGGGGCGCCGTCGCCCGGCTCGCCGCCGACTTGACCTCGGTGTCGAAGGCTGACCGCGTTGTCGACGTCGGCTGCGGCCCCGGAACTGCCGTCAGGGAAGCGGGACGCCGTGGTGCGCGTGTGGTCGGCGTGGATCCGGCACCCGTGATGCTCCGGCTGGCTCGGGCGTTGACTCCCAACCGAGGCGCCATCACCTGGGTCGAAGGCACCGCAGAGGACCTGCCAGCGCGGGACGCCTCGGCGACGGTCTTGTGGTCGCTGGCGACTGTTCACCACTGGAGAGACGTCACCGCGGGACTCTCCGAGATCAAGCGAGTGCTCTGCCCAGGCGGCCGGTTCCTCGCGATCGAGCGCCAGGCACAGGCCGGCGCAACCGGGCTCGCCAGCCATGGGTGGACACCGCAACAGGCTGAGTCCTTCGCAGCTCAATGCCTGACGGCCGGCTTCACAGACGTCCGGGTCGAGAACCACACGCCCGGCCGGCGTGCTCTTGTGATCGTCAGGGCCGTACGACCATGAGCATCGGTCGTCGCCGTGCCGTCGCTCATCGGGTGGGTGGCCCTCCCCACTTCGCCACGAACAGCTGCCGGTCCTCCTTCGCGTACTCGGCGCGCTCACCGGTCAGCGGCCGACGGGGACCGTGCCCGATGCTCAGGCCACGCACCAGACCCGTGCCAGCGGCCTTGCGGTGCTGCCATTCGAAGTCGTCAGCGGCGAAGCACCAACGGAACTGCTCATCGAAACGCAGCCCGAGTTCGCCGGCCACGAGCATGCACCCGCCTGGGATGCTGTGCTCCTCCGTCCACGGGTCCAGGTCGTAGCGGGTCTCGACAGCGGTGGTGACCACGCCGTGGCAATCGGCGCCGACCATCGCCAGGTTGTAGTTGCGCAGCACCATCCGCAGCCGCGCCAGCGTGGACCACTCGATCCGCACGTCGGCCTCCATGCACAGCACGTCGTAAGGACCCGGTTCGTGATGCTGCTCGATCCAATCCAGACCGGTGTTCCACCAGCGGGAGAGGTTCACCCCCGGTTCAGCGGACACCAGCACAGTCACCCCCGGAAGGTCGTCCGGTTCGATCGGCTTGGGGCGGGTCGTGACCACTACCGTCCGGTCCACCGGATGGCTCAGCTGCGCCAGGGATGTCGTGAGGTCGCTCACGCGGGGATGCTGGCACGGGGTCAGTACCCAAGTGTTCATGCTGTCTCCAGGAAGCGGGCTCGATCGTGGTCGTCGACAGGCAGCGGGTGCGGCACATGGACCTCACGCTCGGCCAGCCACTGATTTGGTCAACGTCCTCTGCGCGCAGTAGTCACGCGCTCAGCCCACACCGCTGATGATCAAGTCGTACCGCGAAAGGCCGTCGGCCTGCGGCAGCATGCGGAATACGCACGGTTGGTAGCGTTTGGACACCTGCACGATGCCCCGTTCCATGATCGGGTTCGGCCCGGAAGTGAGACTGACATACCGATGCTGGACCGCGTGGTGATCGACGCCCTGTTCCCCGCTGATCTGCCCGAACCAGCCCACTGGGAACAACGCTATCCCTCGCGCGAGCTCCCCGAGGGCGCCGCGGTCACCCGATTCGGCCCGTCGCCGACCGGCTTCGTGCACATCGGCGGCGTCTACGTGGCCACCATCGACCGAGACATCGCGGCGCACTCCGGGGGCGTCTACCTGGTGCGAGTGGAGGACACCGACCAGTCGCGCGAGGTCGAAGGCGCCCTGGCCCAGTTCGCCCGCGCGTTCGACTACTTCGGTATCTCCTCCGACGAGGACGACGGGCACGGCGACTACGGCCCCTACCGGCAGTCCGCCCGCGAACGCATCTACCTGAGCTACGTGCGGGAACTGCTGCGCCAAGGCAAGGCCTACCCGTGCTTCGCCACCAAGAGCGAGCTCGCCGACATCACTGGCCGCCAGCAGGCAGCGAAGATACCGACCGGCTACTACGGATCTTGGGCGATCTGGCGCGACGCCGATCCTGCTGCTGTTCAGACCAAGCTCGCTGACGGCGCCCCGTACGTCGTTCGCTTCCGCACCCCCGATGGCACCGCCGGCCAGCGGGTCCGATTCACCGACGTGATCCGAGGTGACCTGGAGCATGAGGCTAATCGCAACGACACGGTGATCCTGAAGGCATCCGACCAAACACCTCGGCTACCGACCTACCATTTCGCGCATGCCGTGGATGATCACCTGATGCGCGTCACGCTGGTGATCCGGGCGGAGGAATGGATCTCCTCGGTCCCGCTACACCTGCAACTATTCGACGCCCTGGGCTTCGAACCGGTGGCCTATGCGCACATCGCACCGCTGATGAAGAAGATCTCCGGCGGGAAACGCAAACTGTCCAAACGGTCCGACCCCGAAGCCGGCGTCGATTTCTATATCAAGGCGGGTTATCCCGCCGAGGCTGTGCTGTATTACCTGCGGGGCCTGGCCAACGGGAGCCTCGCCGAACTCCCGCTGCACCAGGCGCTGACCACCCCCATCCGGCTGCACCAGTGCGGCGTCGCCGGCCCCCTGGTGGACCTGGTCAAGCTGGAAGACATCAGCGCCGATCACATCGCCACCCTGCCCGGACCCCAGATCCTCGCCGCCGTCCGCACCTGGGCAGCACAATTCGATCCCGAGCTGGTCACCGTGCTGGACACCGAACACGAGCTCGCCCTGCGCGCGCTGGCCGTGGAACGTGACGGCGTAGACAATCCCCGCAAGGACCTGCGCAAGTGGTCGGACTTCCGGACCGCCTACGGATTCTTCTTCCCGCAACTGTTCGCCCCATTGTCCGGCCCCACGGATGAACGCCTCAGCCCACTCGGCGTGGACCCCACCATCGCCGCGAGCTTCGCCCATGACGTCGCCGACGGCTACCAGCACCTGGACGACCCCCAGGAATGGTTCAACCAGATCCGCGAGCTTGCCGCGAAACACGGCTTCGCGCCCAACGCCAAGGAATACAAGAAAAACCCCGACGCCTACCCCGGCTCTATTCGCGAAGCATCCCAACTCATCCGGATCGCCCTCACCGGCTCCACCCGTAGCCCCGACCTCCACGCCATCACCCAGGCACTGGGCGCCGCGGAAGTGCTGCGCCGGCTGCGTGCGCTGGCCGGTGGCGGGGCGGCTGGAGGCTGACCCAGCCCCTTGCGTTACTGTCAGTGATGACTGGGTAAGGACTGTCGCGCTGTGCGTAGTTGCCGGATCCGGCAACTTTTCGCTCGAAGTTGCCAGCTGCGGCACCTGTCTAGTGGATCCACCCACCTCCTTGTGGGGCAGAAGTGGCGGCGCAGCACCCGCCCGGCAACGCCCGAGCCGGGCGACTGAAACTGACATCTGTCACCTCGTGAGCGTGACCGTCGGCGGTGTTGCGACGCAAGCCGGAGTGCCACGGTGATGGCATGGAAACCACAGCACCCGACCTCTCAGAAGGCGCCGCGCCGGCGGCCGTTGCGGTCAAGTCAGCCGACACTCGTCCGGCTCGGCCCTCGACCGCCGGACTCATCCGGATGATGTCGCTTGACGTCGGGCTGCCGTTGCTCGCCTACTACGGACTGCACGCCGCCGGCGTCGGCGACTACCGGGCCCTGCTGGCCGGCACCGTCGTGGCCGGCCTCCGGGTCGCGTTCGTGGCGCTGCGCAACCGGCGGCTCGATGGCTTTGCCGCGTTCCTGATGGCCATGTTCGCGGTCGGGCTCGCCCTGGCGTTCGCCACCGGCGACGCCAGGTTCATGCTCGCCAAGGACTCGGTCGGCACCGCGGTCGCCGGATTGATCTTCCTCGGCACCTGCATCGTGGGGCGGCCGGTGATGTTCTACGCCGCCCAGCGCTTCGCCGCCACCACCAGCGAGAAGCGAGAGTTGTGGAACACCTTGTGGCAGACCAAACCCGCTTTCCGGCGCGGCTTCCGGGTGATGTCGGTGGTGTGGGGCGTTGGGCTACTGGTCGAGGCCGCCGTCCGTATCCCGCTGATCTATCTGCTGCCCATCCAGGTCATGGTTGGGCTCTCGACAGTGCTTCAGGTGGCGGCGTTCTCGCTGCTCATGACGTGGAACATGTGGTATGGGAAGCGGATGCAGCGTGCGGGCCAGGCGCAGGATCGTTGAGTGGCCGCCTCATCGGCCGTCGACCAACGGTCCGGCATCGCCGCAAAGGTAACCCGGCTCCGACATCACCCCGCGCTCCTTCACCTGGACCGGCGAAAGATCAACCGAAGACCAGGCCCGCTGGTCCCACCAGCTACGCATGCTCGCCACCCGAATCGCCACAACCGGGGCGGACCGGTGAGCAACAGCCACGTCCACCCGGCCATTCAAACGGACCAGGGTAGCTGTCGATTCCGTAACGCCTATGCTTCGTCGCAGATATGGACCATGTGGACGGGCACCCGAGGTTGGCTGCGGAGCAGCATGCCCGTGTGCTGATCGACCGGCAGTTGGCGGCGGCCGGGTGGCTGGTCCAGGACCGCAGGCAGCTCAACTTATTTGCGGGTGATGGTGTCGCCGTTCGAGAGGCGATAATGGCGCCCGGCCACGGTCGGGCCGATTACCTGCTCTATCTCGACAAGCGGGCCGTCGGGGTGATCGAGGCGAAGCCCGTGGGAACTCCACTGTCCGGAGTTGAGTGGCAGTCGGCCAAGTATGCGCAGGGGCTTCCGGCGGAGGTACGGCGTCGGGCGTTGACGGTCGACGGTCAGCTGCCGTTCGTCTTCGAGGCGTCGGGATCCGAGACTCACATCACCAACGGGTATGACCCGCAACCACGGGCCCGCCGGATCTTCGCGTTCCCCCAGCCCGGGACTCTCGCCCGCACCCTTCGCGACGCCGAGGCCGATCCCGACGCGGCCACCTGGCGGGGCAAGGTGCGCGCCATGCCGC
>JBOHFC010000221.1:0-2247 GCA_050701375.1 Pseudonocardiaceae bacterium
CACCCCGCTGTCGCTGGGTATCGAGACCAAAGGCGGCGTGATGACCAGGCTCATCGAGCGCAACACGACCATTCCCACCAAGCGCTCGGAGACCTTCACCACGGCTGACGACAACCAGCCCTCGGTACAGATCCAGGTGTTCCAAGGCGAGCGGGAGATCGCGGCATACAACAAGAAGCTCGGCATGTTCGAGCTGACCGGGCTGCCGCCGGCGCCGCGCGGGGTGCCGCAGATCGAGGTTACCTTCGATATCGACGCCAACGGCATCGTCAACGTCTCGGCCAAGGATATGGGCACTGGTAAGTCCCAGGCCATGACCATCACCGGTGGGTCCGCGCTGCCCAAGGACGACATCGACCGGATGATGCGCGACGCGGAGGAGCACGCCGAGGAAGACCGCAAGCGCCGCGAGGAGGCCGAGACTCGCAATCAGGCCGAGTCTCTGGTCTACCAGACCGAGAAGTTCATCAAGGACAACGACGAGAAGCTGCCCGCCGACGTCAAGGACAAGGTCAACGCTGTGCTGGGCGAAGCCCAGGAAGCCCTCAAGGGCAACGACACCGCGGCGATCCGGGCCGCCATGGAGAAGCTCGCCACCGAGTCCCAGGCTCTGGGCCAGGCGTTGTACAAGGACAGCGCGGCGGCGGGTGGCGCGGGCGACGGCGCGGCCGCCGGCGGTCCGACCGGATCGGCTGGGTCATCGTCGAGCGCGGACGACGTGGTCGACGCTGAGATCGTCGATGAGGAGCCGGGGAGCGCCAAGAAGTGAGGCACGGGGATGGCACCTTCGGTACCGGCTTCGGGGACGGCGCCGCTGGTGAGGAGCCCAGAGTCGTGGTGCGAGACAAGCGGAGGATCGATCCGGTGACGGGTAAGGTACGGGTCCCACCGGCGGGCGAGCAGCCCGCCGGTGGGAGCGTGGAAGTGGATGAGGCTGACCCCGGCGCGGCTGGAACTGCCGCTAGCGCTGCCGAGCTCGATGCATTGCAGGCCCAGCTCGATGAGCGGACCGGTGACTTGCAGCGGATCTCCGCTGAGTACAGCAACTACCGTCGCCGGGTCGAGCGGGACCGTCAGCTCGTCATCGACGTCGCAAAGGCGCAGGTGACCAGTCAGCTGCTCACCGTGCTCGACGACATCGAGCGGGCGGAGGAACACGGTGACCTGTCCGGGGCGTTCAAGGTCGTCGCGGACAAGCTGGTGGCCGCACTGCACGCGCAGGGCTTAGAACCGTTCGGCGTGGTCGGGGAAGGTTTCGACCCGGCGGTGCATGAAGCCGTGCAGCACAGCACCGCCGCGGACGTGTCCGAGCCGACCGTCACCGCCGTACTTCGCCCCGGCTACCGCTTCGGGGAGCGGGTGCTGCGCCCGGCGATGGTGGCGGTGACCGACGCGGAGGCGGCAGTCGTGATGTTCCCGGACCCGGAGGCGTCTCCCGGCCCGGACAGCGCACCTGAACACCACGGCCCGGACTACGGCCCCGACAGGGCAGCTGAGCACCACGGCCCCGGACAAGGCTCAGAGCAACTGCAGGACGATTGAACAGTGATGGGGGAGGAGGTGTCCGGTGAGCGCCCGGGAATGGATTGAGAAGGATTTCTACGCGGAGCTGGGTGTCTCCTCCACCGCGTCAGCCGAGGAGATCAAAAAGGCATACCGCAAGCTGGCCCGGGAGCTGCACCCGGACGCCAACCCCGGCGACGCCAAGGCTGAGGCGCGCTTCAAGTCGATGTCCGAGGCCTACGGTGTGCTGTCGGATCTGGAGAAACGCAAGCAGTACGACGAGGCGCGCAGCCTGTTCAACGGCGGCTTCCGACCCGGCGGTGGTTTCGGTGGGGGTGGGCCAGGCCCGGGCGGGTTCGATCTCGGCGATCTGTTCGGAGCTCAGGCTGGTCGCGGCGCAGACGCGGGCGGTCTCGGTGACCTGCTCGGCGGGTTGTTTGCCAACCGCGGCGGTGCGCCGGGAGCCGCCGGGGCCAGCCGCCCACGGCGCGGCACCGACGTCGAGACTGAGCTGCGGATCGACTTCACCGAGGCGGTCCGCGGTGCCACCGTGCCACTACGGATCGCCAGCCCGGCCAGCTGCGGCAGTTGCGGTGGCTCGGGAGCCAGAGCCGGTACCGTCCCACGGGTCTGCCCGGTCTGTGGCGGCAGCGGTCTGGTGACCCGCAGCCAGGGTGCGTTCGCCCTGTCTGAGCCGTGCCGGGATTGCCGCGGTACAGGCCGGATCATCGACGACCCGTGCAC
>JBOHFC010000222.1:0-3741 GCA_050701375.1 Pseudonocardiaceae bacterium
ATCCTGCTGTGCACTCGGGGCTCGGCGCAGTTGCATTCCCTGGACGGCGGCAGCGTTACCGTGCGCCGAGGTGGCTCGGTATGGCTGGCCGCCGAGGACCCCGACATCACCCTGTGCCCAGGCCCAGGCCCGGTGCAACTATTCCGCGCGCTACCCGGCCTAGCGCCGTTACCGGCCCACTCTGGGCCGCCACACGGCGCTGAATAACGATCCGCGACATTCTCAGTACGAGGCGGCGGTCCGCCACTTCTGCCCCACAAGGAGATGGGTGTATCCATTTACTCAGTTGCCGTGGACGGCAACTTCGAGCGAAAAGTTGCCGTCCACGGCAACTACGCACACTGCAACAGTCCTTGCCCAGAGGTCACTGACAGTAACACCGAGGTCCGTGGTGCCCGCACCCCCGCGCTGAGGCACTCGGCTCCCCGCCGAAGGTGCCGGGATCGAGCCCAGGAGGACGCCATGCTGAAGGCTTTCGCTGACCTGTCCACGTCGCTGTTGGCTGATGCCTGCGTCCGCAGCGACGTGCCGCTGCGTGCCGCGCCGCCCGGAATCGGCGCGGTCGTCCCCGGACACCGGATCGCGGGGCGTGCGTTGCCGGCGCGGCATTACGGCAGCGTGGACGTGTTCCCGGAGGCGTTGAGCCGGGCCGAGCAAGGTGACGTGCTGATCACCGACAACGGCGGGCGGTCGGACGGGGCGTGTGTCGGCGACCTGGCGGTGCTGGAGGCTCAGACCGCAGTATCGGCGAGCCTGGTGGAGCAGCTACCCCACCCGGCCCGGTGCGGCTAGCGGGATCCCGAGGCGCCGGCCACTGCGCGGTTCGGGCGCGCCGAGGAGGTGCTGGCGACGGCCCACCGGATCTGGCAGACCGAGCGTGAACAGGCTCGCAGAATCCGCGCCGGTGAGACGCTGCGCCGTGCTTCGAAAGCCGGCTCGTCGGCGATGCGCCGGCGGCCAGCGGTTACGGTGGTGGCCATGGGGGCGACCACACCAGGGCTCTGAACAGCGGTTAGGCGACATGGTTAGGCGACACAGGGTGAGGAGGCGAGCAGGTGTCAGCGGGGGGCGGGAAAACGGCGATCGTCGCGGCGTTGGCGGCTAACGCCGGCATCGCGGTGGCGAAGTTCGTCGGCTTCCTGATCACCGGGTCATCGGCGATACTCGCTGAGGCGGTGCACTCGCTGGCCGACACGTCCAACCAGGGTCTGCTGCTGATCGGCCGCAAGCGCGCCACGCGGGAAGCCACCGCGGAGCACCCGTTCGGCTACGGTCGCGACCGCTACTTCTACTCCTTCGTGGTGGCGCTGCTGCTGTTCAGCCTCGGTTCGGTGTTCGCGCTCTATGAAGGCACGCACAAGCTACACAGCCCTGAGGAGATCAGTTCGCCAGTGGTCGCCATCGGGATCCTGGCCGTGGCGATCGTGCTGGAGGGCCTGAGCTTCCGCACGGCGATCAGGGAGTCCCGGCCGCTCAAGGGCGCCGGTAGCTGGTGGCGGTTCATCAGGCAGTCGAAGTCCCCGGAACTCCCCGTGGTGCTTCTGGAGGATACGGGCGCGCTTGTCGGGTTGGCCTTCGCCCTGGCGGGGGTCGGGTTGGCGGTGCTCACCGGGGAGCCGGTATGGGATGCGATCGGCACGCTGGGCATCGGCCTGCTGCTCGGGGTCATCGCGATCATCCTGATCGTGGAGACGAAAAGCCTGCTGATCGGCGAGGGTTCCGGGCCTGTGGAGCTGCGCGCCATCCGTACCGCGATGGTGGGCCGCGGCGTGGACCGGGTGATCCACCTCAGGACCCAGTACCTCGGCCCGGACGAGCTGCTGGTCGCCGCGAAGATCGCGGTGCCGGCCACCATGACCACTGCCGAGGTGGCCCGGGTCATCGACGAGGCCGAGGCGCGGGTCAGGGGTGCCGTCCCGGCCGCCCGGATCATCTACCTGGAACCGGACCTGGATCGCACGCCCGCGAGCACCAGCTGACTGCTCCGCGCGGACTGGGTAAGGTCTCCCCACGAGCCAGCGGTGGTCGGGGGGATGGTCGCGTGTTCGAGTCGCTGTTGGTCGCCAACCGGGGTGAGATCGCCAGGCGGGTCATCCGTTCCGCACGGAGTCTGGGGATACGGAGCGTCGCGGTGCATTCCTCGGTGGACGCGGAGCTGCCGTTCGTCGCCGAGGCAGACGACGCGGTGGAACTGACCGGACCCCCCGCGCAGGCCTACCGGGACTCCCACCAGCTACTCGACGCCGCCCGACGGACCCGTGTGGTCGCGGTGCATCCCGGCTACGGCTTCCTGTCCGAGGACGCCGGGTTCGCCCGGGCGGTGTCCGATGCCGGCCTGGCGTGGGTCGGTCCCAGCGCTGAGGCGATCTCCGCGATGGGTGACAAGGTGGCCGCCCGGGAAACCGTCGCGGCCGCCGGGGTGCCGGTGGCGCCTGGTTCGACCTGCGCGGTGGCCACGCGGGATGCCGCGGTGGCTGAAGCCGAGAAGGTCGGTTTCCCCGTCATGCTCAAGGCCGCAGCCGGCGGCGGTGGGATGGGTATGGCGGTGGCGGCCGACGCCGCCGCCGTACGGGTCGAGTACACCAAGGTCAGCACGTTCGCCCACCGGCTCTTTGGTGACTCGAGGCTGTTCGTCGAGCGGTACTTCCCGCGGGTGCGGCACGTGGAGGTGCAGGTTCTGGGGTTGGCCGACGGCCGGGTGGTGGCGCTGGGGGAGCGCGAGTGCTCGGTGCAGCGGCGGCATCAGAAGGTCGCCGAGGAGAGCCCGTCTCCCGCCGTCGAGCCGGATCTACGCGGTCGGATGGAACACGCCGCGGTGCTGGCCGCCACCACGGTGGATTACCGAAATGCCGGAACGGTGGAGTTCCTGCTGGATCAGGACACCGGCGAATTCTTCTTCCTCGAGATGAACACCCGGCTGCAGGTGGAGCATCCGGTCACCGAGTTGCGCTATGGCGTGGACCTGGTGGCCGCCCAGCTGCGTATCGCCGAGGGTGCCGAACCTGGTTTCGACGTCGACGCGGCGACGCCCGCCGGGCACGCGATCGAACTGCGGGTCAACGCCGAGGACCCCAAGCGTTTCCTGCCCGGCCCCGGACCGGTCACCGAATGGGTGGAACCGACCGGCAAAGGGGTGCGAGTCGACTCCGGTTACGCGGCAGGCACCACCGTGACGCCGTTCTACGACTCGCTGCTCGCCAAGCTGGTGGTGCACGGTCCGGATCGGGAGCAGGCACTGGAGCGGGCCCGCGGGGCGGTTGCCGGATTCACCGTCACCGGGCCGAAGTGCAACCTGCCCTTCCACGCCGAATTGCTCGAGCACCCCGAATTCGTCTCGGGCCACTACGACACCGGCCTAGTCGCCCGCATGCGCCCCTGACCGTGAGGAGGTACGAGATGCGCGACGTCCTGATTCGTGACGTTTCCGACGGTGTCGTCGCGGCGATCGAAGACCGTACCGTCACGGTGCTCAACCCGCTCGCAGGCTGTGGACCAATGCCGTTAAGTTAGGCATGAGACCTTGAAGATGTGGATCTTTGGTGGGCTGTCGTGGAGTTGGCCGTGATCGGTGGTGCGTTTGATGCGGTGGCTGTGAGCGCGGTATCTCTTGACCACTCGGGGATAGGTTCGGTCCCGTCGCGGGGGGTTGGGTCGTTCGGTGATTTCGTTAATTGTTTCAGTGAGTGCGGTGGCGAGTTTTTCAGGGGGAAAAGCCCGCCTGGTTGGTGACCTGGCGGCGGA
>JBOHFC010000223.1:0-28360 GCA_050701375.1 Pseudonocardiaceae bacterium
GCGATGGGCTCGACCTCAAAAACCTCGCCTGCCATGAATCTCGCCCCTTTCTCTCAGGGTTGTGGCGGGTGTCCGGTGTCATGGTGACCCGCTGTTGAGGTAGGCGCGGGCGCGGGCGTCGAGTTCAATGGTCGCCGGGATACCGCTCCGGCGGAAAGCCGCGAGCGCGGCGCGCATGTCAACGACGGTTTGGCGGGCGCGTGCTGAGTGGATGCCATCCATGACGTCCAGCGCGGTGGACCAGGTGGAGCAGGCCTGGTCGATCTCGCCTCGGCGTGCGTGCACGGCCCCGAGGTATCCGAGGGTCACGGCGTGCGTGCGGGTGAACGTCGTTGCCTTGCGGGTCCGCGCGCTGCGGCGGAACGCCGTGAGGGCGCCGGAGAGGTCCCCGGTATCGCGCAGCGTGCAGGCTGTTTCGTGCGCCAGGCTTGCCTCGCCGAAGAAGAACACCCGCGATGGCTCATCATCGCCGGTGGTCGCTGAGGCCAGGTCGTTTTCCGCTGTGATCAACGCCTCGGCGGCGGCCGACTTCTGACCTGCCGCGCCCAGTGCCCGCGCGTAGACGACACCGAACAATGCGCGTTCACGCGGGCTGGCCATTCGGTACCGCTTGCCGTCCATCGACGCGGCGGCCAGCTCCAGCCCTTGTCGAACGTGGCCTAGGTCAACAGCTTGATGCGCCATGGCCCGAAGGACATGGCCTGCCATGGGCGGGTCATCAGCCTCTGCGGCGAGCTTGACCGCTACCGAGAAGTAGTGCTGGGCGATGGAGTGCTCCGCGTTGTCGAAGGCCATCCAACCCGAAAGATAGGCGAGTTCGCTGGCCACGGAGAACATGTCCTTGCGCACTCGCTCGTCGAGATAGCTTCCCCGCAGGCAAATCGCGACGTCCGAGGTCAGGTACTGGACGAGAGCCATGCGGGCGTGCCCGCCGCCGCGCCGCTGGTCAACCCGCGAGAAGAGTGATGCCATCTCGCGAACAGTTTCTAGATCACCACGACCGACACTTCGGGAGTTAGCGGTAGCGCGGGCGGTGCCGAGCGTGGCCATCTGCGTCCACCAGGGTTCGTCAGGCACGGCGAGCGCGGCCACGGCGTATGCGGCGGCCGCCAGAACGCACCTGCGTTCCATGTCGACGTCAACTTTCCCCAGATCAGTCAGCGCGATCAGAGTATCCGCACGCCAGTCCAACGCAGCGGGTAAAGACAGGAGCTGAACTGTGAGTTCGAGGTCATCGAGGGTGACGGTCCGGCCCAGGCGGCGGGACAGGGCTTCACAAAGGACGGCTGGCGTCCATTCCGCCGCACCCTCCGGTTCGGCGGACTCACCCAGCAGTTCGGACAGTGCCTGACCCGAGATACCCAGGGCACGCGCGAGTTTCGGCCGGGCCCAGGGTTGCGGACGCGTCTCGCCGCGTTCCCAGCGCATGACCGTCGAGCGCTCCACGCCCACCGCCTCGGCCAGCCGCTCCTGACTGAAACCGACCGTCTTGCGAGCGCTGACCAGCCGGTGCCGCTTGCCTGCCACGTTGCCGCCCCCTCAAGGCTGCAGCCCCTTCAAAGGACGTATCGGACAGTACACGCCCGCACAGGGCCGCCGGTCCTGCTGTTTTGCATCAGCACTGCCGCTGACCTGCGCTGGTTCTGGGCGATCTTCCGGGGTTGGCTTTCCCCAGGTCCCGGGGCCGGACTGAACGCTGACACCGCCGCGTGTCTCCGACCGACGGCGCCCACGGGTCGAGGCAGAACCAGGCCGGTCGGAGGCAGGACCCATGGCAGGACGGCACAGCAAGCGCCGGGGGGCGCATGCGCAAGTCCTTGAGCAGCGGGGGTCGCGACCGCTGGGCATCACCGACGCGCTCACCCACATCGAGCACCTGGTGAGTGATGAGTCCGTGGCGGCGCAGCGCCACACGGGCCGTTACGTCGCGCTGTGCGGGATGACTGTGCTGGCCGCGAGCCTGACCGATCCGGGAGGTGGCTGGTGCCGGGAATGCACGCGGTGAGCGGCGCTGCCGCACCGACTGCCGGCCGGCCGCCGGTGGAGCTGCCCCCGTTGACCATCGCTCCCGGCGGTCGGTCGGTCCCACCCGATGATCTCACCACCGAGGTGGAGGCGCTGGCAGAGTTGCTGGCTGAGGTGGTGATGCTGGCCGCTGACCGCGCGGTATTCCCCAGCCGCCTAGCGGTGGTCGCCGAGCTGGCGATGGAGTACGACAGCGTGCGCGCCGTGCTGCGGGCCGACCGGACCATTTCATGAGCCCGCCGCGACCCAGCCGGATGACCTGCGGCGCGCTGCCCACAGGGGGCGAAGGCGATGGCCGATAGCCCCGAACTGGCAGCCGCGAAACGGCTGTTGGACGAGGCGAAGGACCGGGGGTTTCGTTTCGAGCGGCTCCCGCCGGGTGAGGACGGCCCACTGCGGGGCGTGCGGGATACCCCCGAACACCGCGACGAGATCTACCTTTCCGGGTTCGGGGCGCCATTATTGAAAGCGGACCTGGCGGCACCGGTGGGATCAGCGAGTTGAGACTTGTGCTGGTGGCCTGGCACGGGGCATCGGGATTGCGGGATTGGCTGGGGGTGCCGGGATGTCGAGCATGCTGAGCAATTCGGCGTAGTCGCGCTTGGCGCGGGCGGCGGCGGCAGGTTCGCCGGCCTGGGTGCAGGCCGCGATGAGGACCCGCCAGGACGCGTCGCGGAACGGGTCGATGTCCACGCTACGACGTGCGGCGTCGATGGCTGACCGGACGTCACCGCCGGCCAGCGCAAGCTCGGCCAGGCGCCCGGCCGCGGTCGCGGCCTGTTGCCGTAGCTGCTCGCGAACGTCGGTGACCCACTCCGCTGGGCCGTCCTCGGGCAGCAGCTCGCCGCGGTAGACGGCGACGGCATCGGCCAACGCGGCTCGCTCCGCTTCAGTGTCTTGGGCATGTTTGGCCCGCGTCGCGGCCTGAATGTGACCCGCGAACTCGACCACGTCCGCCTCGCTGCCCGGGGGCAGGACCAGCGCGTAGGCGTCGCCGTGGCGCTGCAGGGTGCCGAATGAGCGCGCCGGGTCACCCGGTGCCAGCAATGAGCGCAGGCTGGACACCGCGACCTGCATGCTGCGTACCGCCCGATCAGTCGGCAGATCCGGCCACAGCTGCAGCAGCGACTCGCGGTGCACCGGCCGTGGCAGGTGGATGGCGAGCAGTCGCAGCATCGTCGCCGCCCGCGGCCGGATCGTGCTCCAGTCCAGGCTGTGCTGGACGACCTCGAAGGCGAACCCCCCGAGGCATCGCAGCCGCACCGCGGGCGGCGCCGCGCCGACCACCACGGGTTTCGCGACGGGCGGTGCGGAGCCGAGAAGTCGTGCGGCCAGCGCTTCCGGCCACGGCACCCCGTGCGTCTGGGCCAGCGAGCGAGCCTGCCGGAGTTGCCCGGCGTGCGACGTGGGGTCGGCAGCGGCGAGCGCGAGCGCGGTCAACGCCTGGGCCCCCCAGACACCTGCTGTGCGGCTGAATGACTCGGCGTGGCGGGCCATGGCGGCGGCCTCCGGGTCGTCCTGCCCCGCGGCGGCGAGCGCGGCGAAGGCCAATGACCACGCTTCGAGGCTCCCGGCGTCGAGCGTGCGGCAGCCCGCGACCACATCATGCCAGGCTGCCTGCGCCGGCTCCCCGACCAGCAGCTGATGCAGCGCTTGACCAGCGCGCGCCAGTAGCGCGCCCCACCTGTCTCCTACGCTGTCGCACTCGGTTACCACCCGATGGAGATCCTCGACGTCGTCGGTGCGCAGCGCAGACACCAGCCGAGCCTGCCGGGCCAGCCACAACGCGCCGATGCGCTCGGCATCGGTGGCCAGCTGCTCGGCTGACCCGTTCGCCGCTGCGCCGGAGATCTGATCGACGACCGCCTGGATGAGTCGGCCGGCGAGGGCGAGCGTGTCGTCGCTGTCCAGGTCGTCGAGCAGTTCCCGCAGCGTCACCACTGCCACGCGAACGTTGCCGGTGAGCAACGCCACGATCGCGGCACACAACTGGTCACCCTGGGTATGCCCGGTCTGGATCGAGCCGGGATGGCGGCGCACCGCGGCACGCAGCCGGTCCAGCCAGTGCAGCTGCGGCTGCGGCCGCCCGTCGATCCATACCTCGAGCAGCCGGCGGTCCCAGGCCGCCTGTTGCTGATCCGCCGGGTCGGGGAACAGGGCCTCGGCGTGGTGGTAACGCTTGGCTGCCTCGCGCAGCCGCCCCTCCGCCGCGAGTCGCCTGGCCACGGCCATGCTCAGCCAGGGATCCTCGTCGACCATCTGCTGTGGCACGAGGTCGTGCCACACCGTGCCCGGTTCGGTCGCGATCACCCGCGCCCCGTCGTCACGCAGCAACCGGGTGGCCTCGGTCCAGCACTCTGCTCGTAGGTGAGCCCGGACTGCCTCGCCGAGCGCACCGGACTCCTCGAGCAGCGACGCCGCTTTGGAATACCACAACTGGGTGTCCGTTGTGCCGAGCTCGTCAACGAGAGCGGCCTCCAGATGCCGGCGCAGGACCTCGTGGTACCGGAACGTCTGACCCCCGTCAGTGGAGGTAGTCAAAGCCCCGAGCCCTTCCAGCTCCTCAAGTCGTTGTTGGGCGTCGGCCGTATCCAGCAGCCGGTTGCAACGCCGGGCGGTGAGCAGCTCGAATACGCAAGTTCGGGTGAGGAAAGTCCGCAACCGGTGGGGGAGCTCTTCGATTACGGTCCTGGCCAGGTAGGTGCGGGCAAACCGGGGTCCGCCGGTCAGCGCGTGCAGCGCCCGGCGTCGTTCGCTCAGCGGGCGAGACTGGGTGGACAGGTGGAACAGTTGCAGGCAGGCAGCCCAGCCTTCGGTTCGGCGGGCCAGCGCGGCGATGTCGTCGGGCGGCAACGGCTCGTGATAGACGTCCCGGAAGAGCAGTTCGACTTCCCACGACCGGAAGCGCAGATCGTCGGCCGTCACGACGGCGATGGGGGTGATCTCCATCCGGCACAGGTTCAGGTGCGGTGCGCGGCGCGAGGCGAGGATGACCGAGACGCCTGGGATGTGGCAGAGCAACGCCTCGATGCAGTTCTCCGTCGGCGAGTCGATCAACAGATGGGCGTCATCGATCACCAGGGTGACCGGGACCGGCCCGGTCACCCTCAACGTATCAAGGAACCGGTCAAAGTCACCTGGCGCGGTGGCTGCCTCGTGCCCCTCCCGCAACCAGCCGCCTTCGAGTAGCTCATGGGCGAGTCTGGTGGTGAAGTGGGCCGGATCGGCGTCGAGACGATCTGTTCGGTGCCAGACGATCGGGCTCGGTGCTTCGTCGCTGTACTGCGCGAGCAACGTCGTCTTGCCGTAGCCCGCGGGGGCCAGGACAAGCGTCAGGTGGGCCGGGGATCGCAGTCGCTCCAGTAACCGCTCTCGCCGCAGTCCTGAGATCTGCGGCCACCCGTTCCTGCCGGGTGCAGGAGTCCCGCCGGACTCGCTGTCCAGTGTCGCCTCTTTGCCGACACTCGAAAGAGTGCTCGTCGCTCGGTTCGGTTTCAGTTGTCGCCCTCTTCCCGCGTCGTGCGCGGTCTCTGTGCAGGTCGTGCGTCTCCTGGTCGAGGACCGAGTGGCCTACGTTGGAGACTAGAGCCTTGACAGGGCCGAATACGTACGTCCAGCCGGGTCGTCCACCCGTGTGGGTGCATCGGCTGCGCCGTCCGCGGCGCGCGCAACGCAGCCTCGACGCCGCTCCCCGGACGAGAAGCCCGACGACTCCGCAGCGTGGCGAATTACCTCTTTCGGACACGGCCTATACCCGTATAGGTGACAACATGCTCGATCGACGACACGGATCATAGTTTCCTGCATGAGGTGTGTTGGCGAGGGGGCAATCGTCGTCGCGCGGCTCAACTGTTGTCGTTGCCTGAACTTGCGGCGACGTCTCGCACCGCGCGATCTGATCTCGGGCGCGCCTGAAGGCCGATGATGCCGAGGAACTGGTGACCCTGCCCGGGTGACTCTGTCCTTGGTCCACCTTGTGACTGGAAATGGAAGTGAAGCCCATCATGCCCAGCAGCAGATTTGTCCACTGGCGTGCGGCGGGGGCCTGCGTGGTCCCGGTCGCCGTCGTGGCAGCGTCGTTGCTCACAAGTGGGGTGGCCCACTCCGCGCCGCCGGGGCGCACCCCACAGGTCACCGAGGACGCCGCCGCGACGACCACCCAAACCATGCTGACCGCATCCCCGGTTTCACCGGTCGGCCAGGGCAGCCCGGTGACGCTGACCGCGACGGTCTCTCCGGCGACGGCGGTCGGGGCCGTGCAGTTCAAGGACGGGGACAACCCGATCGGCGACCCGGTGATGGTCAGCAACGGCACCGCGTCGAGGTCCACGTCGACATTGCCCGTCGGCCAGCGCTCGCTGACCGCGGTGTTCACCCCGAGCACTCCAGCGGCCTTCGCCCCGTCGAACTCCCAGGCAGTGACTGTGATCGTCGCTGGGGCTACCGACACCACGACCACGCTGACCACGTCCCCAGCCTCTCAGGTCGTCGAGGGCACCCCGGTGACGCTGACCACGACGGTCTCTCCGGCGACGACGCTCGGGACCGTGCAGTTCAAGGACGGGAACAATGACATCGGCGGCCCGGTGTCGGTCAGCAACGGCACCGCGTCGAGGTCCACGTCGACATTGCCCGTCGGCCAGCGGTCGCTGACCGCGGTGTTCACCCCCAGCAACGCAACGGCCTTCAACTCGTCAACGTCGTCAGCAGTACCGCTGACGGTAAGGGACTCGGGAGTCGCATCGCTGCAAACACTCACCTCTCAGCAATCCGGTCTGTCGCTTGATGTCCGAGTGGCCGTACTTGACAATCGGGTGAATTCTCTTGATGGAGAACCGTCCGTGCTTGGCGTCTCTATGCCTATTCTCGACGGGCGGGGGCTTGTTCTCGATGCACGGGTGTCCCTTCTCGACGGCCAGGGACTGCTCAGCGACCGGGGACTGCTCAGCGACCGGGGACTGCTCAGCGACCATTGACTGCTCAGCGACATTGTCCAACCTGCTCGGACGGAGATGACGTCAACCGAACGATGACCGGTGCGACACGTCCCCGGCGCCTGCGATCAGTCCAGGCGCCGGGGACGTGTTATCAGGTCCGACCTGGCGGTGCCGATGGACCGGCCGCATCGGCCCGACCGCGGGCCGAGTCCAGCGGTTCGACCACGTTTGGGTGACTGACCGTAGCGAGCGAGTGATCCTCCCGTTTTCCCGGATACCGAACACCCGTAAATCCGGCGCCGAAGCGAGGGTCAAGCAGGTTAACGATGCGGAGACGGCGTAAGGGTGATGAACGCCGCGTACAGTAATGGCCCGGCTGTCGATCCCCGTGGGCGGGTCCAGTGCGGTGTCAGAACCAGCGCGCTCGTCACCGTCGATGACCTCGGCCATGCAGCGGGACTACCACCCGCGTCAAGGATGCCCACGTCCAGACTCCCGTAGTCAACGCCCTTTTACCTGAACAGGAAAGTCGCATCGTGCCGAAGAACAGATCCACGACTTTGCTCTGGTCAGTAGCTGTCGTGATCGCGGTCCTGGTCGGAGTCGCGTTTCTCACCATGGGAAGGTCGTTGCTCACCGGTGGACTGTCCAACGCGGCGCCGCCGGCCCACCAGATCATGGCCACGACTACTACGCTGACCACGTCCGAGGGCTCGCCGGCCGCTCAGGGCATTCAGGTTGCGCTGACCGCGACGGTCACTCCGGCGACGGCGATCGGGACCGTGCAGTTCAAGGACGGGGCCACCAACCTGGGTGATCCGGTGATCGTCAGCAACGGCACCGCGTCAGGAACCACGTCATCCCTCGCCGCCGGGTCGCACTCGCTGACCGCGGTGTTCATCCCCGCCCGCCCGGTGGCCTACGCGCCGTCCACGACGGCCTACAGCCCATCGACCTCGCCGGCGGTGATGTTCGTGATCCCCGGCGCAATCGCCACCAGCACCGCTCTGGCCACGTCCCCGGCCACCCAGGCCGCTTCGGGCACCCCGGTGACGCTGACCGCGACAGTCACTCCGGCGACGGCGGTCGGGACGGTGCAGTTCAAGGACGCGACCACCAACCTCGGCAATCCGGTGATCGTCACCAACGGCACCGCGTCGGGGTCCACGTCGGCGTTGGCCGTCGGATCGCATTCGCTGACCGCGGTGTTCACTCCCACCAACGCGGCGAGCTTCGTCCCCTCGACATCGCCGCCGGTGACCTTCGCGATCACTGCTCCCGCGGGGGCGGCGGCCACCAGCACCGCGCTGACCACTTCCCCGGCCTCCCAGGCCGCTTCGGGCACCCCGGTGACGCTGACCGCGACGGTCACCCCGGCGACGGCGCTCGGTGTCGTACAGTTCAAGGACGGAACCGCCAACCTCGGTAACCCGGTGGCCGTCAGTAACGGTGCCGCGTCGGGGACCACGTCGACGTTGGCAGCGGGATCGCGTTCGCTGACCGCGGTGTTCACCCCCGCCACCCCGACAGCCTTCAGCCCGTCCACTTCGCCGTCGGTGACCTTCGTGATCACTGGTACGACGGGGGCGACGGCCACCAGCACCGCGCTGGCCACATCCCAGGCGTCCCCGGTTCGCCCTGGCACCGCGGTGACGCTGACCGCGACCATCAGCCCGGCGACGGCGATCGGCACCGTGCAGTTCAAGGACGGAACCACCAACCTCGGCAATCCGGTGGTCGTTACCAACGGCACCGCGTCGGGGACCACGGCGAACCTGGCCGTCGGATCGCACCAGCTGACCGCGGTGTTCACCCCCACGGATCCGGCAGTCTTCGGCCCGTCAACGTCGCCGGTATTGCCCTTCGTGGTCACCGAGAATCCCGCGTTGGCGCAACTCAGGACCTGCCTCACGGCGATCGGCAACTGCCAGCCCCGGGCCGGCACTCGGGGGCTCGACCACCCTGATCAGCTCGACGCCGGCTCAGGGTACGCACTCTCGGCCCGCTCGACGAAGTGCCGGAAGCTTGTTTAGCTCGCGTATTGCGGGTGACCCGTTTAGCACTAGACGAGACAGGCCTCTACCGGCTGCACGGTGGGGTCGAGTTCGCTCAGAGCCGCCCGTCATCGGCCGACCTCGACGGTCTAATGCCCGCGACGGTGTGAGGTTGCTGAGGGTGGCTCAGTGGTAGTTGGCGCAGGGGAAACGGGGTGGACTGGGCGGTTGGTCGGCAGAGTGGCAGGGGGTTTCTCCGTGGTGGTCGGCGCGGTAGTGGTTGGTGCAGCAGTGGTGGGCTCGCTACCACAAACTGGTAGTCCCGGCTCGGCTGCGTCGTCGTGTGCACCGGCAAGGAACAGAGTCGGAACCCATACCCCGAGATTGCCGGCCCCTACCCAAGCCCACCAGTGGTTGGCGTGCTCTCCGAGTGAGTACCTCGAACCGTCCGCCTGGCATACGAACGCAGATGGGGTGGCCCGCAGCTGCCCCTGGGGCTCGCTCGTTTCGGGTAGGTACGCGGGTGCGGCCCGGGTGACTGTGCAGGAATAGTATGACGAGCGCATAAGCGCCGTGCAGCCGCCGGTGCCAGACGCTGGCAACCCATCTTGCTGCTTTGTAGGCGCCGAGGGCGCCGGACCGTCCAGCGTGATCGGTGGATTCACGGGAGGCGTCGTGGTTTCCGTTGTTGTGGGCGGGTTAGTGGTTTCCGTCGTTGTGGACGGACTAGTGGTTTCCGTCGTTGTGGGTGGGCTGGTGGTGCTGGGCGCGGTGGTGGGAGCGGTGGTGGGAGCGGTGGTGGGGCTGCTGGGGCTCGTTTCCGTGGAGCTGGCTGGCGGATGGTTCTGCTGTCCGGAACCTTGGTCCTGCCCCCCGGATTGGTCACTGCGCCGCCCGGATCCCTGGGGCTGATTCCCGGGGCCCTGAGCCTGGGGCGCATGCCCGGCAGAATCCGCACCCGGCGCGGCGGGTGGAACCACGACCGGTGCCGGAGGGGCAACGGGGGCCTCCGGAGCCGGGGGTGGTGCCACTTGTGAGGACTCGGGAGTGGGCAGCTTCACGCCCACCACACCAACCCACCAACTCCGGAGCTTGGGGTAGTCCGGATCGGTCCGGGTGGCCGTACCCAAGGTATGTGATTCGTCGTCGGTCCATTCGAGGAACGACGAGCCGTTCTGTTGATAGCAGAGAGCTTGACCACTCGTTTGCCCTGACTCGCTCGCATACTTGCCTTGGGCCCGTTCAGCGGTGCGGCAGTCGCCCGTGCTCTGGCCGACTGGGGCGGCAGCCACGGCAGCCTGGTATTGGCTGTCAAGTGCCTTGGCTGAGGTGAACTTCGTGAACACGACCTTGTTCACGTCGGTGTCGGATGTGCAGATCACGGAGGCTTCGACGTTGGCGGTGTGCCGTTCGGCGTCGGCATTACGGCTACAACTGTTGTCCTTCATGGTCAAAGCCAGCGGCACCTCGCCGAGAAGCTCACGTTCCGCCGCGTTGGGCCACCGTGAATTGAGGTAATTCAAAACGGCGACGGTTGAGCCCGCCATGACGGCGAGCGCCAACGCGGCAGATGCGGCCACCCACCACCATTTTCGCTGGGGTGACAAGGCGGGCGCGGAGACCCGAGCATGCGCTGGCCTTGGCGCAACGTAGGTGCTGGTCATGCCTGCGGGGATGAGCGGCGGCGGGCTCTCGATGGGTCCTGCCGGGAAAACCTTCGCGCCTTGCTCAGACGTTGCCGGGTCAAAAGCTGCCGGGTCAAAAGCTGCCGGATCGGCGGTGACCGCGCGCAGGGCGAGTGCCAGCTCCCGGCAAGTGTCGTAGCGGTTCTCAGGCTCCTTCGCCATGGCCTTGGTCACGATGTAGTCGAGCTGAGGTGGAAGATCGGGTCGCAGTGCGGTCACCGGTGTTGGCTCATCGTGCACGTGTGCCCACATGAGTGCGGCGGTCTCGTCGCGTGGAAAGGGGACCGTCCCCGTCAAGCACTGATAAAGCACACAGCCCAGCGCGTAGAGATCAGCTCGGCCGTCCACCGGCTTGCCCTGGATCTGCTCGGGTGCGATGTAGTCGATGGTGCCGAGGATCTGGCCGGTCGAGGTCAGACTCCTGCCAGAAGAGACAATCTTGGTGATGCCGAAGTCGCTGAGGTAGTAATGTTCCTGGCCGTTGCGGCCGTCGATGAGGATGTTCGCCGGTTTGACGTCTCGATGGATCATGCCTTGGGCATGGGCGGCATCGAGGGCAGCAGCCAGGGCAGCGATGATCGAGCTCGCCTGCTCGAGGTTCAGTGGGCCGTTGGCCTCCAACAGCGTCCGTAAATCGCCCCCGCTCACGTAGCGCATGGCGATGTACAGCGAACCTCCCACCTCGCCCGCGGCGTAGACCGGGACGATGTTGGGATGGTCGAGGTTGGCCGCGCTCTGCGATTCGCGGTCGAAACGCTTGCGAAACAGCTCGTCATCGGCCAGCGTCGGGGCTAGGACCTTCAGTGCGACCTTGCGGCGTAGCTTGGTGTCTTCGGCCAGGTAGACTACGCCCATGCTGCCGCGTCCGAGCTGCCGCTCGATCCGGTAGCCGGGCAACTCGGGTACGACGTTGCCCACATCAGGCAACTGGCCACCCGCACCAGGCATCTCGCTATGACCCCCGTTCCCACGCCAGTACCCCGGAACCGCGCAGGCTTTCCTGACGCTCCCCAGACTGCCTCAGCGCACGCCGCGTTGCCAAGCGGATACAGGGGGCGCCCAGGGTCCAGGCAAGTCGGTTATGTGATGCCGTAAGTGGCCAGTGGCCGGCGAGGATCTCGGGCGTGTGGTAACGCGGAGGCGATGTTGTCGTAGCCAGCGAGGCGGCAGCGGTGATCGCACGGTTGCGTAGCGCGGCCATGATCTGGGGATTGTTGCCGGTGCGGACCTGGGAGTGGTCCGCGGCCCGGTAGGGCGGCACCGTCGTGCGCTTCAAGAGCCTGGCTGCCCTCGGGGAGCAGAGTTGCAGGAACTCGGCGGCTGCGAGGCACAGCTTGATCTTGCAAATGTGGCGCTTGCGCCAGCACTTGTCAAAAACCGTTGGTCGACAGCCCTCCAGAGCTCTACGCTGACGGTAGTTGCTGGGCGGCGTGCACAGTGCGCAGAGGGTCGCCGTGTGCTGCCCTGCCCGAGGGGGTGGGGGCTTGTTGACCGAGGGAGGCCGGTCCTGATGGCGGGGACATTCGGGGCTGATCCACAGGTGGCGGGTCAGATGTCAGGAGACCTGGGCGGGATTCGTTCGGCCATGACATCGATGGGTCAGACCTTCGCCCAATACGGCGGAGCGACTGGCTCGTCGCACGTTGAGGGGGCCTTACAGGATTTTTTCTCGAAGTCTTCCGACAACCGTAAGAACATGGATGGTCTGTTGCAGCAAGCCTCGGGCCTGTTGGGCGGTCTGGCGCAGGGGACCACCTCGGTGGACACGTCTCTGCGGGACTCGCTGGAGAGCACGGGTGACTCACCCCAGGAAACCATTACGGTACCCGCTGCCGGGAATGCTCAGGCTCAGTGATGAGTACCGCTCGCGCTGTCCGCCCGCGCGGATTTGAACTGCGGTTACCGGAGTCGTGGCTGGAGTTCGATATATGGCGCGCCACCCGTACTCGCGACCTTCCTCGCCTGCTCGATTCGCGCATCGCAGAGCACCCAGAACTGAAGCCCTACCGCGGGGCATTGGTGAAGGCGCTGCGCCAGGCGGCCAGCGAGGCGGAGCGAAATGATGCAGTATTTTGTGCCGCGATGTCCGAGCTTGTCGAGGACGCCGGCATGCTGGCGGCCACCGTCATGGTTTTCCAGACCGACGGAAGGCCGGACCCGGCCGACAACACGGTGGAGGCGATCGCCAGCCAGCTGACCTCGATAGCACCGATCGAGGGGGCAGCGCAGTGGCGCCGTGTCGGCATCGTGGAGATACCGGCGGGCCGAGCGGTCCGGGTCCAGGGTGTGGAGCCAGTGGATCTCGGTGCGCAGTCGGTGCACTGCGTGGTCATGCAGACATTGATCCCGGTGCCCAATGATGGGTCCGGTGTGCTCAATGTCGTGGCCACCAGCCCGCAGGTGGAGCTGGCTGAGTCGATGCTGGATCTGTTCGACGCGATCTCCTCAACACTGACCTGGTCGACCATCGTCCCCGGCGGAAACGGGGTGGCGACACTGAATTAATGAGCACGTTCCTTCCAGAAGGGAAAGGGTATTTATCATGGCTGTGCATGTTGATTACGACGCGGTGCAGAGCGGTATATCCCAGCTCGACAGCGCGAAGACCGAAATGGAGAACCAGCTCCGCCAACTGCAGGCAATGGTCAATAATCTAGTACAAGCCGGTTTTCATACCGATGTGGCATCCGGTAAGTTTCAGGAATCCTATACGCAGTGGAACACGGGGGCGAACAATGTCGTCGGCGGCTTGGACGGTATGAGCGGCTTCCTCAAGAACGTCATCTCCCAGCATCAGCAGTTGGACAGCAGCCTCGGTCAGTCCGCAAGCTCTGCGTGAGCAGTCGATGAACCAGTGGCAGGTTCTCGATCTGGACGGTGACCCGACACCGGGAGATCCAGCGCAAACTCACGCGCTGGCCACGCAATTGCAGCAGGAAGCGGGGCTGGCCGAGCACAACACCGGCCAGCTCCGCTCCGTCGCCGCAAATGGCGGGGACCTGCACATGGAGGGCGACTACGCACCAAAGTTCCAGGACGTGCTCGGCGGACTCCCCGACGAGCTGGCGAAACTGGGCAAAGCCTACCGCGGCTGCGGCAACGCGGTGTCAGCGTTCGCCACGAGCCTGGATCAGGCTAAATCCCAGGCCAGCACGGCGCTGCGCCAGGGTCAAGACGCGGACGGCCGGTATCAAGGCGCGTTGCGGGAGATACGCGCTTTAGTGCCACCAAATCAAGCCGACAGCCTGTCGGCCGGTCTGGGACCGAACAATTCCTTGCTCGAAGCCGCCATCGCCAACCTTGACGAGGGCACGAAAGCCCAGGCTCGCTCCGCCGCCGGCCGGGCACAAACCGCCGAACAGGACCGCCAGAGCGCGCGACGTCTGGCCAACGACGCCGCAAAGTTGCGCGGCGATGCCGAATCCACATGCGTCAAAGGTATCAACGACGCGCTCAACGACAGCGGAATCAAGAACAAGTCTTGGTGGCAAAAGGCCTGGGACACCATCTCCGCACCGTTCCGCTCCTGGGATGCCTTCATCAACCTGTGCAAGAACGTGGCCATGGTCGCCGGAATCGCCGCTATGTTCATTTCCGGCCCCATCGGATGGGCGCTGATGGCTGCCGCCCTGGTAGCCGGCGCAGCGATCATGGCCGACACGATCAACAAATTCGCCCAAGGCAAAGCCGGACTCGGTGACCTCGCATTCGCCGCCCTCGGGCTCATCCCAGGCGGCCGCGGAGTCGTCAGCCTCGCCAGACTAGGTCGAGGCGCCGCTGAACTGGCTCAGGGCCTGCGCGGAGGCAAAGCGATGTTCGCGGCGCTGCGCGGCGGTGCGATCCGCGATGGCATCATCAGCCTGCGCGGCAAAGCTGTCTCTTTCCTCAAACGCGTCGTGGGAGGGGACCCGGTGGACGTGGCGACCGGGGAGGTCGTCCAGCAGCAGACCGATCTGGAATTGCCCGGCGCGCTGCCCCTGGTACTGACCCGCACCCATGTGTCCTCCCACCGAACCGGACGGTGGTACGGGCCCTCCTGGGCCTCTACGTTGGATCAACGCCTGGAGGTCGACCCGGTCCGGGTCTACTACGCCGCAGAAGATGGCGTACTGCTGGTCTATCCCGTCCCCAGCCCCGGCGCGGGGCCGGTGTGGCCCGAAGAAGGCCCCCGCCGACCCCTGACCGTCACCGGCCAGGGCGAATACACCCTCACTGACCTCGAGACCGGCCACACCCTGCACTTCGCGCCCAACTCGCCCGACGGATCAGTACTGCCCCTGACCGGTATCAACGACCGCAACGGAAACCGCATCGACCTCGACTACGATCCCAACGGCAACCTCACGCAGATCCGGCACTCCGGGGGCTACCGCATCAGCGTCGACACCAGCAACGGGCTCATCACCGCCCTGCGGCTGCGCGACGGCGACAACGGCTCGGACGTCACCCTCATCCGCTACCGCTACAACGTTGCCCGCCGTCTCACCGAGGTCATCAACTCATCCGACCTGCCACTGCGATTCGACTACGACACCGAGGGCCGGATGACTCGGTGGATCGACCGCAACGACTACTGGTACAGCTTTATCTACGACGACCAGGGTCGATGCGTGCGCGGTTCCGGATCAGGCAACTTTCTCAACGCCACCTTCGCCTACCACCACGACGACCCCGACAACGCCATCACGGAAGTAACCAACTCCCTGGGCCACGTCACCCGATATGAGTTCAACAACGCTTGCCAGCTCGTCCGCGAGACCAACCCGCTCGGACACGCCACTGTCTCGGAGTGGGACCGCTACGACCGGCTACTGGCCCGCACCGACCCCCTCGGACGCACCACCCGCTATACTTACGACGAGGCTGGCAACCTGATCGCCATCATCCGCCCCGACGGTACCCAGACGCTGGCCGACTACAACGACCTGCGACTGCCGATCAGGACGATCGACCCGGATGGCGCAGTCTGGCAGCGGCACTACGACCAGCGTGCCAACCTCACCACCGTCACCGACCCTCTCGGCGCTACCACCCACTATTCCCACAATGACCGCGGGCATCTCACCACCGTCACCGACGCCCTCGGCCACAGTCACCACATCACTACCAACCTCGCTGGGCTGCCCGTCGCCGTCACCGACCCCCTCGGAGCCGTCACCCACTACAAACGCGACGTCCTCGGACGGGTATCGGCTGTCACCGATCCGGTGGGCGGGATCACTCGCTTCAGCTGGACTATCGAAGGAAAACTCGCCTCTCGTGCACTGCCCGATGGCGCCACCGAACAATGTTCCTACGACGGTGAAGGCAACCTCATCGAGCACGTCGACGCCCTCGGTCAAGCCACCCACACCGTGGTCGGTCACTTCGACCTGCCCGCCGTCCAAATCAGACCGGATGGTGCACGACTGGAGTTCGCTTACGACACTGAACTCAGACTGACCACCGTTACCAATCCGCAGGGCCTCGTCTGGTTCTACGACTACGACCCGGCCGGCAACCTCGTGCGGGAAACCGACTTCAGCAACTGCGTACTCACTTACTCCCACGACGACGCCGATCAACTCATCAAACGCTCTAACGGCGCCGGGGAGACCACACATTATACTCGCGACCTGCGCGGCAACATCACTGGCGAGTACTCCGACGACGCTGCCGCCACGTTCACCTATGATTCTGCCGGGCGTATCGTGCGCGCCACCAACGCCGATGCGGACGTGATTTTCGAACGTGACCCACTCGGCCGTATCCTCGCCGAAACCTGTGACAACCGAACCGTCAATTCTGCCTACGACACCCTTGGCCGGCGAGTCTATCGCCGCACACCGTCCGGGGCCGAGAGTGTCTGGGAGTACGACGCCAACCATCGGCCAGTTGCGTTGCATACCGCTGAACGGAGCCTCCACTTCAGCTATGACGCAGCCAGCCGTGAGGTCGAACGCCACCTCGGCGAAGATGTGATGCTTGCCCAAACCTGGGATACCAACCACCAGCTTCTGTCCCAGATCATCACCGCAGACGGGCTCAACCGCAAGGGACGCCCGTCCGCCCGCGAGACTCGCCTAGTGCAACGTCGGTCCTACGCCTACCGACCTGACGGGTATGTCACCGGAATTGACGACCAATTATCCGGTCCCCGCCGCTTCGACGTCGACACAATTGGACAAGTCACCGCCGTCTACGGCGCTGGGTGGACCGAACGATACGCTTACGACCCAGCTGGCAATATCACCAACGCCATCTGGCCAGCACCGCCACAGGCCGAAACACTCGATGCCGGAGCCCTGGGCGAGCGGGAGTATTCTGGCACCCTGATCCGCCGGGCTGGCAACGTCCGCTACGAACACGACATGCAGGGCCGGGTCATCGTACGCCAGCAGAAATGCCTATCAGCCAAACCCCGCACCTGGCGCTACACCTGGGACGCCGACGACCGCCTCATCGCCGTCACCACCCCCGACAGACAACACTGGCGGTATCAGTACGACCCATTCGGCCGCCGCATCGCCAAGCAACGCCTCGCCGACAGCAACACAGCAGTGGTCGAACAGGCCAACTTCGTCTGGGACGGAGTCGATCTCGCCGAACAAGTCCAGACCGATTGGTTGCTAGGAATCCCAGACCCTGTCGGTAGCCGCACCACGGTCTGGAATTGGGAACCTCACAGCTTCCGCCCCGTCACCCAAACCGAACGAGTCTCCCTCAGCGCTGCCCCTCAAGAATGGATCGACGAGGAATTCTACGCCATCGTCACCGACCTCGTAGGCACTCCCACAGAAATGGTTGACCTCGACGGCAATATCGTCTGGCATTCTCGCACCGCCCTTTGGGGCGCCCCGTTCTCACTAAGACCAGGCGACGCAGACTGCCCCCTCCGTTTCCCTGGCCAATACTATGATAATGAAACCGGACTGAGCTACAATTACTTTCGGTATTATGACCCCGACATCGGACGCTACGAGAGCAACGACCTCCTAGGCCTGGAAGGGAGCGATAACTCGAGTGCTTATGTACTAAACCCCTTATTCTGGATTGACCCATTTGGTCTTGCGCCGGGGTGCGGTAATATTTTTAGCAAAGTCTTCGGAGTTCGCGGCATCTTATTCGGACGAGGCAAGGCTGGCCTACTTAATAGGAGCGATTTTCTGAGGGTAGGATGGTCCTGGAAGGGTAGCGCACTAAACGGTCGCAATTCGTTCAGAATCGCCTTTAGTTCCAAGCGTGGCCTCCCTGTTTTTGGTCGAAGACTTCCTATTAAGACAAAACACATCGACTTATTCCCGGGTCCGAGGTGACGCTGCATGTCGAGTGTGGAAAAAATTTGCGAGCAGGTTGTCAAATTTATCGATAACATAAGGGTGTCAGTACCTAAAGAGTCATCGTGCTCCGTAGATATCCTTTCAAGCAATGAGGAAGCTTGCACGCTGCGATGGGTAATCTGTGGCCAATCGGAGCGTGTCGCAAATATTAGAGTCGATGCCAGCGGCTTACTGGTCGACATCAATGGCTCACAGGCATTGGAGCTTTCCGCAGATGAACTAGAGCACGACGGTCCATTTGAGCAAATTTTGAAGGCATTCACAAAGGGTGAATTAGAAGTCTCCGTCGGATCCCGCGACGGAAAATATTACTCCTTCCGAGGTAGAGGATTCGAGTATTACCTTCCGTCTTCGCCGCTGAGCAGTTTAGTGTCAGGACATAAGGAGTGGGTGCGTCTAATATAAGTGGTTTCCGTTGGAAAGTTGATTTACTCGATGGTGGTCGTCTGATTCTGCTCAATGTACCATGGGCATTATACAGAACTTGTCCAGTTGAGCGGGTAAAATTCGAGTGCGGCGACCGCGGCAAGGTAGGTAGCGAGTTTTCGCAGCGGCCGGCGATATTCGGTGGCCAGGATTTTCCAGTTCTTAGAAACTGTAAGTAAATAACTAATCCAATAGTGTGTATTTTCGATCGTATGGTGTGCCGGCCCCATTGAGATGATCAGCTTGTGAAATTATCCGCATTGTGACCACCAAGGATGATGACGCTTTTCGTGCGATGTGGGCACGCCTGGCGGATCTGCTGCCGCGGTTGAATGAGCGGGATCGTCGTGTGGCAATGGCGACCGAGGCGAAATCGTGGGGTCGCGGTGGTATCAGCGCTGTGCATCGGGCCACTGGCGCATCGCGGAGCACGATTCGGCGTGGCCTGGCCGACTTGGCCGGCGACGTTCCCGAAGGGTCTGGTCGTCGAGTCCGGGCACCCGGAGGCGGCCGGAAGAAAGCCGAGGACGTGGATTCGGGACTGCTGGACGCGCTCGACACCTTGATTGAACCCGAAACTCGGGGAAACCCCGAATCACCGTTGCGGTGGACCACGAAATCGACGCGCCACCTCGCCGAGGAGCTGACCAAGATTGGGCACGCCCCTTTCCGCGGTTTCCTCACCGGCGTGACGACGGGTTCGTCGCAGTAGCCCATATCAGCAATGACCAAGTTGTTTTCCATGTGCTCGGCTAACACCTCGGCTAGGCCAGTTTCACGAAAGGCCCTTACGTCGTGGATGGATCCGGCGAGCGGTTCGCCAACGTGGCGCAATTGACCGTCGGTGCCTGACACAATCTGGACCGCTGCCCCGCTCCTGTGGCGCTTGCCGGAGCACAACTCGCGATGAGCTGCACGGTTACGGGTGGGGATGGGAGTCCCGTCGCGGATTCGGGTCGGATGGTAGACCTGCCGTAGCCTGGATCTGCGACGGCCGCCACGTATTATCGTTGATTCTCACAAATCACGCGATACCGCAAGGTGGCCGTCGCTCACGTCAGTGACACGCCACCCAATTGGGGACTTCATGAATAATGCTCCATGTAGAGCAGTCCAACTTTTGCCGTAGCTCTTCATTCTGCTCTCCCGCTCGTTCCTTTCGTCGATCGGATCGAAGGTGCCAGGTCTATGATGTGCACGTAGGCGGCCAGCCAGTCTCGAACTTGGCAGATAGCACGGATCTCCTGGGCGCTCGACTCGGGAGTACGGGGACCAGCATACAATTACCCCCGAGGAGATGCTGTGGCGAGTTGGATGAGGTCTGTGGTGCGGCCTTGGGTGAGGTAGCCGCGGCCGGGTGGGTTGGCGAAGTATTGGTCGGGTTCGAGGGTGAAGCCGTGCTCGCGGGCGGTGGTGCGGTTGGTGGGGGTGAGGAGCAGTCGGGCGCCGCTGGTCAGGATCTCGTTGGTGATGCGCATGAGAGAGCGGCGTTGGCCAGTGAGGATGGGCTGGGCGTCTCCGCACATCACCAGGGCGCGGTGGCCGAGTGAGCCGGGGTTGACGATGTCGTCGAGCAGCGTCGGCGCGTCGCTGTACCCCTCCTGGGATGGGGTGAGGGTGATCTGTTCGCAACCGTCGATGATCACCGCGTAGTGGCCGTCGCCGAAATCGGCGGCGGCTTCGCGGAGGTCGGCGTCTTTGAATGTGGTGCCGGTGAGGACGCGGACTCCAGCGTCGTCGGGGAGCAGACGGGGAAGTGGTGAGCGGGGTGGGGCGATGGCGAGCACTCCGATGTCGACCCGCCGAAGGCCGTGGGCGAGAGTGGCGGCGGCGCTGGTACGGCCGGATTCGGAGGGTCCGGAGACGAGCAGCAGGTGGGGTCCGGGGTCGAGCAGGTCGATACCGATCGTGGTGGCGTCTGCGCCGCCGACACCAAGGGGGATCCAGGTGGGCGAGGGCGCCGGCTCGGGAAGCGACAATTGGCCCACAGTGACCGTCCCCGGTAGTGAGGGGAACTCCCGCGGCAACCGTGTCGGATCCGGGCTGTCTGGGTGCTCCCCGGCCCGCCGGATCAGGTCGGCCGGGGAGAGTGATGGTTGGCAGATTTGGATGTGGTGACCGCTGGCGGCGTCGATGGCCCGGCCGGGCAGGACGGGTGGGCTGACCATGCCGACGGTGAGGTTCCCGCGGCGAGTGTCTTCCTTGGGGAAGGGCAACAGGAGCCGTTGGGAATACAAGGTGGGGAGCTTGCCCGTCATCATGTCCTGTCCGCCGAGCGCCACCACATGAACGCCTAGCGGCGTGCCGGTGGTGACGATGCCGCGCAGTGTGGTCAGGAGTGAGGTTTCGAGGAAGTTGGGATCGCTGCGGTTTTCGAAGTGCTCCCAGCCGTCGATGATGAACACGATCCACGGTGGAGGGTCTGCGGATTTACCGAACCGGGTGGTGCTGCGGCGCTGGACCTCACCCTCGAGCCAGGTGACGAACCGGCGGATGCGGTCGGGCTCGGCGGGAGAGAGCACCGCGCCACAGTGCGGCAGGCCAGCGTAGGCGGCCAATGCCGCCGGCCGGTGCTCCAGGATGTAGAGGTGCGCCTGGTCGGGGCGACACCGGGTGACGAGGCTTGCGATCAGCGTGTGCGCAGCGGTGGTGCGCCCGGACTGGGGACCACCGGCGATCAGGAGCCGGTCGGTGCCGGCGAGATCCAGCTGCGCGGGCGGCTGTGCCTGCGCGGCCGGGTCGTCGAGTAAGCCGAACGCCAGGCCGCTGGCCGGGCCCTGGGTGGTGGCCTGCACGGTGAGCTCATCCTGGGACAGCGCGGCCGGCAGTGGTGGGAGCAGCGGCCGGAACGGGTCGGGCACGCCGATGCGGTGGGCGGCTTTCTCGATGGCGGTGATCGCCAACTGCTGGTCGGTGAGCTGGTCACCGTGGTCGACGGTCTCCTCGGGGCGGGGCACCCCGAGGGTGGACCAGTCGACGATCCGGATCTGAGCCGGAACGGTACCCGCGACGGCAGGCGGGTTGCCGAGGTAACCGGACTGAAATGCCCGGGGGGTGCGAGTTTCGTCCTTGGTGCACAGGATCATGCCGCGTCCGCGCAATCGGCCCGGGATGGTGGCGGCATCACGGACGCCGAGCACTTCGATGCTGTCCGCGGGCTCGTTCTGCCGCAGGGTGATCCGCAGGTCGATGTTGTTTTTCAGCTCGGGAGAGAGCTTGCCCTGCAACGACTGGGTGGCCAGGATCAGATGCATACCCAGGGAACGTCCCTTGGCGGCGACGTTAACCAGTTCCTTGAGGAAATCCGGTGAGGTTTCCAGCACCCGGGCGAACTCGTCGAAGACCATCACCAGCCGGGGCAGCGGCGGCATCGCCGGGTTGGTGCCGCGAGCTTTCCAGTACTGGTCGATCTCTCCGCCGTAGCGGGCCAGTTGCGACTCCCGGCGGCGCACTTCGGCCCGGACGGAGGCGAGCACCCGGGCTGCTGCGGCCTCGTCGAAGACGTCGGCGGGGGTCTCTCCGGTCGAGCGGATCAGCCCGACCACATGCGGGCAGTGCTGGAACGGTAGGAAGGCGCTACCTCCCTTGAAGTCCACCAGCACCAGGTTGAGCTCGTCGGATCGGTTCGCCAGCAACAGCGAGGTGACCAGGGTCTGCAGCAGGATGCTCTTTCCAGCGCCGGTGGCGCCGCCGAGCATGGTGTGCGGTCCCTGGCGGGCGAGATCGATGGTAACTGGACCGGCCGCGTCCGCGCCGAGCACGACTTCGGTGGTGGGCCCCGGGTGGGTTTCCCATAACGCGAGCACGTCCTCAGCGGTGGGGGTGGCCACGCCGAGGAGATCGAGGAAGCGGACAGGGTAGGGGATGGCGTTCTGCGCGGCGGCGAGGGTGAGCCGGTCTCGCACCGGGGCCAGCGCGCGGGCGAGGCGCTCGGCGATGTTGCGGCTGATGCCCTCGGGGCGGGCGGTGCTGGGTTGCTCGTCGCGGGTGCGGGTCAGACGCAGTGCCGTGGTGTCCAGTTCGCACAGGCCGTGGCACTCGTTCATGCCTTGCCGGTCGGCGCACAGCACGTAGACCCCGACAGAGGGGCCTTCCCGGAGTACTTCCTTCATCCCTGGCAGGTGCCGCAACGCCAGGGCGCCGTCGAGCACGACCACGACCTCGTCGGTGAACCGCGTGACCGAGGCGTTGCCACGTTGCGCGGTGCGGGCCGTGACGAGTTCCTTGAGTTCGGTGATCCGGGCAGCACGGGTCTGGGGTGTGTTGCCGACCCAGCACGGGATGTCGCCGTCCAGCTCCGCGGCGACATGGGGCAGCCACCCTGTCCAGGCCAGTTCCGGGCCCTCGGTGGAGCTGATGACCACGATGCGCAACTCGTCCGGGCTGCGCAGGGTGCCCAGTTGGACCAGTAGCCAGCGCAGTAGCGCAGCGACCGGTTCACCCCCGCCGACCACGCCCAGCACGCCGGTGATCCGCAGGTCGACCGTGACTGGTGCCCCATGCAGGATAGGTGTCTCGAAACCGGGCCAGGGCTCACCGCGCAGGTCCACCGAGGCCGGCTGGTCGGCGGTGCCCACCCGTAACACCAGGCCGTGAGATGAATCAGCGTTGCGGGGCCACAGGCCGGATTTCGTCCCGGTGGCCGCCAGGGTGAGGTCCAGCTCATCGGGGGCGAGCTGATGTCGCAGCCGCTGCTCCGTCGCCACCTGGTTGGTGATCTGCTCTTGGGCGCTGCTCTTGGCCTCGGTGTAGACGCGATCACGGTCTTTGCGCTGCCGTCGTTCCATGATCATGGTGCCCAGGGCGGTGACCGGACTGAGCAAGCCGAACAGCAGCATGCCAGCTTCCCGCGTGACTGCCGCCAAGACGCCACCGATGACCAGCGGGAGTAGAGAGGACAACAGCAGCGTCGCCACGTTGCGGGAGTTAGCCTCAGGGGTGGGCAGGGTCACCTCGATGCGGGGGATTGCCGGAGCCGGGGCGAATGCCCGGTGAAATTCGAGCCTCCCGTCGGCACTGCGGGTCATCGTGGACGGGGTTGCGGTCAGCGGTACCCACTGCAGCTGGTTTCCGCCGATTTGTAGCACGGCACGATCCGTCAGCGGCAGCGGCCCCGTGGCTGGCACCCCGTCGACCGTGGTGCCGTTGGCTGAGCCGAGATCGGCCCCGCTGGCCCCGCCGTGTGGAGAAATTTCCACCTGCGCGTGGCGACGGGACACTTCCCGGTCCCGTAGGGGCACCCCGGCGTGCGCATCGCGAGCTATTGTGTGGGTGCCGGGGGCCAGCCAGCCAACGAGTCCGGCATCCGGGCCGGCGAGCACCCGTAGCGCGCCCACTGACCCGTTCGGCAGGGCACGCGGGTCTGGGCCCGCAGCACCGACGCTGATCGTGGCCCCGGAAACCAGCGTGGTGGCGGCAATGGTGGCGTGCGGATCCAGCAGCGTTTCGCCCACATAACACGGCCGGCCGCTGAGTCGGACAGGTAATGATGCGAGCAGCGACGCCATGCTGGTGTTGGGGTCAGCGGTGACCTCAATGTCCTGCACGACAGATGTTGATGCGTCAATCACCGTGAGTCGCAGAATCATTGCCTGAATACCTGCCTGCCCTGCCCGTGACCCCGATGCGAACTCCTTGGGCGGTACATCCGTCGCTGCACACATCCGTGCCTTACTGTAGCCAGGAGAGACATCCCAGTCGACCGCTCGAACCGCTCGATCTCCTCCGGACTGGCAGGGCACGCACCTCGCGTAGATCCACACGATCGCCAGGACCACCCCCGACTTCAGCCCGATCACCTTCACCGCGACATGACCGTCAACGGCTCAGAACCATCGAGATAGGGTCAGATGCCACAAGATCTGTGAGTCAAACTCTGGCCCAGGGCGGGAGGCAAGCCCCAGACCAACCAAGGTTGTTTCATGGGGAGAGTCCCCAGGCCACCCGGCCACCTAGCCTTGCCAGCCTGACAGTGGCGCGGCGACGCAGCAACACCACCTGCCGGAACCCGCCTTCGGCGAACGCAACAGTTTTCTGTTGATTAGCGGGAAACCGAGCAGATTCCGGTAGAATGATGGTGTAGCCGGCAACCTGCTGCTCGGCGGTCCGTGTACGGGTGGCCTGGACAAGCGAACTGGCCAGAACCGCCCAGTCGACTCCAGTCGACCAATAACGCTCTTCGAGAACATGGTTGCTCCCCGGTCATGCATTCACACGATCGAGGTCGGGGGTGTATGTATCACCGGATCCTTGCTCGTCCTCTTCTTCGGTGGGTTGTCAGGTTGACAATCCCTACCGCCGGAGGAACACATGCGATTTCAACGAGTGCTGATGTGGGGCGTGTTATGGCTGGTCGCCGGTGTCGCGTTAGCCACCCAGCAAACGCCGACTGGTATCCCGGCCGTGTTGGTGGCCCAGTCGTATGGAGCCCAATCTGTGCCAGCGGCTCAGGCACCCGGGGCGAGGGCTGTCTCGGCGCTGCTTCCGCTGCAAGAGTTTCGCACGGCCGGCAACGCAGGCTGGTTCTACACCCTCAGCCAGAGTGAGGCGACGTCCGCGGCCACCCAGTACGGTTTTACCCGTCAAGGCACCGTCGGGCAGCTCAACCCCGACGCAGGGCCAGGCACTCAGCCGTTATACCGGCTGCGCGCCACGGCGAGCTCGTCCTACTTGGTCACCGGCTCGACCACCGAACGTGACAAGCTGGTGCAGTCTGGCCAATTCGTCAACGAGGGTGTGCTCGGTTACATCGATACCGCGCAACAGGCCGACACAGTGCATCTCATGCGCTTCAGCAACCACGGCCAGTGGCGACTGGCACCAGAATCCCAGACTGCCGAGCAGCAGGCCGCCGGCTACACCATCGATGGGCCAGTGGGCTGGATTCTGCCGGAATCTACATTTACCCGGCGTCCCCGCTAATCGACATGAAGCGGTTGCCCTGGCCGATGGCGGGTTCGGGCATGCTGTGTCGATGAGGATGGCAAGACCTGGCCTCCAATGGCGGCCTCGGTTGTCGTCTGGGATCCTCGCAGGTGAATCGTTCGCCTGTCAGGGAGGTCGTCAGTCAATGACCAGCTATGACCCTCCACCGTCGTGGGAACGTCGGCCCGCCGCCGTGGAGGTCTCCGCTCGCCGGCTGTGGGCCGGTGGTATGGCGACCGCACTGGTGGCCGCCGGGATCGGCGTGGTCGGCGTCCTGCTCGTCCGGGGCGTGCTCAACGTGCCGATCCTGTCGGCGAAGGGCCGGCTGGTGAACCAGGCGATGGCGGTCGTGCCGATCTCGGCGGGGTTGGCAGCGCTGGCCGGTACCGCACTGCTGCACCTGCTGCTGCTCACCACGCCGCGACCGACAGCGTTCTTCGGCGCGATCGGCGCGATCGTCATCGCCATCGTGGCACTCCAGGTGTTCATCGCCAGTGGGACCACGGAGGACCAGGTTGCGACAGCGATGCTTTACGCCGTCATCGGCGTCGCGGTGATCTCGTTGCTGTCGGGGGTGGCGCGAACGGCGGCACAACCGGCGCAGGGACGGCCCCGACCAGGACCGGACTACTGATGCGACGCTAACGCGCGCTGGAAACGGCGGTGCGGACCCGGTATGCGCATCCTTCGGCGCACCGATCGGACCCCGCGCCTGCTGAACGGGCTCATAGGGCCGACAAGTCCGATGAAAGGCATGACCGACCGTGAGACCCCCGACCTCTCCGCAGCCTCCGCCGGGCGAACCACCCGACCCGCTCCCTTTGCCGTCGCCGCAGCCGCCCGTCAGCGAACCGTTCACCCCACTCGCGCGGCCAACCCCGGGTACCGCTCCCTACCTGCCCATGGCGGGGCTCCAGCACCACACACCTCCGATGACCCCACCCACCTCCCCCCAGCCTCTACCCAACGAAACGACTAACCCGCTCCCCGCACTCGCTCCACTCATCTCACCGGCATCGAACAACCCGCCACCCGCGCCCGGTCGCCAGCCCTACCCGCCCGCGGTGACCGGCCCGGACGATACGTGCCCGATTCCGCTGATCCAGCTGCTCTCCACGACCGCTGCCCTACCGGCGAGCAAGCCCCGAGGGTACGGGCCGTGGGTCGTTGGCGGCACCGTCCTTCTGCTCTCCCTCATTGGCATCTTCAGCGGTGGCAAGAAGAGCTCCCCGGCGACAGAACCGCCAGCACAAGCCGCTCCACCACCAGCGGCGGCAGAACCACTCGCGCCGGCCGCTCCCCCGGCGGCGCCTGCGCCCCCCGCGGATCTCGCGACCACGACCGCCTTCGGCGCGGGCACGTACATCGTCGGAACCGACATCGTCCCCGGTACCTATGAGACAACAGGCCCAGCGGCTGGTGGGATCGGTCTGTGCTCCTGGGTACGACTGAAGGACACCAGCGGCAGCCTCGAGTCGATCATTGCCAACGATGTCCAACAGCGTCCGACCACGGTGACCATCAGCAAGACCGACGGGGCGTTCAAGACCGCAGGGTGCAACCCGTGGCAGGTAGTGGTCTCACTAGATGTCCGCCCGGCCACCGGTTGAGAAGGCCCGAGGTTAGTACGGCACCAGCGCCAGCGGTCGGTTGTGCACCACCTCGAGGGGTATCGCCGCGTAGCGGTCGTAGAATGCCTGCTGCTGGCAGGTTTGCGCCAGGCCGGCCGCGCCCGTCACCGTGATTGCCGAGGCAGGTGTGAGCAGGAAGATAGCGATGTTCGCCGCGATCAGCGCGTAGGTCACCCACGGCGTGCGATGCACCGGGTTGACGTCACGGATCGGGATCACCATCTGGCCAGCTTGCCTGGCCGACGCCCGTAGCCGCGAGTCCCGGTTGGTCGGATTGTCAGGGTCGGTTCGTCGAACGCAGCCGGGAACCGTAGGTTTACGGTTTCTTCGCCGCAGAGTTCGTAGTGTCCGCGATTACTCAGGTGAGCGCCTTCGCGTTCACTACGACGAGCGATCGGGTACTTTCCGTAACCGATTCGCACGAGAGAAAGTGAGCGCTGCGCTTGCTGAGATACCTCCTCAGAAAGTCTCTGGGTTGGCTGCTCATGATCGTCGTGGCCACCAACCTGACGTACTTCCTGGCGAACTTTTTCCTGGACCCGCGGGCCAACTACCTGCAGCTGCGGCCACCTCGCACGCCCGAGCAGATCAGCAGCTCGCTGGCCCAGTACAACCTCAGCCGGGACACCCCGTTGCTGGACCGCTGGTGGCACTGGATCAGCGATATCGTCGTGCACTGGAACTGGGGTTACTCGCCGGTCGGGGAGAGCGTGAACTCCCAGATCAGCTTCCGGATCGGGGTGAGCGCCCAACTCGTGCTGGGATCGCTGATCCTCGCCACGGTCATCGGGATCAACCTGGCCGTGTACACCGCTGCTCGCCAGTACCGGTTCGCCGACCGCTTCTATCAGGGCGTGTCGATCATTGCGCTCAATATTCCGGTGGTCGTCGTCTCGCTGGCGGTGGTCCTGCTGGCGATCGCGGTCAACCAGTCCGTAGGCAACACGCTGTTGTTCGTCGCGGGCGCCCAGTCCCCCACGGTGAACGGATTCTGGCCGCTGCTGGCCGACCGGGTGCGGCACCTGATCCTGCCGACCATCTCGCTCACCGTGATCAGCTACGCGACCTACCACCTGCTGCAACGCTCGCTACTGCTGGACGTCATCAATTCTGACTACGTGCGGCTGGCCAGGGCCAAGGGGCTGACCCGGCACAGCGCCATCCGCCGCCACGGGTTGCGCACGTCGCTGATCCCGGTCGCCAACTTGGTGGCGTTCGCGATCCCGGCGCTGTTCACCGGGGCGGTGATCACCGAGACGATCTTCGCGTGGCAGGGCATGGGTCAGTACTTCACCCAGACGATCAGCAAGAACGACATCCACGGCGCGGTCGCCGTCGCCGCATTCGGCGCGCTGATGACCGCGATCGGCGCGATCCTCGCCGACATCGCCGTGGTGGCACTGGATCCGAGAGTGCGGG
>JBOHFC010000224.1:0-2722 GCA_050701375.1 Pseudonocardiaceae bacterium
GGAAAGGGAGTGGTCCCCTTGACCTAGATCAACAGGAGATCAACCGACCGCAGACAGGGACATAAACTGTCCACCAACAGGGAGATCAACTGTCCACCCACAGGGAAGTCAAACTGTCCCTTGACAACTGAACAGGCGCAGGCTCACCGCCATGACTGGGGTACGCCTCTTCGAGACCTTGCAGACATCTCTGCATCCCCAGCTTCACTCCCCGTGGTGGGATGGCGCCTGCGGCCGGGCAGGAAGCGGCGCATGACAGGGCTCCCCTCGACGGTCCCTCATCACGGTGGGCAGGTGGGCCTGCCCACCGTGGTGGAAGAGTTGCTCGTCGACGTGGCCTCTGACGGTTTTACGGTGTATTGCTGCGGGCCCAAGACGGCACCGAATGCGCTGGTCGCTTCCTATGAGTGGGCGCAGTGCGTTGATCTACTAACCATCCGGGACTTCAGTCGGATCACTACAGCCAGAGTGCCGAAACGGGGCGTGGTGGATATCTTTGCGCCCAGGGTCGTGGTCTGGGCCTACGAGGGTCCGCCGCAGCAGGCGCTACGGGCTTTGCTCGACCTGGTGCACCCGGAGCATCCAGACGCCCCGATAGCCGACTACCCGGCGCCAGCAAGCCTGCACGTTCCCCGTGCGCAACAACGCCCGATGACGATCCGACCTCCGTCACCAGGCTGCGCCAGGTCACGGGCGGACCGGCTCACCACCGCCATGAGGACCCTCAGTGGCGGTCGTGCTGTTGGTGCCGCCGTGGCTGTTGGCACACCAGATCGCCGACTGGCCACCGGTTGAGCGGGCGGCCCCCGACGCTCGACTCCCGGCGGCCAGTCGGCCACCACAGCAACCGAGTATGGAGGTGCACCATGCATGCTGACGTGCCCCGAGCTGTTTGGAACCGGTGGTGCGATGTCGATGGCAGCCGCGTGGCGCTGTTTTGCTGGGTCGAACAGGTCGCAGAACACCCCGAGCACGGGGCGCTCTTCTCCCGCCTGCACCAGCGAGGTCAGGTCCTCGGCCGGGGTCCTGACGTGCTCTATGTGCGCTTTGCGGGCGAGGGTCAACTGATCGGCGTAGCACCTCAGCTCGTGCGCCTGCTACCCGATGAACCGGATGAGCGCTGGTGGTGACCGTTGGCCAAAGCCACTTGTGTGTGATCAAGACGACAGGTGGCAACTCGGCCGGGTGCCAGAATCCCAGCAACACTGATCACCACTCATCCGTAGCCTGGAGCCAGGCAGCTTGCCAAAGGAGCCAATTTCGATGACCAACACTGTGGCAGCATTAACCCCAAGGCTCACACGCGCTGTTTTGGAAGAAGCGTGTCGTTCTATCGGGTTGGATCCGGATGGTGCAGTCTTGGCGAGACTCGGCGAGAACGCAATGTACCGGCTGCGCCACGAATCCGTCATGGTGCGTATTGGCAGGTCGGAAGAAGCGGCCCGCAAAGAGGCCAATGTTGCCCAGTGGCTTGCGTCCCACGAGTTCTGCGCAGCCCGGCCGGCCGGTCATTGGGACCAACCGATTATCGCGCGCGGCCTGCCCGTAACGTTTTGGGAGTTCATCTATGAGGATACCCGGCCGGTCACCTCGGCCGACCTCGGACGGACACTGCGACAACTGCACTCCCTACCTGAACCAACAAGCTTCCAGCTCCCGGTTTTTAGTCCAATGCCAAAAGTGGAGGAACGGATCCACAGGCTACCTGAGGGGTTACTTTCAAGCGCTGATGCGGAGTTCCTCCGTCTTCGGCACCGTGAAATCGCCGCAGAATTCACCAACTTGGACTACATCCTACCTCTCGGACCTGTACACGGGGATGCGCACGCTCGCAACCTCATGCGGAGTGTCAACGGAACGATTGAACTTATCGACTTTGAAGACTTCTGTTACGGTCCACGTGAGTGGGATGTTGCTGTGGAGGCTGTCCGACACCAAGCTTTAGGCTGGGTAAGCGAGAGCGATTATCGATCGTATGTTGCAGAATACGATTTCGACGTCATTGACTGGCCCGGATTCCGCGTGTTGCGGGCTGCCCGGGAACTAAACATGACGACTTGGCTGGCTCAGCAGTTGGGGGAGGAGGAGGAGATCGACGTAGAGGTGCGGCAGCGAATTTCGGACCTACGTAACGACCAGTCGGCGCGGCATTGGCGAATTTTTTAGAGAGAGCTGGAGATCGGAGTACTCATTGAATCGCCGGACGATTGGATCGTCCGCACAAACCGCAGCGAGCCGCGCCCGGAAGTCAGCGATGTACGACAGGACACGGGAGGACTGGAGAGTCGCCGCCGCGTCAACCACGCTACCGGCAACGGCAAGCGCTTCTTCTATGTCGTTGTTCAGGAGGTGTGATGTGGCTAGTACAGTCCGACAGAAAGACAAGCTGCGAACGTAAAGGCTTGAGGACTCCTGGATAGATGTAGCCGCGTGATAGTTCGCCAGTTCCGGCTTCTTGAGGTCGCGGAAGCAGTGCTTGGTATCAACCGGTGGAAGCAATTGAGCTGGCCAGGAGGTCGGCGAAGACTTCGCTGGAAGCAACTGCTCGAAGCCGCTGGGGTCCGTGATGCTCGGCTGCACGATGCGCGCCACACTGCCGCGACGGTGCTCCTGGAGCTGGGCGTACCCGACCGGGCCGCGATGCAGATCATGGGCTGGTCCAATGCAGCGCTCACGCAGCGGTACCAACACGTCACCGGCCACGTGCTGGGGAGCGTAGCTA
>JBOHFC010000225.1:0-7993 GCA_050701375.1 Pseudonocardiaceae bacterium
ATCGCCACTCACGGGCGCCGGCGCTGAGCCGGCGCTTACCTCAGGAGGACCGGTGACAACAACGATCCGTCGGGCCGTGGTGGTGGTGGCATCTAACCGCGCGGCCGCCGGGGTGTACGCCGACCGCACCGGACCGGTCATCGTCGACTGGCTGTGCGAGCGCGGTTATCAGACCCCGGATCCCGTGGTGGTCCCCGATGGATCGCCGGTGCGCGACGCGGTGGCCGCAGCGGTGGCGGCAGCGGTCGATGTCGTGCTGACCACCGGCGGCACCGGTATCAGCCCCACCGACCGCACCCCGGAGGCAACCGAGCCGCTGCTGGATCGGCGGCTGCCGGGATTGGCGGACGCCATCCGCTCGGCCGGGCTGCCCCGGGTACCCACGGCGGTGCTCTCCCGCGGACTGGCCGGAGTGGCCGGCCGCACCCTGGTGGTCAACCTGCCGGGCTCCACCGGCGGCGTCCGCGACGGTCTCACGGTCCTCGACGGGGTGTTGGATCACGCCATTGAGCAACTGCACGGCGCGGACCACGTCGGCAGCGGAACCGGGGAGCCCGCAATCCCCGGACCCGGGCGCGGACACGGAGATGGGCACGGAGATGGGCACGGACACGGACATGAGCACGAGGCCGGAGATGGACACGGGCAGGGAGATGGCGTGGCTGTGCCCACCGTCTCGGCTGCCGTGCTGCGCGCCGTTGTCACTGAGGCACCACTCGATGTCGAAGAGCACGCCCGGATGGTTTCCCGCGCGAGTGCTGGAGCAGTGGTGAGCTTTTCCGGCTTGGTCCGCGACCACGACGGCGGCCGAGGGGTGCATGCGTTGGAGTACTCCAGCCATCCTGATGCCGGCAAGGTGATCACGCGGGTCGCGGCTCAGGTCGCCGCGACGCACTCGAAGGTGTATGCGCTGGCTGTCAGTCACCGCATCGGATCGCTGGCGATCGGCGACTCAGCAATCGTCTGCGCAGTATCGGCGGCTCACCGCGCGGAGGCTTTCGCGGCGTGCGCGGCGCTAGTCGATGAGGTGAAGCTGCAGTTGCCGGTCTGGAAGCGACAGGAACTCTCCGACGGCTCGGAGGAGTGGGTCAACAGTCCGTGAGGTTCGCTCCGCATTGTCGCGGAGTTCAGTCGCGGAAGGTCAGCCGCCGGCGAATGGCGGTAGTACATCCAGCTCGGCACCGGGTCGCAGCGGCATAGCGCGGTCGCGTACCGCGACCGAGTCGACCAGGAAGCTGCAGGCACCCAACACCTTGTGCAGCGCTACACCGTGTCGAGCGGCGATCGCGTCCAGCGCGTCGGCCACGGTGGCGTCGTCGCCGATGTCGACACATTCGCTGGGCAGCCCGGCGGCGGCGCGTGCCGCGGCGAAGTACCGCACGGTCACCACAGTTCGGCTCCGATCCGTGTCATCGGGCGGGTCGGCTGGTCGAAGCGTGGATAGTCAATCCCACGACCGCCTCCAACGCGCATTCCGCCCCCGGCAATCTGGTTCACTCTGGCGAAGAACAGGGGAAATCATAGCTCACCATCTGCCCGCAGGTCCTGCGCAGCGACCACTCACGGCTGGATGAAACCGGACTTTCCGTACTCGGCCGGCCTGATGGCCGATATGCGAGCCACTGGGACCCTAACGATGCCGTGGCGACCAATTTCCGCAAAAGCGGTCGATAGCGCTGGATTAATCCGCAACTGCGATTATAGATATAGCGAACTGTTTTCCGGGCGGTATCGACACACTGTACGCACCGTGCTGGCGGTTGGCGCATGAGCTGGGGCTGTGCCTGGTCAGCGGTACCATCGATCCGGCTGGGTTTCGTTTCCGTACTTGCGGAGGTATTATTTCCCACGTGCCGCACTATCGGATGTCCGAGGTCGCCGAGCTGTTCGGAGTAAGCGACGACACCGTCCGGCGGTGGGCGGATTCGGGGCAACTGACCGCGATCAGGGACGCTGGTGGTCGCAAGGCTGTGGATGGGGTAGAGCTGGCCGCCTTCGCCAAGGTGCAGGCGCACGCCACGCCAGACCCATCGGTGGTGGACCGATCGGCACGCAACCGCTTCGTCGGGCTGGTCACTGAGGTGATCGCCGACAAGGTGATGGTCCAGGTGGAGATCCAGTGCGGACCACACCGGGTGGTCTCACTGATGAGCAGCGAGGCAGTACGGGAACTGGGGCTCGTGCCGGGGGTATTAGCGGTAGCGGTCGTGAAGTCGACCCAAGTCATGGTCGAAACCCCGGGGGGACGTGCATGAAGCGGTGGCTGACGGCGCCCTGTCAACGGCAGTTCGCTGCCGCCGGCTTCGTTCCTGCGTGATCTGAGCCGCGCCGCAGCCGCGAACCCGAGGTGAGCCAGACCAGGGATCGGCACACTGTCCACACTGGATTACCCGGTGTGCTGTGGCTGCCCGCGCTGGCGGCGCTCGGGCTGATCCTGCTTCCAGTGATCGGGCTGGTCGTGCGGGCGCCCTGGTCCTGGTTCGGCGCGCTGAAGTGAAGGCAGTTGAAGTGGCCGTTTATCCCACGTAGGCGGCGCCGTCGTGGCGTTCAGCGACCGGTTGAGCCGCCGCGCCGTCCCCTTCCGATGGCAGGACGAAGATGGTGCTGCCGCCCGGTTCGCGGTGAAACCAGTTGACCTGGAGAGAATGCTTCAGTGGTGCGTTGCCCTCCGCGATGTCTTGCCCGGTCATCAGAGCTTGTCCCTTCGTCATCTGACACGCTGCTGCGATGAAGATCATGCTAGCAACGCTGTGTTACGAGCCGACACCCGCCGTGCCCCTGATCTTTAGCAGTCCTGTTACGTAGAGATCCGAGAGCAACCGGCTCAGCCGGTCAGTCGCGTCGAACTGCGGTATGCGCCACCGCCGGGCGAGAGTCCGTGCGACGTCGTCGACAGACTCGTGGGCGAGGAGCTCGAGCGCCGTTGCCGCGTCGTCGCTGACCCAGTAAAGCTGCGGTGGATGCGAGGGGCGCCCCACCAGCACCCGGTCTGGTGAGCCGTAGCGGCGAAATTCCAGCGGATCGTCGGTGACGTAGTCGGCGGCGATCGCACCCGAGCAGCTCGCATCGGTCCGTGAGGCGCTCGGGCGCCGGCCCATGAGACCGTCCAGCAGTAGGTGAGCGTCCGTGCCGAGGTGATCACCCTGATCCAGCAGCCAGCTACCGAGGATCCTGCTCCGATCACTCGCCACCGGAAGCAACGACTCGGGGTTCGATGCCCGGCTTCCCGCCGTGACACCGGCGTCGTCCCCGAACCGTGCGAGACACGCGTAGGCGTGGTAGGCCGCGAGAGTCTGCTCAAGGGGCCAGCGGCGTTGCGCGGGCGCCCACGGCGGGTGAAACGGTGGGCACCGGTCGGAGTCTGCGGTGAGCAGGTCGTGGGTGATGGCGAGATCGAATAGCTTCTGATGGGCGCCCTCGTGCACGAGTGCCTCGGCCACCTCGATGCTCGACCGTGGAGCTCTGAGCAGGACCAGCCCGGGGTAGGAGCGCGGGGAGGCGGAGACCAGCCGTCCAGCGAGCCGCGGATCGATGACACCCACCAGCGTGATATGCGCAAGCAGATCATCGATCAACTCGGGGCTCACCGACCGAGCGAGCGCGACACCATCGCGTAGGACGGCCATCGCCGAGCGAAAGCACTCGCCGTCAGCCTCGGTGAGCAGTGCGGGTGGCCCGGCTGCGGCCTGCTGAGCATCCAGCCCGGGCCCGACGGTCTGCAATGCCGCGGCGAGTAGAACGTTGGCCTGGGGCCGGGACGCCACCCGCAGTCCGTGCGCGGCGCAGCCCGAATCCGCCAGCGCGCTGATACCGACCAACGTCGAGCACACCAGGTTCGCGTGCCCGGCCAGCGCGTCGCCGATGCGATGGCGGGTTAACGGACTGTCGATCACATCGAGTTCGAGCACCGGTGGATCGCCGTGTTCCAGCAACTCCGCCGCGAGCTGATACAGGGCTCGGCGCTCCCGCTGCAGGGCGTTGGGTGCGGCGATCGCGGCGTGCACCGCGGGAACATCACGTGCCGCGAAGTGGTGCGGGGATGGTGTGGTCAATTCGAGAAGGGCTTCCACAATAGTGCGACGCCATGGCCGGGCAGCAGCCAGGAGCGTACGGTGAGCTCCTTGAGCTGCTCCGCCGGGGTCCACGCGCCGGTCGCGATGGCGGAACGAAAGGTGAACGGCACGACCTGGAACAGCCAGGAGGCACCGTCGAACGCCAGGTCGGCGGCGTCGAAGCTGATCCGGTCGACGTAGCACGGGTACGGGGCCTGCCAGAAGCAGAAGCTGTCGTCTATCCGCCCGAGGTTCGTCGTCCGGAGAGACAGGCTCTCCACCGAGCCGACAGCGTGGTCGACGTCGGTGAGCTCCCCGAGGTCGCACTCGAACATTCGCAGAGTACCCAGGTATTGCGCGGGGTTTTGTCGAGGCATCGTCGCCACCGGCCCTCGGAAAAAGGTCAAGTACTCGGGCCAGTCGCGGTAACCCACCTCGGTCAACTGCACCTCGGTAGGCATGACCTCATGATGCTTGCCGTCGAGATCGGTGTAGCGGATTCCGATGTTCACCGAAGGGAGCATCGCGTCCACCGATTGTTCGAACAGCGATTGGTCGGGTACGAACCAGGATTCGAACAGGGGCAGCCGGCAGGCGAGTGTGATCGAGTCCCGCAGTTGCGGGTCGCACATGGCGAAGATGACGAACCGGTGGTCGGCCACATTCTCCTTGAAGCTGTAGCGCACCGTGGAGATGAGTTCGTAGGTCTGCCGGTCGACTGCCCGCAGCTCGTAGTCCAAGGTGGTGTGGATGCTGATGGTGAGATCACCGCCATGTGGTTCGGCACCCACACCGCCCAACACACCAGCGACGACATCGCGGTTGGCCTCGCTGTCGCCGTAGATCTCCGACAGGAAGGTAGCCATCACCTGCTGCGGCAGCAGTGCCCGGACAATCGAGGGTCCCGACAGCCGGAACAGCTCGTCAGCCATACGGCCGCGCAGGACCCGACGGTAGGCCACCACCAGCAGCACCGCGGAAAGCGAAACCGCGAGGAAAGCGGCCAGCAACGCTGCGAGTGCCACGCCCACCGTCACTGGAGGACCGCCCCTCTGCCCCGTCGATCACAACATCCTGACGGCACAGTGCCGGGGGCGCCAGCCCGAGGAGCGGTTCAGCGGGGGTGCCACTCCGGTTCGTCCTCAATGCCCACAAAGGTGGTCAGATGTGCCGGCCGTTGCCCCCCATCATGGTCGTCGGCCGCTTGGATTTCGTGGTATAGGCCGAGCAGGTGCGTCATCATCGCGGCGCGGGCGCCGGCTGAGTCGCCCCGCTTGAGGAAGTTGACGACATTGTCGTGTTCGGTGCCGGATCGGGCCGCCACTCCGCGCCCCACATAACTGCGCCGGCGCCACTCCTCGAGTTCTGGAATCAGCATGCGGTAGGTCGCGAGCAGCAACTCGTTGCGACTCGCACGGAAGATGGCGTCGTGGAACGCCTCATCAGTCCTGATCAGCTCGTCGACGTCGGGCGGCGCCGCGAGATGGTCCTTGCTGAGTTTGGCGATGTCGTCGATCTCGCCTTCGGTCGCGCGCGCGGCGGCAAGGCTTACGGCCATCCCTTCCAGCGCCATCCGTACCTCGAGCCGTTCCCCGATCCGGAAGCGTCGCTCAGAGATCCACTCCATGAAGTCACCTGGTAGGTGGTCCGCAGGCTTGCGCCGGACGAACCAGCCGAGTCCCCGGCGCACCTCCACCACCCGGAGCACCTCAAGGCGCTGCAATGCGGTTCGCACCGAGCTGCGCGCTACTCCCATTCGCCGGGCGAGCTCCGGCTCGTTGGGTAGCCGCTCGCCGGCAGGCAGCGAGCCGCAGTCGATGAGCTCACGCAGCTTCTCCTCGATCACCTCGGGTAGCGGCCGCCGTTGGTCCAATCTCAGCTCCCACTGGGTGCCCCGTGAGGTCCGGTCGTTGCCGGCACGCCCGCTGGTCATGTAATCGTCACTCCTGTCCTAGGTGTCCCGGCTTGAGTGCCCATCCCGCCGCGATGCGGGGCTCTGGGTACGTTGTGCGGCCGGCCGGACGGCAGTCGACGTGCGGCGTGGCGCTTCCGGTAGTTGTCGGACCAAATCTTACACCTGTAGGGCGTCTGACCATACTGATCGGTAGACAGACATCTGATGTCAGTCTACTCTGTTGTTATCGAACTGTGATGTTGATCGATCGGGAGGCGCCGTACTTCACGGTCGCAAGCCGGGTCCTCAAGGAAGGGGTAGTGATCATGCCGCGATATCGATGGAGCGCGACGCGCTTCCCCGAAGCCGGGCCGCTGGGCCATGGCCAGGGGATGCACCGTCGTGGCGGAAAACTCCGCTCAGCGCCGTGACCGTGCAGGTGTTGAGCGCGATCCTGCTGGTCTGCCTAGGAGTTCTGCTCGGTGCGACCTGGACAATCCAGGTCTGGCAGCCACGGCTGCGCCGGCAGGCCGAGCAGCGGCGCCGGCTCAATGAGGAGTGGTCCGCGGTGCGCGCCGCCCGACGGCAGCGGCGCGAATGCCCGCGCTGCGCCGCCCTGCTGACCGAACGGGACTGGTATCTGGCTCCAGCGCTCGTCGAGGACCTCCGCTACGACGACTGACTGTGCCATCTCTGGTGACCGGAAGCACCCGGAAAGCGGCTGGAGGTCGTAGGCTGGACAGCGCGCGTCCCGGGTGCGTTTCGGGGCGCGTTCGTCTTGCTGGTCGTGCGGTCCAGGCAGGCGGTACTCCACGAGGGAACGGTGAGGTCAGTGCCGACCGGCAAGGTCAAGTGGTACGACGCGGGCAAGGGCTTCGGTTTCGTGACGCAGGATGGTGGTGCCGACGTCTACGTGCGGGCCAACGCGCTCCCCACCGGAGTGACCGATCTCAAGACCGGTCAGCGGGTGGAGTTCGGGGTGGCGGACGGGCGGCGTGGTCCGCAGGCCTTGTCGGTGCGACTGCTGGAGGCGCCGCCGTCGGTGGCGGAGGCCCGGCGCCGCCCTGCTGAGGAGCTGCACGGCGTGATCGATGACATGATCAGGTTGCTTGAGTCGCGGGTCCAGCCCGACCTGCGCAAAGGTCGCTATCCTGATCGCCGCACCACCAAGCGCATCGGAGAGCTAGTCCGCGCCGTAGCCCAAGAACTAGACCCCTAACCCATCACCCGGCTGGTTCGGAGGGTTTGGGTCAGGCCGAGGGCTAGGAGAGTGGAGACCGCGGCGAAGCCGATCCAGTAGGTGGGTGGGAGCAGTACGCCTAGGGCGCCGCCCAGCACCCAGGCCGTCTGGAGCACGGTTTCCGACCGGCCGAACGCCGATGCGCGGGACTCCTCCGGCACGTCGCGCTGGATCACCGCGTCCAGGCAGACCTTGGCCAGTGCGCTGCCGGTCGCCGCCACCAGGGCGGTGACCGCCGCGATGGCGATGCCCTGCACCAGCGCGGCGAGCACCGCCATGACCAGGCCAGCGGCCACGCACCCGATGATGACGGTTTCTGGACCTGGGTCGGGCTTGCCGAAACGCATCCGCGCGCCGACCGCGTTGCCCAGGAAACCGCCGGCCCCGGCCGCCGCGCCGACCATCCCGAGCAGCACCAGCTGCCGTCCTGGCGAGCCCTCAGTCTGGGCTTTCACCGCGAACGCCACGAACAGCGTGAGGAACCCGGTGAGCACCCGCGCGGTCCCGTTGCCCCACAGCGCGACGACCACCGGGCGGCCCATCGGCTGGCGGCGCCGCGCGGTGCCGGGTACCTCGGTCACCCCGGTCCGCAGCGAGGCCGGAACCTCACCCTCGGTCACCTCCACCCAGGACGGGATGCGCAGGCACAGGGCCGCTCCGCTCAGACAGATCACCGCGGTGAACAACAGCGCGCCCGGTGACCCGGTCAGCGCCGCCAGCCCGGCGGCCAGCGCCCCGGACACCCCCGCGGCGAGCAGCCCGAACGTGGTGAGCCGCGAGTTGGTCTTCACCAGAGTGGTTCCCGGC
>JBOHFC010000226.1:0-11280 GCA_050701375.1 Pseudonocardiaceae bacterium
ATCGCCACTCACGGGAAGTGTTGCCAGCCCGCTGGCAACACTTCACAACCGTCGACACTCACACCGCGCCCTTCGCACACCACGCCGATCTCCGTCCACCCGGCGGGCAGCGCCACCCCGGCGGCGAAGCTCGCGAGCAGCGCGTGATCCTCCCCCCCGGTAAGCGCCCAGTGCAGTGCGTCGGCGCCCAGCGCTGACGCCACCTCGACGAGTCGGCTAGCTACCGGTACCGCCGACGAATCGATACCGATACCCACGCCGGAGGCCTCGGCCAGGTGTCCGGCGTCGGCGAGTAACCCGTCGGAGATGTCGATCATTGCTGTGGCGCCGGCCGACGCGGCCTGCGGGCCGGCACCGTAGGGGGGCTCGGGCACCCGGTGGGCAGCGACGACCGCCAGCGGCGATCGGAATCCTCGGCGAAGCACCGCGAGACCCGCGGCCGACCAGCCCAGCCGGCCGCAGAGCCCGAGCACGTCTCCAGGTCGGGCGCCGGATCTGGTGACCGGTGCCCGACCCTGCAGGTCACCCAAGGCGGTCACCGACACAACAAGCTGCTCTGAGCTGACCACGTCACCGCCGACGATGCCGGCACCGGCCTGCTCGGCCTCCACCCACATCCCGGCTGCCAGGCCATCCACCGTTGATACCGGGGTGCGCCCGGGAACAGCCAGCCCGACGACTAGCCCAGTGGGCACCGCGCCCATTGCCGCTACGTCGGCAAGGTTGGCCGCCACCGCTTTGCGCCCGACCTGGTGCGGCGTCGACCAGTCCAGCCGGAAGTGCACCCCCTCGACAAGCACGTCGGTGGTCACCACCACCCTGCCGTCCGCGGCCACCAGGACCGCGGCGTCGTCACCCGGGCCCAGCAGGGTGCCCGGCGGCAGCTCCCGGCCGGCGGTGATCCGGGCGATCAATCCGAATTCGCCCAGTTCGGCCACTGTGCCTGGCTCCGGCTTCGGTGGGTCAGTCATGGAGCTACCGGCACACACGGTCACCCCTCGGGCCAGGCGGTACGTTTCGTTTCTACCGGATAGAACCGACGAGACGAGGGGCCCCGCCGTGGTTCAGGCATACATCCTCATCCAGACCAAGGTCGGCAAGGCCGCCGCGGTGGCTGCGGCGGTGTCGAGCCTGCCAGGCGTCGCTAGCGCGGAGGACGTCACCGGTCCCTACGACGTGATCGTGCGGGCGGAGGCCGCCGATGTGGATCAGTTGGGTCAGCTGGTGGTGGCCAGGGTGCAGACAGTGGACGGCATCACCCGAACGCTGACCTGTCCCATCGTGCACCTGTCCTGACGGCGGCCTGGCGTGTTCTCGTCCACTTCCGCGCGGCTGGCCGGCCTCCCACGTTGGCCGCTCGGGATCGCACTGGCCCTGGCGGTGGCACTGGTGGTGGGGGTGCTCGTCGCTGCCGCAGTGGTGCGCAACCAGCCTCTGGGTCCGCTGGGGCTGGCTGTCGTCTCGGCCCCCTCGGCTAATTCCACGGACTGCGCGCGGCTGCTGGCCGCCCTACCCGAGAAGCTCGACGGCGGCGATACCGGCGCCCTGCAACGCCGGAAGCTCGCTGCCCCGGCCCCTGCGGGCGCGGCCGGCTGGGGTGAACCGCCGGTGGTGTTGCGCTGCGGGCTGGACCGGCCCGCCGAACTCACCACGACCTCACGACTGCTGGACGTCTCCGGAGTGCAGTTCCTCGAACTCCGTGGGCTGGGCACCAGCACCTGGGTCGCGGTGGACCGACCGGTCTACGCCGTCGTGGCCCTGCCACCGACCAGCGGCAGCGGACCACTCCAGCAGATCTCCGCTGTGATCGCGAACACCCTGCCGCAGCGGAGCGTAGACATCCCGCACTGACCCGCTACAGCCGGTACAACCCGGCCAGTACCCGCTCCATCAACGATATATCCGGCCCAGTGTCCAAGCCCAAGGTGTTGCGGTGCACGTTCAGCAAGCCGGTATCAATCATGTCGGCGAGCAGTACCCGGGCCACTCCCAGCGGCAGCCCCAGCAGGGCCGCAACCTCGGCAACCGACCTGACCTCGGCGCACAGCTCAGCGATCGCGGCGTGCTCCGCCGAGCAGATCCCGGTCAGATCTCGACCCTCGTCACTGGTGAAGACCAGCGTCTCGACGGCGAGGTCCTGCACCGGCCGGGTTCGTCCCCGGGTCCAGGTGTACGGGCGGACGACGAACCGGAAGTCCTCCGGCCCATCCCATTCGTCGGCGGCCCATTCGTCGGCCGTCTCAACCACGCCGGTGCTGGGGGGTGCCTCGACCACATCAGCGGCGCCGTCGGAGGGCTCGTCGACGGTGTCAACATCTGGTTGGGCGTGGCGGGCGCGATAAACAACCCCGCCCGGATCCAGCGTCGTCCCATCGGCGCCGTTGAGCACGCTACCGTCCTGATCAACGGTGCCGCTGCTGCCGAATGAGACGAACAATCGCAATACCTCCCCACCGACGTCCGGGCCACAACGAGGCGCACCAGCGGACCGCAAGGCGGCCCCCACGTGCATAACTAGTCGTTCATCAGTAGGTCGCTGGTGTTCACCCGTTTGACGCAGTGAGTTGAGCAGATCAGCGGCTCAGCGCAGCCCGGTACCGCGGGCCACCGCAGTGTCGATCAGGAGGGACAGCAGGCTCGGATAGTCGACGCCGGTCACTGCCCACATCCGCGGGTACATCGATATCGGTGTGAAGCCCGGCATCGTGTTGATCTCGTTGACGGTCAGCGCACCGCCGGATCCGACGAAGAAGTCGACCCGGGCGAGGCCCTGGCAGTCCAACGCGCGGAACGCCGCGACGGCCATCGACTGCAGCTCTGCCGCGACGTCATCGTCGAGTTTGGCGGGTATGTCGAACTCGCACGCGTCATCGAGATATTTCGCGTCGAAGTCGTACCAACTCGCGGCTCCCGGCGCCATCACCCGGATCTCCGCGGGCAGCGACGCCTCGATCCGGCCGTCGGGAAACTCCAGCACACCGCACTCAAGCTCGCGACCGACCACCGCCGCCTCGACGAGCACCTTGGGATCGACGGCGCGTGCGGTGACGATGGCCGCAGGCAGCCCGGACCAGTCCGTCACCTTGGTGATGCCCATCGATGAGCCTGCTCTGGCTGGTTTGACGAATGCCGGCAGACCCAGCCGCTGACGCTGCTGCGCGGTGAGGGCAGCGTCACCGGCCCGCAGCACCACGGCGTCGGTGACCGGCAGACCCTGGGCGCGCAACAGCGTGCGGGCGAACTCCTTGTCCATTCCCACCGCACTGGCCAACACCCCGGAGCCGACATAGGGCACATCGGCCAGCTCCAGCAGCCCCTGGATCGTGCCGTCCTCGCCGAAAGCCCCATGCAGTACCGGGAACACCACATCCACCCCGGAGATCACTTCGCCGACCCGGTCACCCGCGATGCGCACCAGTTCCCGCCTGGTCGGGTCACCGGGCAGGACGAGCGGCGCAGCGGCACCGTCCACCGCCGGAAGCCGGCGATCCCGGATCGTCAGTTCGGCCGGATCGTCGGTACCCAGCACCCAGGCACCGTCAGCGCCGATGCCGACCGGAATGACGTCGTATCGCGTCCGGTCCAGGTGGCTGAGCACACTTCCCGCCGAGACACAGGAAATCGCGTGTTCGCTGCTGCGGCCACCGAAGACGACAGCGACGCGCAGCCGGCGATCCGTCATGGGCGGCACCCTACTCCCGGTGATCCGGCGGGACCGGCGCCGCTGTCACGACGCCGCGAGCAGCGCAGTCAGCCCAGGTAACGTCTCGGCGAGCGCTGATCGACTGGCCGGGGCGGCGTAGCCCAGGGTCACTCCATGACGACGCGGCGACCCGTCATGGCAGCGCTCCAGCCCGTCGAGCAGCAGCCCTTCTCCGGCGGCGTGGTGCACCGCACTGCGCTCGGCGTCCAGGCCCGATAGCTCTACCACCAAGTGCGCGCCGGCCTGATCCCCGCGGACCGGCAATCCCGCCGCGCGCAGCGCGCCGACCACCAACTCGCGCCGAGCAAGCAGTTCCCGGCGCACCCTGCGCAGGTGCCGGGCCAGATCGCCGGACACCGCGAGCACGGTGAGCACCCGCTGGCCGGCCGGGGATGGCCGCATCCCGGTTGACGAGCGGTGCTCCAACACCGCGGCCACCACGTCGCCCGGTGCCGCCAGCCAGCCGACACCCAGCGTCGGTGTGAGGATCTTGCTTGCGGTACCGAGGTGCACCACCACGTCAGGCCCCACGCTGGCCAGCAGCGGCAGCGGCGCGCCGTGGTGACGCAGCTCGCCGTCGTAGTCGTCTTCCAGCACCCAGGCCGCGCGCTCGCGGGCCCACGCCACCAACGCCAGCCGGCGGCGAGCGGACAGGGTGGCGCCCAGCGGGAACTGGTGCGCCGGGGTGCAGTACACCGCGCGGGCCCGGTCGGGTAACGCGGCGACTACCAGCCCTTCGGGGTCCACGGGTACGGGCAGCACGTGCATCCCCGCGGCTCGCAGGGTCGCCACCGCCCGGGGGTAGCCCGGTTCCTCCACGGCGACCACGTCGCCTGGCCGCAGCAACACGGCAGCCAACTCCGCGACGGCGGCGGTACTACCACCTGTGGCCAGCACCACTTCTGGTTGCACCGCTAATCCACGATGGCGCACGAGGTGCTCAACCACCGCGGTCCGGAATTCCGGCAGGCCGGCCACCATCGGACGGGTTAGTATCGGCGGGTCCGCCGCCGCTCGCCAGGCGCGGCGCCATGCCGCTGGGCACATGCCCGACGCCCAGGGCGTACCAGGCCGCAGGTCGATTCCCCGTTCCGGCTCCGGCTGCCGGGCACGGGGGCGTCCAGGGTGCTTCGGCGTCGGTAGCCCAGGCGCCGCGATGACGTAGGTGCCTGCGCCGCGCCGTCCACCGATCCAACCCTCGGCCTGCAGCACCTCGTAGGCCGCCGCGGTGACCGTTCGGCTTACGGCCAGCGTGGTGGCAAGCTCTCGGGTGGACGGCAACCGATCCCCCGTTCGTAGCGCTCCGTTTGCCGCTGCAGCCCGCAGCCCGTCGGCCAGCTGAATCGCCAACGGGCGGAGATCCTGGCGATCCACTGCCAGCGGCAGGTCGTGAGGCGACACGATTGGCCCTTCGTAATGTGATGCGAGTGGCAGTTCAACAATGCCACTTCGCCGGGCACCGTAGTCAGCATGACGCTGTCGCCCACCGCACGCAGCACCCCGCGCCGGCTTCGCGAGCGGGCGCGCCACGACCGTGCAGAGCTGTACGCCCTCCTCGACTCCGCGCTGGTCTGCCATCTCGGGCTGGTCCTCGACGACGCCCCGGTAGTGCTGCCCACCGGGTACGGGCGCGACGGTGACACGCTCTACCTGCACGGCTCCAGTGGAGCGGCGAGCCTGCTGGCCGCCTCGCGGGCAGCGCCGATCTGCGTCACGGTCACCCGGCTCAACGGCGTGGTCTATGCCCGCTCGGCTTTCCACCACTCCCTGAACTACGCCAGCGCGGTGATCCACGGCACGGCCCGCGCGGTCACCGACTCCGAGGAGGCGCGGCACGGGCTAAGGACGCTGGTCGAGCATCTCGCACCCGGGTCCTGGGAGCACAGCCGGGCACCCACCAACAAAGAACTCGCTGCCACCACGGTGCTGGCGCTGTCCCTGGCCGAGGCCTCAGTGAAGATTCGAACCGGCCCACCGGCCGACGACGCCGCGGACGTGGCAGCGGCCCAGGTATGGGCAGGGGTCCTCCCCCTGACCGCCCCTGCATGGGGCACCCCGCAACCCTGCCCCCACCTACCCGCCAACACCCCGGTCCCGCCCCACATCGCGCACCGCCCTGCCCTGCTGGTGGGGTAGGCCTTGGGCGGTCCACGAGCGGAAACCGCCGATGACGTCCGTGGCGTTGTGCAGGCCCAGGGTTTGGAGGGCGGCTGCAGCGAGGCTGGAGGTGTAGCCCTCCGAGCACAGCACGATCACTTGCAGGTCGTAACCGGTGGTCTGGGGCAGCCGGGCGTCGCATTCGGGATCGAAGCGCCATTCAAGATGGTTGCGCTCTACCAGCAATGCGTCGGGCACCTCTCCCTCGACGGCACGCTGCCAACCTGGGCGGATGTCCACCAGTAGCGCTCCGACCGCCATGGCGTCATAGGCCTGTATCGGGGTGAGGCGCTGCAACCGCGAGCGGGCGTGGGCCAGCATCTGGTCGACGCTGAGCGCGCCGGGTGGCCGGCTCACCAATCCACCCCGGCCTGTTCCACGGCGACGTGACGCAGTCCCGACGGCTCCTGCCGGTAGCGGTTCATCATCGCCAGGCCCGGCGTGTAGACGTGCACGCTCACAGCGGGGACCGCGCCGGCGTTGGTGACCTGATGAACGTAATGCGGGCCGAAGGCGCGGCAGTGCCCGGTGTTCAGCGCCCGGGTGACGTCCACCAGCGGCCGACCCGTCCTGGCTGCGACCACCCGTTCGGTCAGCGTGCCCGCCGCGATCGCGAAAGCGCCCGACGCCGGGCCGTGATCATGAAGATCGGTGCCCTGACCGGGTAGCCAGGACAGCAGCCACACCTCGTGCTGGTCGGTTCGTTCGAGCAGCCGGTACCAGCGGGTGTCGGTGCGATAGTTCAGCAGTCTCCACCATCGCTCGGGATGCGCGGCCAGTCCCATGGCGAGGCTGGCCGGGCCGCCGCTACGAGCGAGATCGGGCTCCGGGACGGTGAGGTCGGGCACGGCATACATAGCGATATTCCTCCGCGAGATCGGTGAGACCGACCGCGCGGCAGCCACCGCCAGGAAAGGGCAGGCTGTCAAGGAAACGCGGTCAGCGGGACAAGATCACCGCGCGGGACACAGCGCGCTCGCCACCCGGCGCAGATCCACTGGGGACCGCCGGACCAGGGCGACAGTGCTGTTCACAGTTAGTGATCAAACCAGGAGATCCGCATCCCCGTCAAGAACCGCGTCGAGTGCTTGGCGCAGATCGGCGAGCAGTTCCTCGGGGTCCTCCACCCCGACAGACACCCGGACCTGGCCGGGCGATATTCCGGCCGCCGCGAGCGCGGTGTCGTCAAGCTGGCGGTGGGTGGTCGACGCCGCATGGCTGACCTTGGAGTGCACGCTACCCAGCGAGGAGGCGATCCGAACGGTGCGCAGCCCATCGCAGAAGGCCATCCCCCCGGTTCGTCCACCATGGACATCCACAGTGATCAGGCTGCCGAACAGGCCGCCCCGGAACAGCGCGCGGGCGGTGCCGTGTTGCGGATGCGAGGCCAGGCCCGGGTAGCGCACCCGCTCCACCGCGGGGTGGCCCGCGAGCTTGTCGGCCAGCACAGCCGCGGTCGCGCTCTGCCGAGCCACTCGCAGCGGCAACGTCTCAAGCCCTCTGTACAGCAGGAATGCCTCGTCCGGGGCGAGGCAACCACCAAGGTCGATCCGTGCTCCCCGGACCGGTCCGAGGTGCTCTGGCCGGCCGATCGCCACCCCGCCAGTAGCGTCCGCGTGCCCGCCGATGAACTTCGTCGCCGAGTGCACCACCAGGTCGGCGCCCTGCTCCAACGGGCGGCAGATAACCGGGGTGGCGAAGGTGGAGTCCACCACCAGCAGGCCGTCGGCTTGATGTGCGACCTGCGCCAGGGCAGGCAGATCGGGCACCGTCAGGGTTGGGTTGGCGATGGTTTCGACGTAGATCATCCGAGTTCGCGCGGTGATCGCAGCCCGGACGGCAGCGGCGTCGGTGACGTCGATCAGCACCGGGCGTATCCCCCATCGGGGTAGCCAGCGGGTGAGCAGCGACCAGGTGCCGCCGTAACAGGCCGCCGGGGCAATCACCTCGTTGCCCGCTTCGAGATGGCCGAGCAAGGTGGCCGAGATGGCGGCCATCCCGGACGCGAACGGCTCCGCACCGACGTCCGCTGCGCCTGGTGCCTCCAGCGCAGCCACCGCTGCGCCGAACGCGACCGAGGTCGGGTTGTCGATCCGCGAGTAGGAGTATCCGGGGACGCGGCCACCGAGAACCTCGGCATAGTCGTGCGCGGTGTCGAAGGCAAACGCTGAGGACCGCACCACGGGCAGCCCGAGGGGACGCGACATGCCCGAAACGCTACCGGCGGTGAACTTCCAACGCGAGCGTTTTCCGCACGGCCGATAACGACGGTCATGACCCCACTCAGTATAGTCCCGTGAGTGTCCGATGAGTTGACACCGACAATCGTCCAGTCTCGCAGTATCTGATTCGAAACGTCATCTATGTAAGCTCACAGGATATCCACGAGGTGGTGTTCCGAATCCTGTTATTCAAGTTTTTCAACAAGATACCGACGTGGGAGCTGTTGACCGACCGCCTTGGCGCGCGGCCTACCAACCTCAGAGAAGTGTACGAGGGACTTCTGACATTGCCGTCACTGGGCCGGTTTCTGGCGTACCAGTACGCGATCGACCTAGCCTATAGTCCCGTGGTGAGCGCCGACGAGATGGAGTTTGTTGTACCCGGTGGATAGCCCGATACTTCAAGGAAACACTTTGTGCGCCTAGGCTTGGACTTCGTAGACCTGTGGGGTCGATGGCCGACGCTGATCGACTGGCAGAACGTGTTCTGCGAGGTCAGCAAGTACACCCGGGTCTCTCACCCACATATGCAAGGAATCTCAGGACGTGCGCGCATCAAGCAGGAGTTCCGTGAAACATCGCCGATCGTGCCTAGGTCACTCGGCAGGTGGCGGGCAACAGCTTCTCCGAGTGGCCTCGTACGTCGAAACCCACCCACCAGTTCGTCCTCCTTGAGACAGATCACCGGTTGTGTGCAATCGACGGCATTCGTTGTCGTCCCAGACGCATAACCGACGATCTTGGCGTGCAGCAAGCGTGCGGGCTCATTCCGGTTTGTGGGCGCGGCCGAGCAATTTGCCGGCCATCTCCCGTGGTGACTGACCGTCGTAGCAGACTCGGCGTACGCCGTCGGCGATCGGCACCTCGACGCCGCAGCGCGCGGCCAGCCCCTGGATCGACAAGCAGGATTTCACGCCCTCGGCTACCTGGCCGTGAGTGGCCGCCTGGGCTTGTTCGGGGGTATCGCCGATGCCGATCCGATAACCGAAAGAGCGGTTACGGGACAGCGGTGAGGCGCAGGTGGCCACCAGGTCGCCGAGCCCGGCCAAGCCCGCGAACGTCACCGGGTCTGCCCCCAATGCGGCACCCAGCCGCCCCATCTCGGCCAGTCCGCGGGTGATCAGCGTCGCCAGGGTGTTGTCCCCGCATCCCAATCCGGCAGCCATCCCGCAGGCCAGCGCGATGACGTTCTTGCATGCGCCGCCGAGTTCGCAACCGATGACGTCGGTATTGGTATATGGCCGAAAATAAGGGGTTCCACAGGCGCTTTGCACCGCGACGGCGCGGTCGTGGTCGGTGCACGCGACCACGCTCGCGGTGGGCTGTTCGGCGGCGATCTCCCGAGCGAGGTTCGGGCCGGACACCACCACCACCTGGTCGGGCAGGACAGCAGTGACATCGATCACGACCTCACTCATTCGCTTGAGGCTGCCGAGCTCGACGCCCTTGGCGAGGCTCACCAAGGTGGCCTGAGGTGGGATCGACCGGTGCCAGTCGCGCAGGTTGTCCCGCAGCGTCTGGCTGGGCACGGCGAAGACCACTGCGTCCACCCCATCGAGCGCCGCCTCCGCGCGCACGGTGGCCTGCAGGGACGCCGGCAGTATCACCCCTGGCAGGTATTCCGGGTTGGCGTGCCGGTGGGTGACCACGTCGGCCACCTCGGCCCGACGGGCCCACAGCACGACGTCGCGGCCGGCGTCGGCGAGCACCTTGGCGAACGTGGTGCCCCACGAGCCCGCGCCCATCACCGCGATTCGCTGCACCGCCAAAGTCATGACTTCCGCTCCTGGTCCGTGCCCGGGTCGAAGAATCCTGGTGGAGAGGCTGAAGTCTTCCCTGCCGCCGGATCGAAGGTCCAGCGGGACGATGGGGCGTGCACGTGGACCTGCTCGTCCCGGTGAAGCCTCTCGCCTGGGCGAAGACCCGGCTGCGGGGTGCAGCCGACGGCGGGGCCGGTGCTCCGCAGGCGCACTCCCGGTTGGTGCTCGCACTCGTCCGGGATACCTTGACTGCCGCGACAGGTGCGGTGCGGGTGCGCCAGGTAGTCGCGATCTGCTCCGACGAGGTGGTGTGCGCCGCCCTCGCCGACGACGGGGTGCAGACGATTCCCGACGAGCCGGCCGCTGGCCTCAACCCGGCCCTGCGGTACGGGGAGGCGGTGCTCCGCGCCGCGGACCTGACCGCAGCGGTGGGAGTCTTGCAGGCCGACCTGCCCGCACTGCGTCCGCAGGAGCTGGACCGCGCGATCCACGCCGCCCTGGCCACCGGCGAGCGGGCATTCTGCGCCGATCGGACGGGCACCGGGACGACCCTGCTGCTGGCCCCACCGGGGCAGCTCCTGGGCCCCTGCTTCGGGCCTGGCTCGGCGGCGGCGCATCGAGCCACCGGCGCGTGGGAGCTCACTGGTGGTTGGCCGGGGCTGCGGTGCGACGTCGACACCGCCGCCGATCTGGCCGCCGCCCGCGGCCTGGGGCTAGGCCGGTTCACCAGCGCCGCGCTGGACAGCAGGTAGCCAGTCGATTAAGCGCGGCGCGATATCCCGCCGCCAAGCGAGATACGGAACAATGGTCGGGTGAGCACATACGGCGAGGACACCGGTCTCACGACCGCAGGCCGTGCCGGATCGATCGCCGACGGTTCCGTGACGACGGTGCCGCCTGCTCCCCCAGCGGCGACCCCGGTCCCCGCGGCCACCGACCTGCCTGATGATCGCTACCTCAACCGGGAACTGTCCTGGTTGGATTTCAACGCTCGGGTGCTGGCGCTGGCCGAGGACACCAGCCAGCCGCTGCTTGAGCGGGCCAAGTTCCTAGCGATCTTCGGATCGAATATCGACGAGTTCTACATGGTGCGGGTCGCCGGGCTCAAGCGCCGGGAGGAGGCCGGGCTGGCGGTGCGCAGCGCAGATGGCCTGACGCCGCGCGAGCAGCTGGCCCAGATCGCGATGCGCAGCCGGGAGCTCACCGAGCACCAGGCCCGGATCTGCCTCGACTCCGTACGCCCCGAGCTGGAGAAGCACGACATCACCTTCGTGACCTGGTCTGACCTCGACGATCAGCAGCGGCTGCGGTTATCGGGTTACTTCTCCGACCACATCTTCCCGGTGCTCACCCCGTTGGCGGTGGACCCGGCCCACCCGTTTCCCTACATCTCCAACCTGTCGGTGAACCTGGCCGTGATGGTGCGTGACCCGGACAG
>JBOHFC010000227.1:0-12942 GCA_050701375.1 Pseudonocardiaceae bacterium
ATGGGGACGTCCAGTTCCTCGGCGATGCGCTCGGCCACCGTGCGCGCGGCGAGCCTGCGCGGCTGGGTGTGCCCGATGGTGCCCCGCACCCCGCGGCCCAGCTCCAGGCAGATCTTGGGGATCTGGGTGGTCTTGCCGGACCCGGTTTCCCCGGCAATCACCACCACCTGATGGTCCCGGATCGCCGCGGCGATCTCGGCGGTGTGCCGGCTGATCGGCAGCGCCGGTGGGTAGCGGATTTTCGGCACGGCAGCCCGCCGACGAGCCGTCCGCAGGTCGCCCAACGATTCGCGCACGAACTGCAATCTCCTAGCGGGTGCCGCTCACCGGGCGCACCTGATCTCCTGGCACGACAACTGTACTTGCAGGCACAGGTGCAGGACACGCCGTAGCGCCGACACTAAGATCATTTGTGTGCATTCCACCGGACCGATCCCGCCGATACCCCAGAGTACTAGTTACTGGCGGGTTACAAGTCGATACAGTGTCGGTGTGGAGCTGGCATACAACCGGTGCGGCGCGGGACCGCCGCTCGTCTTGCTGCATGGTGCCGGGCACCGGCGGCAGGCGTGGCTTCCCGTTGAGGAGCGGTTGGCCAAGCACCGGGAGGTGATCTCCCTGGACCTTCCGGGCTTCGGCGAATCCCCTCCGCTTCCAGAGCATCTACCCTACGAGCTGGACACCGCAGTGATAGTGCTCAAGGAGTTCTTCGCCAACCAGGGGCTGGACCGGCCGCATGTGGCGGGGAACTCGATGGGTGGCCTGATCTCCCTCGTGCTCGCGCAGCAGGGGATGGTCGCCAGCGCGACAGCGCTGTCCCCAGCGGGGCTGTGGACCCCGATGGGGCGGCGGGTGTCGCTGGCCATGGTGCGGCAGGTCCAGCGCACCGCGCGGTACATGCCCCCGAAACTCGCGATCAGGTTGTCCCGGTCGGCGGCCGGGCGCACCCTCATGTGCGGCATCCTGTTCGGCCGTCCGGACCTGCTCGAGCCGCAGGTGCTGCTCGATGACATGCAGGCGATGATCAGCGCGGTCGGCTTCGCCCCAACCCTGGCCGCCGGCAACAAGATCGTTTTCGCTGGTCAGGTGCCCAACGTGCCGGTGACCATCGCGTGGGGATCGCGGGACTGGCTGATGCGGCGGCCACGGGGCGAGTCGGTCATCCGGTTGATCCCGCACGCCCGGCTGCTGCGATTGCCGGGCTGCGGGCACGTGCCGATGAACGACAATCCCGAGCTGGTGGCCCACGTCCTGCTCACCGGCAGCAACGACGAGCATCAGCGAGTGTCGAGCACGAGGTAGCCCTCCGCCAGCCGACCCTGCGCCAAACCTGCGGCTTGGGCCTGCATAGCGCCCCAGCTACGGATCCGCTCCTCCAGGTCCGTCATGTGCGCGGTCTGGCTGGTGTGGGCGCGCAGTGCCGCGATCTTGCGGTCGAAGGTGTCCGTGATGTCGACGTAATGGTCGGCCCGATCATTGGAGCTCATCACCCAGACCTCGGGCACGGTATGTGCTTCCAGGCCCTCCTCCGCGAGCAGTTCGGGATGGGCGTAGGGGTTGCGGGCGTCGGGGTAGATCGCGCACAGAGCTGCTTCACCGGCCGCCTGGTGGTCGGGATGGCTGACGTAGACGTTGCGCAGGTCGCGTTGCGGGGACGGGACCACCACCCGATCCGGACGAACCCGGCGGATGGCGCGGGTAATGTCGCGCCGCAGCGCGAAGCTCACTACCAGCCGCCCGTCGGGGTAGCCGAGGAAATCGACGTCGATGACGCCCAATGCGGCGGCCGCCTTGCGTTGCTCGTCCTGGCGAATACCCGCGATTGCGGAGCGGGGCACCTTCGAGTCGAAACCGCCGGCGTCACCGTTGGTCACGATGCAGTAGGACACCTCGATACCCGCGTCGGTCCAGGTCGCGATCGTCCCAGCGGACCCGAAGTCCACGTCGTCTGGATGGGCCGCTACCAACAGGACTCGTTGCACTGGCTGCGCCTGCTCAGCTGGCACGGCACTCTCCTCAGGTCGGCGTCACGTCTGGCAACACCAACGATCTTGGGAGGCTTCCCTGATGGGTGGATTCGTCTCGCTATGCGGCCGCGCCGGCCCGCATCATCCTGCTGACGTGGTACGAGCGGCTGCCGAGACGGGTAGTGGCTCGTCGGTCCACAGGGTGCGTAGCTGGGAGGCGTACTCGTTGAGGTCGTAGGACGAGCAGCCTGCGCCGCCGTAGCCGATGTAGTTGCCGTGGGCGTCGCGCCGGCCACCGGCCATCACGGCACCGATGCCGTGGTGGGCGATCATGCTGCGGATCCCGGCGGTGATGTTGGCTACCGGATCGGTGATCGAGCGGCTGGCCAGGCTAGGCAGCACACACGCTCTGAAGGTGCTCGGGATGGTCTGCATGAGGCCTTGCGAGGGGTTGCCCGCCGCGGCGTTGCTGTCCCAGTTGTTGATCGCGTTGGGGTTCCCGCCGGATTCGTGCATGATGATCGACCTGACCCCGGGCGCGAGGGCTTGGGGCAGTCCCATCAGTCCGAGAGCCTTGGCGATCCAACCGTCGAGGCTGTGGCTGTTACCGGCTTGGTACGGCTGCCCGAGACGGTTCCGGACGGCCTCCTGATAAGCCGTCGCCCGGTCCGCCCGCTCGACGGCGCGGCGCAACGCTGACACTCCGCTTGGGCTCTCGCTGCGAGCGCTGAGCTGCAGAACCTCGGGTTCCAAGGATGGGCTGGTTACCGCGGCCTGGGCGACGTCGGCGACCTGTTCAGCTGCGACAGCTGTGGTGGCATGCATCGAATGACCTGCGACGGCAAGAGCACCAGCGGCGACCGCTGCCGTCACCGCACGTCCCCGTAGCGCCGGACCTGGCCGGGGAACCCGATGCGTGCCGTGAGGTTTGGAATGGGGGGAGGAGGGAACTACGAACGCAGGATGCTGCCGACAGCCACGTGGGGAGCTGTGACGCGCCAACTGTACGTCCCTTCCGCGCCCGGGGACCTGGTTCGCGTGCCGATTCAGCAGCCGCCTCGGCTCGGGGCACCGGGACGACACCTGCTCGCGACCTGATCGTGATCTGCGACCGACGGAAAGTAACGGTAGGGCCACGGCAGGGGCAAACGCCGCACCTGCGCCGGAGTGTCGCTTGCGCCCGGTGTAGGAACCGGCGCGACGAGCGGTCGGAAACCGACGTGCCGAGCGGTCGGGCTACGAACCCGGCCCGCGACGAACGGCACGCGGACGCGCAAACGGCGGCTGGCGTTACTCCGTTATCGCGACACTGGTTAGTCGTGTTACCGACCGCGTCTGGCCGCGGCACTGCGGTAGACGAGCACTGCCCACAAGACCAGTGGAATCTGTAGCGGCAACCGCCCGTAGGCCAGTGCGCGCATCCAGGCCGGCCGGTCGGACCAGTCGATCGCCATCTTCACGTTGGCCGGGAACACCGCGACGAACAGCAACGCAGCGAGCAACCCACCGAGCCGGCGAGTTCGGGGAAGCGCGATCAGCACCGCGACCAGCAGCTCGGCCACCCCGGAGAGGTGGGTCCAGGTGCGGGCCGCGCCGGGCAGCTGCTCGGGGACGATCCCGTCGAACGATGCGGGCGCCACGAAATGCAGTATCCCGGTGCTGGTAAGCAGGACGGCCAAGCCGGCGGCGGCCGTGGGTCGGCGGGTACTTGAGTTCGACGTCATCGCGACTAGCCTACGTCCGCGTCAGCGGATCAGCCTGGTGCCGCCGGCGTGACGAAGGCGTCTGCGCTGGGCGGACCAGACCATCACCGATCTGGCGTTGGGCCCGCGCCTGGTGAGCGCCGATTCTGCTCAGTGGAAGCTCCCCGGAAGGCCCAGGCGACTGCGCCTCCGAGTCCGCTGAGCGCGGCGGTCAGAACGAGGCTGAGGATGTGTTCGCCGAACCCCTCAGTGATCCATTTGATCCCGACGGCCACTACCACGAGGATCAGAGTCAAGAAGATCACGCTGATGATCCCCAGCAGCACCGAGCCCTGCATCGAGCGCTGGTCGCGCTGGCCTTGCTCACGGAGCTTGTAGTCCCGCAGTGCCAGCAGGTCGTTGCCTTGGAAGTAGGCGAACTCGCTCAACTTGTCAACCCCAGGCGGTGGTGACCGCCACCCACGGGCGGCGGAGCCGGCATCGTTGACCCGCGCTTCGGTCTCCAGCCCGACAAGCGTCCCGGTGTCTGAGTGGAACTCGGCACCTTGCGGGTTGCTGGCTTGGCCCTGGGAAACGTGTATCACGTGGTCACGAGTTGGTTGCTGCAGCCTGATAGTGGGAGCGTCCGTTCGAGCGAAGGCGTCGGTACCCATCCAGGTGTCGCCATCGAGCAGCGCTCCGGCCGACCTCATTGCGGGAGATTCGGGTGCGGCTGCATGGCTGCCGCTAGAGCTGGTCGCCATCGGCGGCCTCATCTTCAGTCCGCCACTGCACCAGGGAGTTCCAGCTCAGGCATTCGGCGTCCCGCCCGACCCAGATGTCCTCGTCGATGATCTCCGCATTAGCCCACGGCGGGCAGTACCGGTACTTGTCATCATCGTCCACGACGAGCCCTCCCCCTCTTCAAAGTCTCCCCTGCCCCACATCTGGTCGAAACGCCATCTAGGCGGGGTAAACCCTCGAAGGTGGGCATGCACCAGAGTAATCGAGAGATCGTCTTCGGATAATACGGAGGTACCCTGTGAGCTAGATCACAGAACAAGGTGTGCGAGGCGCACACGTGGTTACCACAGTTTCGCCACAGATCAGGCTTGACACAGCCACGTGCGGCGTGCAACATGTTGGCCATCGGTGCATGTCGGAGCTAGCGAGGACCCGGAACAGCCAGGGTCCGAGCTACCATCCAGGCACCCATGACCGCTGAGGAGACATCATGAACGTCGATCCTGCTAACGGTGCCGCCGCCGCTGGTTGGCCTCCGAGCAAGACCACCTCCGCGGTCCCGAAGCGGATCAACGTGGCGGTCAACGCCGAGATGGTCGCCGCTCTCGACAACGTCATCCAACACGAGGGAGTGACGCTGACCGAGGCGGTTCGTCGACTCATCGGCTACGGAGACTTCATCTACAGGATGGCCAAACAGGAGAAGGCTGCCATCCTCGTACGCACACCCGAGGGAACCAAAGAGGTCGTCCTCGTTTGATACATGACTGGCCCGGCGGGAGAGATCGCTCGGCGAGCCAGGCTACTGGAACCACAGACGGTCGATTCTGAGAGACCTTCGCCCTTCTCTAGCTGCCACTATTTTCGCAGGGGCAATGACATGATCAGCACGTCCATCAGCGGTGCGTCCGGCCAAGCTGGACGCAGGTGGCCGACTGGGCGCCACCCCCATCGGGTGTACGCCCGATAGGCCGTGGTGTTCTCGTGCCGGACGAGCAGCGCTGCACGAGTCTCGCGGCGACGCTGCAGCAGTTCGTCATGGAGCGCATGGGCGACACCTTGTCCGGTCCAAGACTGCCGGACCATGAGTTCCGACAGAGCGAAAGTCCGGTGCCCATCCTCGACGGTGAACCCGGGCTCTGGTTCGCTCGTGAGATCGTCCCACCAGGCGGTGGTAGGGCCCAGTGCCCATCCCCAGGTTTGTCCGATCGGTTCGTTGCCCCGGTAGGCGATGACGAGATCGAACTCCGAGCGCGATGTGTAGGCGTCGAAGCGCTGCACGAACGCCCTGTCGCTGGCGAAAGCGTCACGGCTGGCATCGGCGGCGGCGTAGGCGTCCCGATGGATCAATTCGACGACATCGCGTCGCTCACGAGCACCCGCCCGGTCGAAGCGACGAAACTCCACCGCACTGGCACCGTTCATCGAGGTTCTCCTCCGACCGCGCTCAGCGCGCGGGCCGCCGTATCGAACCTGTCGCAGAGTTTCGCGCACCACGGTGATGCTCAGCAGGTTCTTTGCCGCCGGGTGACCAGCGCCCGCGGCGCGTTGCTTGATCTACTCACGCGAGGCTCCTGCGGGCCACACCACGGTCACCGGCAGGCCAAGCATTCGGGCGCGCTCGACGACGTCGCCGGTTCCACCGCGACCGTCGGCGGGCTGCCCGTCCCACACTGCCACCATCAACTCCACGGTGGACAGCACGTGTTCGCTGGCGGCCAGATAGGAATCGCGGTTGGCAGTCTCGAACGGCAACGTGCGCACCGTCGTCGCCCGGCCAATCAATTCATCGAAGACCGCGGCGTTGTCTGCCTTGACCTTGCGGCTGCGGTAGTCCGCCGCAGGCAACACCACCTCCAAGGCGCCGCCCAGCTCCAGCACAGAACGGGCGAAGAGTTGGTCGGCGCCCCGGGCCAGGCAGCTGACACCCACGAGGCCGTCGCTGGAATGTGCGGCCACCTCAGCGAGCAGCGCGTCTGCCACCAATGAAGCGGTTTCGACAGTGAGGTTCGAGTGGCCGGTGATGCCGATGCGCGCCACAGCACTCCCCTCTCCTGCTTCCAGACGGTTGGTCAAACGACGACCAGTGGACGTAGTTGATCCCTGGCGTCGCGTACCGCGGGTACGGCAGCCCATCGGGCGGTTTCGCGGTAGAAGTCGCCGAGCTTGCGGCCCACCCGCCCTGGTGCCCGCTCGCCTGCCAAGGGCATCGCCTGTCCAATCAGTGTCGCGGCCTGCTCGGGCTCGCCGGTGATCAGATGTACCCGGGCGAGCCCAATCAGGTCGAACGCGCGGTTGCGCTGCCTGCTCGCGTCGCGCAGTGCGAGCGCCTGGCCGATATAGCGCACCGCCCGGGGGGCCTGCGCGGGGTCATGCCGGGCGAGGTCGCGATAGCGAGCGCCGATCACCCCAGCTAGCTCGGCAGCGTCCAAGCCGATTGTCCATCGCGGCTCCGCCTCGGACTTGCGCTGGGCGTAGGCCTCCTCGGCCAGGCCGACCGCCTTATGTACGGCATTGGTGCAGCCTCGCTGGGCATGGCCCCACGCCTCCCGTGTATGCAGCAACGCCCGCAGTCCCGGCGTCGCGGAACGACGGGTGCCGTACTGTGCCAACGCGACGACCTCGAGCCCGTCCTCGGGCTCCATGAGGTCGAAGAGTTGCCTCGCCAGAGCGGCGAGAGCGACAGCAGCGAGCGTGTCCGACCCCGCAGCCTTTGCCAGCTGCACCGCCATCACGTAGTAGCGCTGCGCCGCTCCCTGAAACCCGGCGTCGAAGGACATCGAACCGGCGATCTTGGCCAACTCGGCGCCCGCGAGGAATGCCCTGTCGGTACGCGGCCCAGCCGGTGCCTGACGCAACTGTCCGGCCAGCTCATGCAGTTGCCCTACCACGGCGGAGCGGGCCAATCCGCTCGCCGACGAGCGCGACCACCCGCGGAAGACTCCGACCATCTGCTCTAGTGCTTCCAGCTCAGCCGCGCTGAACGCTGAGCCAGCACCAGAACGTTCGGTCCGCAGCGGCTCCAGCCACACCGAAAGGGAATTCAGCAGAGCGCAGCCGGTGACAGCCGTGGCGCCAACCAACACGTCGCGCCGATTGATCAAATCAGCCTTCGTCGTCTCGTCGGCGGCAGCAGCGATCCCTTCTGGTTCCCAGAATGGCGCAGCAAGCCCTGATGACCACAGCTCGGGTGTCGGTGCGCTCTCAGGTCGGGGCCGCCGTGGAGGGACGAAGCCCAGCTCGTAATCACACGACGCATGTAGAACGGCACGAAGGGCGGAGCGGTAAGGCGCGCAGGGCCAGCCGATAACGCCCCGCTCTAGCTTCGCCAGGTGGTGCGCATCGAACTCATATCGACGCCCGGTCTCCCGCCACAGAAAGGCGTTGACCGCCTCCGCGATCTCTTGCCGGCTTGCGGGCTCCCCGGGCGCGGTGAGCGATGGCACCCGCTCGCGCGCCGCCTGAAGGCGCTTGTTCACGTCCGGCACACCGCTTACCTCCCGTTCAGGTGGAGTTTAACCATTGTGATCTTGTTAATCTGGTAAGTCGATGCCGGTATCCCCGAGGATCCCTTGGTCTCTCGGTCGGCCTCCCTGTCTCCTGCCGCGGCGTTTTGCCAGCCTCTGGACGTGCCCCGTACAACTGCCCCTGCTGCGATGACCAGGGTGACCGACCCTGGCGACGTGCACCTAATCGCTCATGTGGCCTCTGGTGCCGGTACCCACCAGGAGCCTCCGCGACGTGTGCTCGAAGCGGTGTTGGGAAGCAAGCAGCCAGCGTGCAGCGACGAGGTGCCGTCGTGATCCGGGAGGACCGGTTGCTGCTGGCCGAGTTGGGGCGGCTCAACACCGATGTGGTGCCGCTAGCCATGCGCATCATGAACGCGAGCGCCGTCGCCGAGGAATATCACGCCTTCGCTGAGCGGCTCGCGGCGATGGCACGACGTTTGGATGCGCGGGCCGCACACGTGAGCTTGGTGGTTGACGGAGAGGTTGCGATCATCGCTGGTCAGGACCTGAACGGCACCGCGTGCACGATCCCACACCAGGATTGGTAACCAACGTGTACGGGATCCGGCATCGGGTGCTACGGGAACGACTGGAACAGGCGGTTGCCACGGCCGAACGAGCACCAGACGGGGAGTGTGTGCGGCTGGCACTGCTGTGCCTGGCGCTGCTCGACCGGCACACCGTGGACGGCAACGGACGATGTCAGTACTGCCGGACACCGCGTGAGAGCTACGGCCTGCCGCACCACGTCTTCTCCAACATAGCGCCGACGATCTACGGAGGTCGCGACAGTGGCGGCACTACCGTCGAACAACTCGACCGCGACACTGACGTGGTGAATGCTCAGCCGCCCGATGTCGTCAGGCTGGCCGCGCACGTCGGGTACCGCCTCGGACAGGCATCGGGCGGCGCCGAACTTGTCGCTGATCGGCGCGGATCCCGCGTCTACCGCATCGGGTTCGCCACCGGTGACGTGGCACTCAAAATCGCCTCACACAACACGGACGACCAGGGCGTCCGGGAAGCTGAAAACCTCGCCCACCGCGAAGCCGCCGCCCTCACCCACCTGCACGACTTCGCCCCTGGCTACCTCATCGAGTCTGGCGACCTGCACGGCGGCGGCTCCTGGTTGGCCCTGAGCTGGCTCGACGGCATCCCCCCCACCGGCTCTTCGCTCCGGCTCGACACGGCGACGACTCACCCGCCCGGCGCGACAGCATCCTCCGCGCCACAAATCGCCGTCGCTGGCCGGCTAGCTCAGTTGCACGGCCTGGGATGGCTTCACGCAGATCTCCAGCCTGCCCACATACTTCTCGCGCCCACCACAGTCAACCTCATCGACTTCGCCCTCGCTCAAGGCCCCCACCCGCTTCAACCAGACTGAACCGCCATAGCACGAGGACACCAACACGATCTCGCCGGCATACGGCCTTGGCCATGGCCGGCACTCGAAAATGCGCTCCACCACGCGTTAACTCCCGAGCCCAAAGACAGAACATCGTCCATGACAGAATTCCGCGACGCCATCTCATCGTTGGGTCCGTCAACCTGATGAGTGGCGCACAGCCACGGATCGCGCAGGAGTCACGCTCGTGGTATCGCTGGAAAGAATTGGTGTTGTGGTGCGGGTCGGAATCAAACAGTGCGACGGCGGCGTAGGAACGGGTCGGTGAGCGCGGGTGGCAGGTAGCCCGCGTCGGAACGCGACAGTGTGACGCCGGGCGGGACGATCTCGTCGATGCGGTCCAGCACGTCGGTGGACAGCGTGACGTCGACGGCGCCGAGTTGCGCCTCGAGGTGTTGCATCGTGCGTGGGCCGATGATCGGTGCGGTCACCGCAGGGTGCTGGCGGACGAAGGCCAGCGCCAGGTGGATCAGGGAGATCCCGGCCTGGTCGGCAAGCACGGCCAGGGCGTCGGCGGCGTCGAACTTGCGCTGGTTGTCGGGGTTGGACAGATCGTAGCGGTGGGGCATGCGCTGGGAACGCGACGACGTCGGCATGTCCTGGCCCTTGCGGTAGCGGCCGGTCAGCCACCCGCCGGCCAGCGGGCTCCACGGCAGCACGCCCATGCCGTAGCGCTGCGCCACCGGCAGCACGTCGGCCTCGGCGCCGCGGACGAGCAGGGAGTACGGCGGTTGCTCGGTCACGAACCGGCCCAGCGCCCGCTGCCGCGACGTCCACTGCGCCTCGACGACCTGGTGCGCCGGGAAGGTCGACGAACCGAACGCGCGGATCTTGCCCTGACGCTGCAGGTCGGTGAGCGCGGACAGGGTCTCCTCGACGTCGGTGTCGGGATCCGGTCGGTGTACCTGGTAGAGGTCGATCCAGTCGGTGCCCAGGCGCCGGAGGCTGTTGTCCACCTCCTGGACGATCCAGCGGCGCGAGTTGCCGCGCTTGTTCGGGTCACCTGCGCCCAGCCGGCCAAAGGGAGTGTCCACCGGCACGTCCATCTGGGCGTGGAACTTGGTAGCGAGGATCACGCCATCACGGCGGCCGCCGGCCAGCGCTTTGCCGACGATCACCTCCGACTCGCCTTGGGAGTAGACGTCGGCGGTGTCGATGAAGTTGATACCGGCGTCCAGCGCGCGGTGGATGATCCCGATCGAGGTCTGATGGTCGGGTTCCCCCCACGCGCCGAACATCATCGCCCCCAGACACAGGGGGCTGACCTGCATGCCGGTGCGCCCCAGGCTGCGGTAGTCCATGTGCCGAGCCTACGAGACTTTCGGCAGCCGGGGCTCGATCAGCTGCGCGATCCGCAACGCCTCCGGGCACGAGTCGACCCGATGACCATCCGGGCTCGTCGCTGACGCCACATGCACCACAAGCGACACCGAGCCGCCATCAATCAGCTGCTCGCAGTCAGTGCCGCCGTCACGGTCTACCGCGAACCTCAGTCCAGCGCGGCCGTTGACCTCATTCTCGGCGAAGGTGATGAATGCCGGGCCACGCTGACGCGACCGGTACGAAGCGACGGTCTCCTTGTCCCGCTCGAGGCTCAATCTGAGGGGTTTACCGACCCATTCGCAGCCGACCGAGCCGAACTGATCCAGTGGCTCGCGGGTGTCCGGCCGGACACCGAGTTGGCTCAGTTCGGTGTCGGTCAGAATGGTGCACATGTCGACGGCTCTCGCGTCGGCGGCCGCGGTCGGCCCGTGTGGTGCGCAGGCAACCCCGAGCACCCCCACCGCAGCCACCACCAAAACCCCACGCATCATCTCACCCGGACCCCCGCGCTCTGGCGTCTGCCGAACTCAACCGTAGGGCTGTCGTGTTGGCCTTGGACAGCGCTGCTGTTGAGTTCGGAAGCCGCAGTGCGACCGGGCGGCGGAGGCTGAGGTGTGCGCGACGGGGTGATGGTGGGATCATCGTCGGACCAGGACGCCGATCAGGTGAGGTGTTGGGGATGAACGGGCCGGGGAATCCACGAGACGGCGACCAGCACCGCCCTGGGTTTGGCCGGGGTCCCGGTTATGGCGCCACGGCGGCGCCACCCCGCAACGGTTTCGGGATCACCGCATTGGTCCTGGGCCTGCTCGCGCTCCTGCTGTGCTGGACGATCGTTGGCGGCGTCGTCTTCGGTATCCTCGCGCTGATCTTCGGGCTGCTCGGACGGGCCCGCGCCAAGCGGGGCGAGGCAACCAACGGTGGCCTGTCAGTCGCTGGACTCGTGCTCGGCATTATCGGGCTGCTCGCGGCCATCGGGCTTGTCGCGTTGGGCGCATCGCTGTTGAACTCGCCAGCCGGACAGAACTACCAGCAATGCGTCCAGCAGTCGGGCGGGGATCCGGCGAAGCTCCAGCAGTGTTTCTCGGACTTCGGTAACCAGGTCGGGGACCACCGCCGCGGGTGAGGGTGCATGCCCGAACGCATGCTGCTCAGGAGGCGCAGCTGCCGGTGGAGACTTCGGTGCTCCGACTCGGTGCGGCAGCGACCTCGCCCGAGATCTCGTCATCGGCGAGTACGAATCCGGTTTCGTCGTTGTCGACTGCTGCTCCGAACACCAGGCCGAGTACCTCGCCGGCGCTGTCGAGCAACGGGCCACCGGAGTTGCCGCTGCGTACTACGGCGCGGACGGTGTAGACATTGCGGACCACAGTTGACGCGTTGTAGATGTCCGGGCCGCGCAGGTGGATGCGGTCCCGAACCCGGGCGGCAGAGGCCGTGTAGGGCCCATCGAGCGGGTAGCCGAGTACCAACCCGCTCAACCCTGAGACGGCCGGCTTCGGGGCCAGTGGCAGCACTGGCGCCCGCAACCCAGGTACCTTCAGGATCGCGACGTCGACCTCCGGGTCGTAGCTGACCACCGTGGCGTCCAGCGCGTTGTTCGGGGATAGCTCCACCTGAACCTGGTCGGTACCGGCGACGACGTGCGCATTGGTGATCACCCGCTGGGGCGCCACCACGAACCCGCTGCCCTCCAGCGCCCGGGAGCAGGAGCGTGCCCGGCCGCGTACCTTGAGCACGCTGACCTTGGCCTGCCGCACTATCGGGCTGTTGAGCAGCACCGGATCCGCCGGACCGACGTCAGTGATCGGGGTGGGCGAGAACGGCGCGAGAACGTCGGGGAACCCGGAGACGTCCAGCAGTCTGGTCAGCTCGGTGGGCAGTTCGCGCAGCACGTTGGGCATGACGGTGTCCACGAGCCGCAGTACCGACGAGTCCCGCACCGCCCCGGTCAGCCCGGTATAGACCGACGATTTCGACAGCGGAAGCGCAACGAGCCAGGCGACCACCAGAGCAGCGACACCCTGCACCACCGCGCCCAGGAAGCTGTCCACCTGGCGCAGCGCCTCAGCGTCGATCCGGCGCTGCACCGCCCGGCCCAGCAACACACCGAGCGTTTCGCCGATCGCGATGAGCACGATCACGATCGACACCCCGAGCGCGACCCGGACCTCTGGGCTCTGGTAGCTCTCGATCAGTGAGGGCGCGATGCGCACCCCGATCACTGCGCCGGCCAGCACGCCGATGAACGACGCCGCCGCGGTGACCATCCCCTGCCGTGCGCCGGAGACTCCGGCCAGCAGGGCCAGCAC
>JBOHFC010000228.1:0-3808 GCA_050701375.1 Pseudonocardiaceae bacterium
GCCCAGCGCCGGGGGTCGCGGGCTCTACCGGCGGCCAGCCGGGGATCGGGTGCCGGCTAGGCCCGGTGGCGCTGACGGGCGCGATCACCACGGGGTCCTCATCGCGGTGGCCAGCCGGTCAGCACGCACGCGCGCCCGGCCTGGTGAGGGCAGCCGGATCGTCATCGGGCGTTGCCGAGCTCGGGGGATGAGCAGGCCGGCGGGGGCGGGATACTCAACGTGCGGGGCGTCGGGATGCGCCGGGTGCACCAGCTGAAGCAGGGCTCGCAGCGTTGGCTGCGGCGGCCCCTCGTAGGACCAGACCACCACCGTGGGGGCGAAGATGTCCAGGGTGTCCCTTTTCGGCGCCCGAGCCATGATCATCCGATCGAAATCCTGGACGGTGAGCAAATCCACGAAGTGATCCCACTGGTAGCAGGCCAGCAACGCGTACGGGGCATGCTTGGGCCCGCAGCGATACGCCGTGAACCCATCGGCGACCACCTTGACGAGCAACGCCTCGACGTCCGGTGGCAGGCCCTCTCGCCGGCTGGAACGGGGACCTGTTGACGGGGAACGCCTCACGCGCTGATCACCGCGTAAGGCAGTGGCCCGACGGCGAAAATGGGCAGTGCGCGTTCGCCTTGCGGTGAGAGGAAAATCATCACTGCGACTCGCTGATGATGCGACGCAAGCGAACGGCTCAGCGCGCTGGCAGCCCGGAGCGCCGGAACTGGCGGACATGGGGCGTGCCGATTTTCCGCGCTCGTGGCGAGATTATGCGCAGGCTCGCGCGTAGGTCCGAACAACACGTGAGCTATCTGATCACCGCATCGGCTGCATGGGCAGGTCAGTTCGTCATATGCGGATGCGCCGTATCCGGAATTCGGTTGGGCAGGTCGCCTGGAAGCCGGGGACCGCAGCCATTACGGTTGATCCACTATTCGTGGCAGTCCGACGACCGGGAGAGGCAGCAGCGCAGATGGCAAGCAACCCCGCTCCCGATCAAACTGGCGAGCCATGCGACACCCACCAGCGCTGCGAGGCTGCGCTGCACCGGGATTGCCCTAGCGAACCCTGCTCACCGCGCTTAGGCATCGGGGAGCCACAGCTTGACGCCGAGTTCTTCACTCGTGAGCCGGTCCGGCGGGCGCTAGCAAGCTATGACTTTGGTTATCTGTTCCGGGCTGTCCGCCGCCACGCCGGGTTCACTCAGCACGAGCTCGGGAACGTGCTCGAGCTGGATCAGGACCGTATTTCCCGCATTGAACGCGGCCAACGGCGGCTCCGCGATATCTCGATCATCGCCCACGTCGCATCTCGCCTGGGAATCCCCCCGGTCCTGCTCGGTTTCGACCCGGGCACGGTTAGCGTGGAGTGGCCAGACGTGGGCGAGACTCGGACGGTGGATTGGGTGCGGCGGCGCGACTTTTCGTGGATCCTGGCCGGGATCATCCTTGGCGTCGGGGTCGACGCACTGGATGCCGAGCGGCTTGACGCGTTGCTGCCCACGGGACGAGCCGCGCCGACTGTAGCTCGGATCGGGTTGGTCGACGTGGAAACGATCGAGCAAGCCACCGCCGCGTTCCGCCATTCGGACTTTAGCCGGGGTGGAGGAGTCTGTCGCCCGATGGCCGTGGCCAAGTTGCGCTCGGTGCTGGCGTTGCACCACGCGGCCTGCGACTCCGCGGTACGAGGCCGGCTGATGATCGCAACCGCTGATCTTGGCATGGTCGCGGCGTGGGCCAGCTACGACGCCGAACGTCACAACGATGCCCGTCGACTATGGATGATCGCTTTAAGCGTCGCTCGCCAGGCTGACCATCCGCGAGCCACGGACCTCACCGCCGATCTGCTGCTGGGTATGGCCCACCAAGCTCTCCATTTGCGCAGGCCGCACGAAGCGTTGAGCCTGGTACAACTTGGTTACGGTGCCGCCGCCAGCCGCACGCACCCGGTGTCGGCCTGCACTGCCAGCTATCTAGCGAGCAACCAGGCGTGGTGTTATGCCGCCCACGGTGACGCTCGGGCCTGCGATCGGGCGCTGGGCCAGGCGATCGAGCACTTCTCCCAGGCCGACCCGGACGCGGCCGCGCCGTGGGCCGCCCACGTCGACACTGCCGAACTGGCCGCCCAACAGGGTCACGCCTACTACACCCTCGCTCTGACGACAACTGAGGTGAAACACGCCGCCCGGGCCGTGCCTTTACTCCGCGAGGCGGTCGACAGCTACGGACCGGCATACGCCCGCTCCCGCGCGGTCAACCTCCCCGGGCTGGCCGGAGCACAGGCGCTGACCGGAGACCTCGACACCGCCGCGCACACCGGTCACCACGCTGTCGAAGAGATCACCGCGCTGGCCTCACCCCGCGCCTATGACCGGCTGCGCACCCTTGACACCGTCCTGCAGCCCTACGCCACCGGCCCAGCCATCGGCGAAGTACGCGGTGAGATCCACGCTGCGCTGGCGGTCGCGTGATCCCCGCGGTCACGACAGCGGCCGTTCAACGCGGATGACCCCGGATGCAACGCGGGATTCCGGGGCGCTACCTGCGCGCCACCAGCTCCATGCCGTGTGCGATACGGCAGGGCTGGACGACCGGAACGCCGTGCTGCTACACGCGCGCTCCAATGCTGTGTATCACCTGCGCCGGGAAGGCCTCGTACTTCGCCTGGCCACCGCCACCGCAGCACAGACAGACCGGGCACACAAGGTGGTGACGGTGTGCCGGTGGCTGGCCACACACACCGGTCCCTCCCTGACTCCCGCCGACCTTCCCCAACCCGTCTTCGCGGCCGGTGCTGTGGCAACCATCTGGCCCTACTTACCGCGCAGCCACAGACCCACTCCAGCGGCCCTGGGCGCCGCACTGCGAGACCTGCACGCCATTACCGCGTCACCGCCACCCTTGCCGACCTACCAACCGCTCATCCGTCTGCGAGAAGCCCTCGACCTCGACACCGCCCGAGACGACCCTGCACTCACCGCTGATCAGCACGCGTGGCTCACCGACCACGCCGATCGGCTCGGAGCCGCGTACCAGAATCTGACCTCATACTTGGGCGAGGGACTCATACATGGCGACGCGCACACCGAAAACCTGCTCCACGACTCCACCGCCGACCGATGGCTCCTCATCGACTTCGACCACGCCGCCCACGGACCACGCGAACTTGATCTGCTCTACGCCGCCCCCGACCACTTCCACGAACCGGCTGCCGATCGAGATACCTTCACCCGTGCCTACGGCTATAACCTGCTGACCTGGCCCGGATGGCAAACCCTGCGCGACATCAGCGAAGCGCACTCCCTGGCCTCCTACATCCGCCGCGCCCCCACCACCCCCGCCGCCGCAACAGAACTCACCCGACGACTACGCTCCCTACGCGCAGCCGACCCCACCATCATCTGGACAAGCATCAGCTGACACCACCACAAGCGGCAAACGATCACAGCCCGCCAAGCCATGCGGAGTGCGAGCCAAGAGCACACCAAAGATCATCTACGTTGATCTCGTATTCGCCCTTCAGTGCGCTGACGTGCAAGTTTGTGGGCCGCCTGGGGATCGAACCCAGAACCCAGGGATTAAAAGTCTGCTGTTCTGAGTGTCGCGTAGTGCCGGGTAATGATGGTTAGGGCCGGTAAATGCACGTCAGGGGCCATTCTTGCTGGTTTCGAGTGTCGCGTAGTGCCGGGTAGTGCCGGGTAGTGCCGGGTTCGCACGAAACCGGAGAGCCCGATATGAGCCCGCTGTTGGTCGTTGATCACCGGCTTACACCACATGGACTCCACCATAGGCCTTTGACGGCGAGGCTGCCAGTCATCGTG
>JBOHFC010000229.1:0-5158 GCA_050701375.1 Pseudonocardiaceae bacterium
GGGAGATCTCCTCACGATCGGGCTCGGTCAGCATCCTGCGCTGGGCCACTCGGCTCCTCCTCGGCGATCACACTTCGCCGAGGAACTACAGCAAGATCAATTGCTTCGACCGGTTGGGATCAAGCCCGGCAGGTCAACCGAAAAATCCGGCCGCTGCGCCTGGCCGCCGGAACCGACTATGCGGGCACGCTGATGCTGCACGTCCGGGCGCAGGGGCTTGACCTGCTCGACCCTGACGACGCGGCATGGCTACGCGCGACCGTGGCCGACGCCCGCCCGGACCTGTTGCTGACCGGTCCGATCTACAAGCTGGCCGGCGGCGACCCGACCGAGGAACGCACCGCCAAGGCCGTCAGCGCGCAATTGGACTACTTGCGGGTACAGCACGGTGCGCTGTAGTGATTGAAGCGCACACCCCTTACTCAACCGGCGGCACAAAGCGCCCGGAACGCCCCTACGGCGCGTCCCTGTGGTCGCGTTGGCCGGAGTTCGGGATCTATCTCGACCCGGACACAGGACAGGTTCGGCACTGGCGCGGACCGCGTGACGAGCGGGACTGGCCTTCGGTGCTGCGCCGAGGCGGTTCCTGGCCCTGGACACCCGAGGAGAGGCCCCGGGAAGTCGTGTGGGCGCGGGTGGTCGAAGAGTGCGTGCGCGTGGGTGGCCGGCCTTCGATCCGGGATCTCGCGACGCGGATCGGTGAATCCAAAAGCAGCGTCCACCGCGCCATTAAAGATCACGAACCCGAGTGGGAGGCGATGGCATGAGTTCCGGGTGTCCCACTGTCCCAGCGTGCTGTCCCAGCCTAGAAACCGCAGGTCAGGGCACGTTTTCGGGTAGCTGGGACACTTTTTGTGTCCCAAGATCATCCGCACCCCCTCTGACCTGCGATGTCCCAGTGTTCCAGGTGTCCCCCCTTACGGGGGGCCTCTGTTGGGACAGGCCCCCGCGAGTGGCCCCCGCGCCGTCTGGGACGCAGTGGGAAGCAGCCGCATGGAAACCGTCAATACCAACCCCGAGAGGAACCCGACCATGACCGCACCCACCGAGTCCATCGAGACGATCTGCCTCAAGGACAGACCACCCATGCGCGCCGGTGCCCGACGAGGCTGGGGACCCTGGCGACTGGACGCCGACGCCGGAGTGCTCTACCCGGTGACGCCCTACCGGTACGAGATCGACCTGCGAACCTGCACCACCTCGGCGCAGGTGCTCGACTGGATCTGCCAGATCGCCGGCAAAGAGTGGGCCGACGATGCCACCCTCGCCGGTCTGGTCCGCGCCTTCAATGACGTGCTCGCCCCGCAAGCCACCCTGTGCTCATTCGGTCAGAGCACACGCCTGACTCGCCGCGAGATCCGACGCAGAGTGGCGCAGCTGGGCAACCGTGCTGGCCGGGAGAGCACGAGGTGACCTCCGAGTGGCCGCCACCGCGACGGGATCCGGTCTCCACCATGCCGAAGATCGAGCCCGGCGACATACCCGATCCAGAGCAGGTGCGAGTGCAGCGACAGCAGGCCACCCGCAGCGGTAGGTGGAACCGCTCGCCCCGGTGACCGAGTAGTTAGCGTTTCAACAATCGAAAGGCAGACCGATGTCCGACACCGACACACCGAGATTCCAGGGAACCGCTGACAACGGGGCCGCCGGCCGCGTCACCGGAAAGGCACCCGTCGACGAACACGAGCTCAAAACCATGACGCCGGAAGCAATCGTCGAGGCAATGGCCGAAGGCCGCCTTGATGGCCTGCTCGGCCGCGACTGACCCATCAACCCAGACTAAGAGAGGCGCATTGTTATGACGATCACAACCGAACAACTTGCCGGGATTCAGAAGGGCCCCGCGAGGATCGACCCCAGGTGGACAGATTCCTCGACCTTCCCGCCAGCCGGGTCGCTGCCGAAGGCCGCCCGCGAGCCTATGGAGAAACTCGCCAACCTCCGGGACCGCATGGCCGCCGCGAACACCGCGCTAAGCGAAGCGCGCACCGCGGTCGAGGCAGCCAGGCTGGCCGACGCCGCCGCGCTGCTCGAACACGTCCGTGGTGGTGGGAAGGCCGCCGAGTTCAAGCCCGGCATGGACAAGGCACTCAAAGACCTCGCCTACGCTCAGGCCGACGTCGACATGCTGAGCCGATTGCTCACCGAGCAGACCTACGCCACCATTCGGGCGGTCCAACGCTTGCACGAAGAGGGCAGGGTGATCGCCGATACGGCGGCCGAGAAAGCCGCGGCCCGCTACAACCAGGCCATCAGCGAGCTGGAAAGCGCGCGGCAGGACTACCTGAGCGCCGCTGGTCTGATCGTCTTCTGGCGGTACATGGTCGAGAAGGGCATTGCCGTCACCACCGGCGGCCACGAGATCGTGTTGAGCCGTGGACCGATCACCAAGGTCGACCACACAACGATTCAGTTATTGCGCATGGACGCAGCCACCCACGACCGCGCCAGGGACGTCAACCTGTAGGCCCGGGCTGACCATGACCCATCCCACCAACCACACGGACAGCCCACCGTGCGGGCAGTCCGGGACCGATGCCGAACCCACGCGCCGTCAGCTGGTCGCGCGCGCCAGCGCGGCGCACACCGTCACCGTGCGTGTCGTGGTCTCTGGCTTCCGCTTCGGCGGCCAGGACTATCGCTGCCGTGACGAGCTGCAGATCCCCGCCGATCGCGTGGACACATGGCTAGCGTCCGGTCTGGTGCGTCTAGTCGAGGAAGTTGAGTCAGGTGGGCACCACGTGCCGCGCGGCGTGCGCGAGCTGGCCGAACAGTTCACCGAGAACGGTCGGTGACCGATCATGAGTGAACGGGCGGGAGGGGAACCCTTCGGCCAGGGGACGCTGAGCGCCAGGGAGGCCGCTGACAGGTCCGCCTACCAGATAGACCCAACGGCGAGTACGGAGAGTGACGGTAATGCCAGGTCCGCTGCGTAATGCGACCAAGGTCAACAGCCGTGCGCATCGACCGACCACCGCTCGCGGGGGCCTGAAGGTCCTGGAGACGTCGTGCGACCTGCCGATTCCGCCACTGCCCCGCTCCCGGCGCTGGTCGGCCGACGAGCGCAGCCGGTGGCGCCGGTTGTGGTCTGGCCCGCAGGCCAACGCCTGGGACGACTCCTACATCGAGGCGGTCGCGGCGTACGTGGTGTACGGCAGCGCGATCATGGGCGACGAGGCCGCCGCCTGGCAGGCCCAAGAGTTCCGCCACCTCGGCGACAAGCTTGGGCTGACCCCTGCGGGGATGGTCGCGCTGGGTTGGGTGCTGTCCGATGACTAGCGCTCGGCGCCAGGCGAAGTCCGCGGCCCGGTCGGCGCCCGGTGCCTCGGTGGGGCCACCGGCACCACCCGAGCTGCTCGACCCTGACGCCGCGGTGTGGCAGAGCCAGCAGCTCTACCACCAGTTCATGAAGCAGCGGGGCTGGTCGATGCCGACGCGGGAGCGGATGGGCGTCGCGGCATCCCCCGCGAACCGCCGCAGCAGCGCCGCCGCCGGCTGGGCGCTGGAGACCGGCCAGGGCACCAGGACCTACGCCGAGGGCAGCCATCCGCACCCGGACTGGCCCAAGCTGCGAGCATGGGGCTTGTGTGACTGAGAGCCGGTAGCCGACCTCGGATCGATCGTTCTCGTACCCGCTCACCGGCTTACACTACCCCGTCTGGACGCATTTAGCGTGCTCCGAGCCTTTTCGCGCGTGTAATCGGCTACTTTCGGGGTGTCGGGGGTGTCCTGCTCTATTCGGTACCGGGCGGCTGCGAGCGGTACCAATCGGGCCTCTTGGCCCGCGAGGCACACGGAAGAACCGGGCTCGGCGGCGGGCGGGTAGTTTCGCCCATCGTGGCTCGGTTCCCGACGGTGAAGGCGAGGCAGCTGATCGCTGCGCTGGAGGAGCTGGGTTACACAGTGACAAGACAGAATGGATCTCACCGCCAGCTCACCGCTGAGGACAGGCCGCGGGTCACGATCTCCTACGCGAGCGGGGATGACGTGCCGCCCGGGGTCAGCAGGAAGGTTCTAGCCCGCATAGTGGGCTTGGACGAGGATGAAGCCGTGCGACTCCTGGAGAAGCGATGAGTTTCAAGATCGCCGTCGTGTTCCACTACGACAACGGCTCGTGGTGGGCCGAAGCTCCTGATGTCCCAGACTACGTCGCGTGGGCCGACACGTTCGACGAGCTGAGGCTCCTGGTGCAAGAGGGGCTTGAGTTCCGTCTGGAACGACGTGTCAACATCGTGGAGGTCACCGCTTTCGACTTCGAGGTCACCAGCCGTGCCGATGTGATCCACTTGTCCATCTCGCCCAGTAGTTGGTCAACTTCCTTCCCGGTGGATCTCGTGCCCCCGGGTCGCATCATCGATCTGAGTGGCGGCTCGGCGGCCGCTGAGGAGCGCGTGGCAAGCTAACCGCCGTGGAGGCTCACGTTCTGCTTGCTGACTTCGCCCAGACCGACATGTCCGGCAAGGTCAACGCCTTGGGCTTGGGCTGGAGCGTCACCCAGACACCCACCTCGAACATGACAGTGGTCGTCATGGTCAAGGTCGGTTGGAACGAGACCAACCAGAAGCACCGGCTATCCCTCAATCTCCTCACTGCGGACGGCCAGCACGCGGTCAACGTTCCGACGCCTCTCGGCATACAGCCGCTGCAGGTAGAGGGCGAGTTCGAGGCCGGCCGTCCAGCTGGCCTACCAGAGGGCTCGACCGTCGACCATGCTATAGCGGTGAATGTCGGTCCTGGCCTTGCGCTCACTCCGGGACGCTATGAATGGCGTTTGAAAATCGACAACGACGAAGAGGTGACTTGGCGAGCTGCCTTCGTCGTGCTGAGTGCGGCGGGGCGGCCTGGCGCCTTCTGACCGTGGTAGTGCCGATGCGGTGCGCGAGGGCCTGCGAGAGCTGGCCGTGCTTCAGCAGCTGGCCGGGCTCGTCGGCTGAGCTGCTGACCGAATTGCGCACGCAGGTGCGCAATTCGGTCCTGTCCTGGGGAAACACCCTCTACGGCACCTGATTTGCTGACTGATCTTGCTGTCGTGATGTTTCCGCAGGTCAACCGCCTGACTGAGTGCTGACCGGTGCTGACCGAGTGCTGACCGAGTGCTGACCGAGAACGCACCGGTTTGGCATTTGTGCAGGTCAAGCTGCTGCGCGGAGTGCTGCGT
>JBOHFC010000230.1:0-3091 GCA_050701375.1 Pseudonocardiaceae bacterium
GGGCTTGGTTTTGATTGGTGACGTCGCGCCGGACAACGAGTATCAGACGCGGGAGGACAAAGCCTCCGGGCGACCGGTGCGGCAGAAACTTGATCAGGTGACGGGTCAGCGGCAGTGGAAAGCCACGGTCACCGACCCGGGCGAGCCCGCAGCAAAGCGAGCCTCGTTCGAAATCACGTTGATCGCAGACGTTCAACCAGTCCCGACGACCACGGAAGTCCTGCCGGGGATGCGGCCCATCCAGCTCGACGGGCTGACAGCCGAACCCCGAGTCGCCGGCAACGGCGAATTCAAATGCCAGTCCTACGTCTACCGCGCAACCAGCTTCACCGCGACGTCCAGTGCTACCGGGACCCGGCCGTCGCAGTCGATCAAGCCCAGTGGCCTGGCCGGGAGCGAGCAGCCCGGCAAGGCCGCGTGAGTCCGGCCATGGGCCACGACCAGGCAGCGCGGGTTCGGAGCACTGGCCGGGACGGTGTTGGTGCCACCCAGCCGGTCTCGGACCCACCGCCCCACGATGCGCGCCTGGGATCGGGCTCGGGGATCGACGTGATGGCGTCAGAGAAATCCACACGGGTGTGGGAGGCGGCCTACCGGCAGTACGGCCGCGCCTGGGAGATGACGGCACGGTCGGGCAAGGGTGACCCGGTGGCCGCGCGAGAGATGGCGACGGCGTCCTGGGCGGTCGCGGCGGCCTGGCGGCAGATCACCGCCGCCACCACCTTGCCGTGGTGGGTGTTAGCGGCCATCGAGTCCGCCGCAGGTGCCTTCGAGTCCCAAGCACGCGACTACGAAAAAAGCGACACCAGCGAGGGATCATGACCATGGACGAGACCACCAAACCCGTCCTGCCCCAGACGCTGGCGGAGGCCCATGAGGCGGTGGCCGCTATTCGGCCGTCTCGGACAGCGCCGCTGACCCAATGGCTGGCTTATCACCAGCAGTCGGCGGCGTTGTACGCCGAAGTCGCCGAGATTGATCGGGGTCACCATCACGAGACCCTGTTCATGGCCGAACGGGAACGACAGAGCGCAAAGGAGATCAAAACCAAGATTTCCCACCAGCACCCGACCGATGAGGAAGGGAGATGACGATGACGAAAACCACGAATCCTGGACCGCCGCAGACGTTGATGCAGGCTCACGGAGAGCTGGTGCGTATTCGACCGGGTCGGGACGCGTCACCGACGGCGTGGCTTGCGTATTACCAACGGTCGGTGTCGGTGTACGAGCAGATCGCCAAGACCGATCCGAGTCACGAGGGCGAAGCCCGGTATTGGGCACACCGGGAAAGAGTCCGAGCGAAGAACATCGCCGCACGAATAAGGGCGCTGACGCCAGGCGAATAATGACAACCCAGGACCGTTAGCTAACAGGAAGGGAGGTGGAGGGTGAGGCTGAAAGGTGGCCGTTGGCGCGGGAGTTGTTCCCTCGCCGGATCTGCCTGCGCGTCTCGGCCAAATCCCACGTGAGCATGGTGCTGGGAGATCAGGCCTTCGAACGGGGCGCGTGGGCCAACCGGATCACCGAAGCCGAAGCCGGCGTCGGGTACGTCTTCGGCGAAACACGGAGCCGGTCACCGACCGACCCAAGCCTGGTGACGACCACAAGGCGCTGATGGCCACCCGGGCCGATCTCCTCGCCGCCTACACCGAGTGCAAAGCCATCGGCGACGAGCTCACCTGTGAGCAGATCGCCGAATCCGTAGCCGAACTCGACGCCGAAATCCGCGCGGCCGGAGTACGCGGTCGGCTGACCCCGCTCGATCCAGCACCGAAGCCGGTCAAGCGTTCCACCCGGCGTCGTCAAGACGCCCCAGATCTGCCTCGCCGACCGGTCGAGAAACGGACGATAGGGCGGGTGTTCGCCGGCCGCTACCGACCGTCCACCTTCCTGACCCTGACGCTGGATTCCTACGGCCGCGTAGACAACGAAGGAGCGGCGGTAGACCCGGACCACTATGACTATCGACGGGCCGCGCGGGATGCCATCCACTTTTCGGCGTTGGTGGATCGGTTTTGGCAGAACACCCGGCGCTGTGTCGGCTGGGAGGTGCAGTACTTCGGCACCGTCGAACCACAAAAACGCGGCGCCCCACACTTCCACGCCGCCATCCGAGGGGCCATCCCCCGTGCCGAGCTGCGAGCCATCACCGCCGCGACCTATCATCAAGTGTGGTGGCCCGCCCATGACCAACTCGCCTACACCGACGGGCAGCTACCGGTCTGGGACACCCGGGCTAGGGCCTTCACCGACCCCGACACCGGGACACCGCTGCCTACCTGGGACCAAGCGTGCAAGGACCTGACCGAACCCGCACACGTCGTCCGCTTCGGGACGCAGGTGCACATCAAGGGCATCCTGGGTGGCACCGAAGAAGCAGGCCGCCGCGTCGGATACCTCACGAAATATTTGGCCAAAAGCGTAGGACAGGCCGCTGGACTCGGTGAGCACGCCACCGACGCTCACCGCGACCACGCCCACCGGCTCCACGCCCAACTCCGCGTGACACCGTGCTCGCCGCGGTGCCCGGTGTGGCTGCTTTATGGCGTTCAACCCCACGGCGCCCGGCACTCCCTGACGCCGGGACGCTGCAAGGGCAAGGCCCACCAACCCGAACACCTCGGCATCGCCGGGCGCCGGGTCCTGGTCTCCCGCAAGTGGTCCAACAAAACCCTCAACGTACCGTTATGTAGTACGTCCACCCGTTTAGCCCAGCGGCGGGTATCCGCAGGTCAGCCGCCGGACCTTGTCCAGTGCGGCTACGTGGTGACCTTGGAGCACTGCGCCCGGACAGGGCACCCGGCGCAGAGCCGGGCAGCGTCGGTCCGGCGGCGTTGTTCCTGGCGCTGGAACCCGGGTTCGTTGCCCCGGATCGGATCGAACAACGCATGCCGTCCCCGACACGCCGCGCCGGGCAACCGTGGGGAGTCGGCCAAGATCGCGCTGAGCAGTCGCACCGTGCCCTCACGATCCACTGCGCCAGTGTTCACCACCACCGTGCCGGGTAGCGTTGGAGTCACCTCCTCACCGAGGTACACCGCCACGGGGTCGCTCCCCGGGGCATCGGTGAGGGGAACGGTGAGGAGAGG
>JBOHFC010000231.1:0-10800 GCA_050701375.1 Pseudonocardiaceae bacterium
ACACGCTGCGCCGCAACGGGATCCAATGCACCGTGGTGCGCAAGCACTTCGAAGGACCGGACAACATCGTCGACCTGATCAACGCAGGGGAAGTCGATATGATCATCAACACCCCCTACGGCAACCCTGGACCCCGGGTGGACGGTTATGAGATCCGCACCGCCGCGGTGTCTCGGTCCATCCCCTGCATCACCACGATGCAGGGCGCCGCGGCAGCCGTCCAGGGCATCGAGGCCCTCATCCGCGGCGACATCACGGTCCGCCCCCTCCAAGCCCTGCACGCCGCCCTGCGCTCCGCCTTCCCCAATCCGCATTCAGTGGGCCTTCCGGGGGACTTGGCGGGGCTATCCGGTGCGCAACAACCACGCTGAGCCCGCTCAATGCGGGTTTGGCGCGCGGTTGATCGCAGCGGTGACAGCGCGGGGGCCGTTGTGTGTCGGGATTGATCCGCATCCAGGGTTGCTGGAGCAGTGGGGACTGGGTGACGACGTGCGGGGGTTGGAGAGGTTCGCGCTGGGTGCGGTCGAGGCGCTCGCGCCGGAGATAGCGCTGGTCAAGCCCCAGTCGGCGTTCTTCGAGCGGCACGGGTCGCGGGGTATCGCGGTGTTGGAGCGGGTACTGGTGGCGGCCCGGAATGCGGGCGCGTTGGTGCTGCTCGACGTCAAGCGCGGTGACATCGGCTCCACCATGGCCGCGTATGCAACCGCCTACCTGAGCGACGGCGCGCCGCTGGCGGCCGACGCGATCACTGTCTCGCCCTATCTCGGCATCGGTGCGCTGGATCCGGCGTTCGAGCTGGCCGGTCGGACCGGCCGCGGAGTGTTCGTATTGGCGCTGACCTCCAACCCTGAGGGGGTCCAGGTGCAGGCCGCAGTCACCGGTACCGGGGCCACGGTCGCGCAGTCCGTGATCGACGCGGTCGTCGCCCGAAACGCCGGCCAGCGTCCCTGCGGCGACGTCGGTGTGGTGGTGGGTGCCACCGCGCCGCTCGGGGCGGTGCGGCTGGACGCCCTCAATGGCCCGATCTTGGCGCCTGGGATAGGCGCGCAGGGCGCCCGCCTGGCTGACTTGCCGCAGATCTTCGGTGCGGTAAGTCGCCACGTCGTGGCGTCGACATCACGTGACCTGCTGCGGCATGGGCCGCAGCAGGCGGCGCTGCGACACGCCGCCCGGCGAATCGCCGACCAGGCTGGCGCCCTGCTCCATCCACCGACCGGACAGCGCGGCGGTGGTACCCCGGGTTAAGCGGCTGGTCGGGTGGGGGATACGGTCGCCGCACTAATCAGGAACATCCCTATGCACCAGCAATCGACGGAGGAGATCGTGGCCCTTCCCCAGCTGACCGAGGAGCAGCGGGCCGCTGCATTGGAGAAGGCGGCTGCTGCCCGACGTGCCAGGGCCGAGCTCAAGGAGCGCCTCAAGCGCGGCGGGACCAACCTTCAAGAAGTCCTGGCCAAGTCCGACAGCGACGACATCCTGGGCAAGATGAAGGTTTCGGCGTTGCTCGAGGCCTTGCCGGGTGTGGGCAAGGTCCGTGCCCAGCAGATCATGGAGCGGTTGGAAATCGCCACCAGTCGGCGGCTGCGCGGGCTCGGCGACCGTCAACGCAAGGCGCTGCTCAGCGAGTTCGGCCCCGAATAGCAACTCCAGAATAGTCACGAGCGTAATCACCGGAAGTTATCACCATTTCAGGGTGGTTAAGTACAGTGGCCATTCAGACACAGTGACCATACTGTGACGGTGCGTGAGCCGGGGCCCGGTGCGGTCGTCCGGCCCCGGCTTACTGTCGTCTCGGGTCCCTCCGGGGTCGGCAAGTCCAGCGTGGTTGCTGAGGTGGTGCGGCGCTGGCCGCAGCTTTTCGTCAGCATCTCGGTGACTACCCGCGCGCCTCGTGGCGGGGAACGACCTGATGAGCATTACCACTACGTGGACCGGGCCACCTTCGCCCGCATGATCGAGCGCGGCGAATTTCTTGAATACGCCGAGTACGCCGGCAACTTCTACGGCACTCCTGTCGCGCCGCTCCGTGCGGCGCTGACCACCGGGCGGTCGACGCTGCTGGAGATCGAGGTGCAGGGTGCCCGGCAGGTCCGGGCCGCCATGCCCGACGCACTTCTGGTGATGCTCGTGCCGCCGTCCTGGGAGGTGCTGGACGGCCGGCTATCCGACCGCGGCACGGAAGATCCGGCGGAGCGCGAGTGCAGGTTGCGGGTGGCACGCGCAGAGCTCGACGCCGTGGGAGAATTCGATGCCACGGTCGTCAACGACGATGTGCGGCGCGCCGCGCTGGAGTTGATAAACTTGATGGGCGGCACGGTTGGTCGGACACCTCCGACTCGACCAGGATGACATCTGAAGGCATCAGGAGACAGTGAGTGAGCATCCCCACCGAACTGGGCGCGCAGGGCTCGTCCTTGGTCAATGCCCCTGAGGGCATCACCAACCCCCCCATCGACGACCTGTTGGGCAAGGTCAGCTCCAAGTACGCCTTGGTGATCTTCGGAGCTAAGCGGGCTCGTCAGATCAACGACTATTACGCCCAACTCGGGGAGGGTCTGCTGGAGTATGTCGGGCCGCTGGTCGAGCCAGGGCCGCGGGAGAAGCCACTGTCGATTGCGCTGCGCGAGATCCACGCCGGACTGCTCGAGCACACCGAGGGGCAGTGACCCCGGCCGGGCCCGTCCGGCCGGGGTCATCCCGGCGGATCGTGCTCGGCGTCGGGGGCGGCATCGCCGCCTACAAGGTATGTGAGGTGCTCCGTCGGCTGACCGAGGCGGGGCACCAGGTCCGGGTCGTTCCCACCGAGGCCGCCCTGAGCTTCGTCGGAGCCGCGACCTGGGAAGCTTTGTCCGGGTTACCGGTGCACCACGACCTGTTCACCAACGTGCCTGAGGTGCCACATGTGCGGCTCGGGCAGACGGCGGATCTGGTCCTGGTCGCCCCGACCACTGCGGATCTGCTGGCTCGCGCCGCTCATGGCCGTGCCGACGATCTGCTCAGCGCCACCCTGCTCACCGCCCGTTGCCCGGTTCTACTGATCCCGGCGATGCATACCGAGATGTGGGAGCACCCCGCGACGGTGCACAACGTCGCGGTGCTTCGCTCCCGCGGAACTGTCATCGCCCAACCTGCGTCCGGGCGGCTCACCGGTGCCGACTCGGGTGCCGGACGGCTGCCGGACCCCGCCGAGATCGTCGACCTGGCCACCCTGCTGTTGCGCCGCGTGGACGCGCTGCCACGGGATCTCACCGGCCGCCGTGTGGTGATCTCTGCGGGGGGCACTCACGAGCCGCTGGACCCGGTGCGCTACCTGGGCAACCGGTCCTCCGGTCGGCAGGGCTACGCACTGGCCCGAGTGGCGGCGCAGCGCGGCGCCCAGGTGACGTTGGTCGCGGCGCATACGGCTGACCTGACCGAGCCGGCCGGGGTCGACCTGGTGCGGGTTGGTACTGCGCGAGAGATGCGGGAGGCTATGCTCAAGGCGGCACCCCAGGCTGAGGTGGTCGTGATGGCAGCTGCGGTGGCCGACTTCAGACCGGCCTACCCATCTTCGGACAAGATCAAAAAAACAGCGTCGGACCCGGCGCCGGTGTCGCTGGTCCGCAACCCGGACATCCTGCTCGAACTGGTCCGATGCCGCCTGGAGGGGCAGGTGGTGGTCGGCTTCGCCGCCGAGACCGGTGACTCCGAGCGCGATGTGCTGACTTACGGTCGGGTCAAGCTCGCCCACAAGGGCTGCGACCTGCTGGTGGTCAACGCGGTCGGCCGGGGCGGAGCGTTCGAGGTCGACCACAACACCGGCTGGCTGCTCGGCCGCGACGGCGTGGAGGTCGAGCTACCCGAGGGCTCCAAGAGTCTGCTGGCCTCCTACGTCTGGGACGCGGTCGCCGCTCGGTTGACCGGGTGACGGGCTGAGAATTGGGGATTCGCCGCGGCTTGACGCTCATCTGACGCCGACAGGGCGTTCTGGTAGACCCGGCAGGTGAGCGTCGTCCGATCCCGCTGCGGGCAGCGCAGCCCGGCTGCCACGCTGCCCGTTGCGCAGGTGTGCGTGGACACTCCGCTGGCCCACCTCGACCGCCCCTTCGACTACCTCGTACCCGCTGAGCTCGACGAGACGGCGGTGCCCGGGGTGCGGGTGCGGGTGCGCTTCGCCGGCCGGCTGGTGGATGGCTGGCTGCTTGCCCGGGTCGAGCGATCTGATCATCCGGGTCAGCTGGCCTGGCTCGACCGGGTGGTGTCCGCCGAGCCAGTGCTGAGCCCCCAGGTCGCGGCGCTCGCCCGAGCGGTAGCCGATCGATGCGCCGGCACCCTGAGTGAGGTGCTGCGGTTGGCGGTGCCACCGCGGCATGCCCGCACCGAGGCCGAACCGAGCGCGGCTCCCGCCGTCCCGCCGCCGCGGCCTGAAGCGGGTGGTTGGGAGCGATATCCCCGTGGGCCGGCCTTCTTGGACGCGCTGCACCAGGGGCGGGCGGCGCATGCCTGCTGGCAGGCGCTGCCGGGGGAGGACTGGGCTGCCCGGCTTGCCGCCGCCGCGGTCACGGTCGCCGCCGGCGGTCGGGGCGCGTTGCTGGTGTTACCAGACCACCGGGACACCGCACAGGTGCACGCCGCGGTGTCGGCGCTGGCCGGGTCCGACGCCGTGGTCACGCTCGCTGCCGAGTCCGGGCCCGCTGCGCGGTACCGTCGGTGGCTCGCGGTGCGCCGGGGTGCCGTACGCATCGTGGTCGGCACCCGCGGCGCGGCCTTCGCCCCGGTCGTGAAGCTAGGGTTGATGGTGCTCTGGGACGACGGCGACGATCTGCATGCCGAACCGCGGGCTCCCTACCCGCACAGCCGGCTGGTGCTCGGTCAGCGTGCCGTGCTTGAGGGTGGAGCGCTGTTGGTGGCCGGTTACGCCCGAACCGCGGAGACGCAGCTGTCGATCGAGACGGGATGGGCGCACGAGATCGTCGCCGTCCGTAACACGGTACGGGCCGCAGCGCCACGGGTCACGGCGATTGGGGAGGACGACACCCAGCTGGCCCGGGACCCTGCGGCCCGCGCAGCGCGGCTGCCTGCAGTGGCCTTCGAAGCGGCTCGCGCGGCGCTGAGCCGCGATCAGCCGGTTCTCGTGCAGGTACCGCGTCGCGGCTACGTTCCCGCGCTGGCCTGCCAGCAGTGTCGGGCCACCGCCCGCTGCCGGCGTTGCGCAGGCCCGCTGGCGCTGCTCACGGCAGGTCCGGCCACCTGCCGGTGGTGCGGCACCATCGAGGCCGGTTACCGGTGCCCAGGCTGTGGCGGCGGCCGGCTCCGAGCGACGGCGATCGGGGCCCGCCGCACCGCGGAGGAACTCGGCCGTGCCTTCCCCGGGGTGCCGCTGCGCCGCTCCGGTGGAGGGGAGGTGCTGCGTGAGATCCCGCCGGGATCGTCGTTGGTGATCGCTACTCCGGGGGCGGAGCCGCTGGCCTTGTACGGGGCGGCGTTGTTGCTCGATGCCGCCGCGATGCTGGCCCGACCCGACCTGCGCGCGGCGGAAGAGGCGCTGCGGCGGTGGATGGCCGCGGCGGCGATGGTGGAGCCTGCCGCCGACGGTGGCCGGGTGGTGGTGGTCGCGGAGTCGTCCCTCGCGGCAGTGCAAGCCCTGGTCCGGTGGGATCCGGCTGGCCACGCCCGGGCCGAGCTGGCTGCGCGCACGGAGCTCGGCTTCCCGCCGGCGACGCGGATGGCCGCGTTGGATGGCGCGCCGGTGACTCTGGCGGATGCCGTTGAGACACTTGACCTGCCGCCTGCGGCCGTGCTGCTGGGTCCGGTGCCTGTCCAGGGGGAATCCGAGGGCGAGCGGGAGCGGCTGTTGATCCGCGTCCCCCGCTCCGATGGTTCCGCCCTGGCCAGCGCGTTGGCTGCGTTGCAGGCCGGGCGCAGCGCGCGCAAGACGCCCGACCAGCTGCGGGTACAGCTCGACCCGCAGCAGTTGGGCTGACGGACACACCGGGCATAATGCGCTGGTGCCCGGTCAACCCACAGGCTCAGTCCGCGGCCGCGCTTCGGCAAGGCGCGCTGCGTAGTGCGGCTCGTCTTCGCAGGTACACCCGATGTGGCGGTCCGGTCACTGCAAGCGCTGCTGGGCTGCGATCGGCATGATGTCGTCGCCGTGGTGACCAGGCCGGATGCGCCGGCCGGACGCGGCCGCCGGCCGATCCGTTCCCCAGTAGGCGCGCTGGCCGACGCCGCGGCGCTGGAGGTGCTCACCCCGCGCCGCCCGTCGGAACCGGATTTCCTGGCCCGGCTGTCCGCACTGGCCCCGGATTGCTGCCCGGTCGTCGGCTACGGCGCGCTCATTCCGCGGGCGGCACTGGACATCCCCCGGCATGGCTGGGTGAACCTGCACTTCTCGCTGCTCCCAGCCTGGCGTGGGGCGGCTCCGGTGCAGGCCGCGATCCGGCGTGGGGACAAGATCACTGGCGCATCGACCTTCGCCTTGGAGGTGGGTCTGGATACCGGTCCGCTGTATGGCACGGTCACCGAGGTGATCCGTCCCGAGGACACCGCAGGGGAGCTGCTATCCCGGTTGGCCTACTCCGGAGCGGCCCTGCTGGTGGCCACCTTGGACGGGATCGCAGACGGGACTATTCGCCCGGTGCCCCAGCCAGCCGATGGCGTCTCATATGCACCGAAGCTCACTGCCCAAGACGGGCATGTGGATTTCAGCGCTCCGGCTTTCGCCGTGCATCGCCAGGTGCGCGCTGTCACGCCAACCCCTGGCGCCTGGACTCGATTCAGGGACCAACGCATCGGCCTCGGTCCAGTGCGGGTCGCCGACGTTCGCGACGTTGATGGGCTCTCCCGTGGCGAGCTGCACGTGGCCAAACGGGAGGTACTCGTGGGCACGGTCACCGGTGCGGTGCGGCTGGGTGACGTCACCGCGCCCGGCAAGCGAGCGATGCCCGCGCCGGACTGGGCCCGCGGTGTCCGGCCAGAGCGTGGGGAGCGGTTCGAGTGACGCCCAACATCCTGGTACTGCTGTGACCGTGCCCCGTAAGCCATCCCGACCGCGCCGCCCCGAGCCCCCTCGGGGGCGCTCCGGGCCGCAGCGGCCACCGGTGGACGATCCGCCTAGGCAGGCGGCGTTGGACGCTCTGGCTGCGGTGCGCGAGCGTGACGCCTACGCCAACCTGGTGTTGCCCGGCCTGTTGCGGCAGCGCGGGATCAATGGCCGGGACGCCGCGCTGGCCACCGAGCTGTGCTACGGAACATGCCGCGCGCAGGGTCTGCTGGATGCGGTGCTGCAGTCCTGCGCGGACCGCCCGCTCTCGGAGGTCGACGGCGAGCTGCTGGATGCCCTGCGACTGGGCAGCTACCAGCTGCTGCGGACTCGGATTCCCCCACACGCCGCGGTCGCCACCACCGTGGACCTGGTCAGAGCCGGTCGTGGCAGTGCCGCCGCTGGCTTCGTCAATGCGGTGCTGCGCCTGGTCGGTGGGCACGACGAGGAGGGCTGGGTACTGGAGGTAGCGCCGGCCGCTGACGAGGACCCGGTGGGCCACCTAGCGATGGCGCACTCCCATCCCCGGTGGATCGCGCAGGCCTTCGCCGACGCCCTCGGCGGTGGCATGGACGAGCTCGCCGAAGCGCTGGCTGCCGACGACACGCGCCCGTTGGTTCACCTCGCCGCGCGTCCTGGACAGATCAGCGCCGTCGAGCTGGCCGAGCTGACCGGCGGCCGGGTTGCCCCGTACTCGCCTTGCGGGGTGCATCTGGCCGAGGGCGGTGACCCGGGCGAGTTGACCCCGGTACGCGATCACCTGGCCCAAGTGCAGGATGAGGGCAGCCAGCTCGTCACCTTCGCGTTGGCGTCGGTGCCGCTGGACGGCCCCGATACCCGCTGGCTGGATCTGTGCGCCGGGCCGGGAGGCAAGGCAGCCCTGCTGGGTTCCCTGGCCGCGACGCGAGGGTCAGTCGTGGATGCCGTGGAGAAGGCCGAGCATCGGGCCCGGTTGGTCAGCCAGGCGTGCGCCGGGTTGCCGGTGACGGTCCACCTGGCCGACGGCCGGGACAGCGGGCTGCCGGACCGACGCTACGACCGGGTGTTGGTGGACGCGCCATGCACGGGACTCGGAGCGCTGCGGCGACGCCCGGAGGCGCGCTGGCGTCGCCAGGCTGACGATCTTGCCGGACTGGTCCGGCTGCAGCGGGAACTGCTGATCGCGGCGCTGCGACTGGTCCGCCCGGGCGGCGTGGTGGCCTACGTAACCTGCTCGCCACACCTGGATGAGACGGTGGGCGTGGTCGCGGACGTGCTGCGGCGCACGGGTACCGCGCAGCTCGACGGCAGGCCGCAGTTTCCTGGCGTCTCCCAGCTCGGCGACGGACCCTACGTGCAGCTCTGGCCGCACCGCCATGGCACCGACGCGATCTTCTGTGCACTCCTGCGTCGTTGAACGATCGGTCAGCAGCGGCGGGTCACTCCTTGGCGGCTGTCACCAGGTAGTAGTCGTCTGGACAGCTGCCTGGAGCTCGTCGCCGTCGAGCTGCTCAGCTGGCCGGCCCCCAGCGGGCCTCGATGGCCCCGCCCCCCGCCATCCCCTCCAGGCAGTCGCCGTGAAACGGGCAATCGCCGGCGAAGCCGTCGCCGGGCTGGCGCGGCACGCTGACGTGACCCATCTCACGAGCGGCACCCCAGCGGCTCTACCGATTGCCGCCAGCGACCCGCCGGCGACCACCTCTTGCTGCAAGAACGCCCGCACCTGGGCGGCGTCTCAGCCGGGCTTCCGGTGGGGATCCGAGTTCGGGCCACGATGTTCTCAGGATCGGATCCGACCAGGCAGATGATTTTCGTGCCGCCTACCTCGACGGCCCCCCAACCGCACCAGTTCTCCTACCCGTCGGATCGGGCTAGGCCCACGTCGAGGCTGACGATGGCGCGTCCAATCCCGCGTGACCCCTCCTGCCACCACAGCTGCTTTCCCTGCCAGCCCCGGCATCGCGGTCCTCATTCGCCGCTGGTCAGCCTAAAGGTGCTCGAGGAGTCGTGCGGCGCGGAGGACAGGTGGGGGGCATTATCGACAGTGGTGTCGCGGACAGCGACAGCTGGCGCGGCCCGTGCGGTGGACGAGGAGGCTTGATATGCCCGATGGACCGTTCGGCTCTGGGTTCAACCCCCTTGAGGAGCTCGTGGGCCGGTTGGTCGGCGGTCTTGAGCAGTCCTTTGGCGGGATAACCAAACCGGGCACGTCGACGCAGCGGCTGGATCGCTACGGCCGCGACCTCACAGCTGCGGCCCGAGCCGGCCGCCTCGACCCGGTCATCGGGCGCGAGGACGAGGTCGAGCAGGTCCTGGAGGTGCTGTCGCGGCGGACCAAGAACAACCCGGTCCTGATCGGCGACCCCGGCGTCGGCAAGACGGCGATCGTCGAGGGCATCGCCCAGCGGATGGCTGCCGGCGCGGTACCGGAACCGCTGCGCAACCGCCGGCTGATCGCGCTTGATCTGCCGGGGATGTTGGCCGGCACCAAATACCGGGGTGAGTTCGAGGAACGGCTCACCGCGGTGATCGACGAGGTGACCGCCGCTGCCCGGACGGTCGTGCTGTTTCTCGACGAGCTGCACACCGTGATCGGTGCCGGCGCGGGAGCCGAGGGTGGTGCGATGGACGCCGCAAGCATGCTCAAGCCCGCGCTGGCTCGTGGCGACCTGCAGCTGGTCGGGGCCACCACAGCCGACGAGTACCGCCGGCACATCGAGCGGGACCCGGCGCTGGAACGACGGTTCCAGCCCATCCTGGTCGCCGATTCGAGCGTTGCGGACACCATCACGATCCTGCGCGGCCTGCGCAAGCGCTACGAGTCACACCACCGCGTCCGCATCACCGACGAGGCCACAGATGCGGCTGCGCGGCTATCCGACCGGTATCTCACCGACCGGTTTCTCCCCGACAAGGCGATAGACCTGATCGACCGGGCCAGCGCCCGGGTCCGGGGACGAGTCGAGACTCCCCGCGAGGACACCCGGGCGCTCGAGCAGCGCGTCGAGCAGCTCACCCGGGCCAAGGACATCGCGGTCGACGCCGAAGAATACGAGCGGGCCGAGGCGCTGACCCGGGAGCTCGACCTGGCGATCGTGGAGCTGGAGACCGCGCACGCCACCCCGGCCCTTGCGCTAGAGGTCACCGCCGAAGACGTCGCGGAGATCATCGCACGGAGCACCGGCATCCCGGTCGCGCAGCTCACCGAGGTGGAGCGGCACCGGCTGCTGCACCTCGAGGACCAGCTGCGGCAGCGGGTCATCGGGCAGGACGAGGCGGTCGAAGCGGTCGCAGACGCGGTGCGCGCCAGCCGCGCGGGCCTCAATCATCCGGACCGGCCAGTCGGCTCATTCCTGTTCCTCGGTCCTACCGGCGTAGGCAAGACGGAGCTGGCTCGGGCACTGGCGCAGACCCTGTTCGGGTCCCAGGAGCGGCTGATCCGCCTCGACATGAGCGAATTCCAGGACAAACACACCGTGTCGCGGCTCATCGGCGCACCTCCCGGCTACGTCGGCCACGACGAGCCCGGTCAGCTCACCGATGCCGTCCGCCGCACCCCCTACACCGTGGTGCTGCTGGATGAGATCGAAAAGGCGCACGCGGACGTCTCGAACATCCTGCTGCAGGTCTTCGATGCCGGCCGGCTCACCGACTCCCGGGGCCGGACCGCGAACTTCGCCAACACCGTGATCATCATGACCAGCAACCTCGGCGCGGATCAGCTGCTGGCCGCGACCAGTACCGGGCAATCAGTCGAGCAGGTGCGCGAACCACTGATGGTCACCGTGCGGCGGCAC
>JBOHFC010000232.1:0-2106 GCA_050701375.1 Pseudonocardiaceae bacterium
CGACGGCACTGCGTCGGTGACCACCTCCCCACGATGTCGCGGACCTGTCACCCGTCGACATAGTGGGCGGGTGATGTTCGTGATCACCGGATCCCGACCCGAGGATGTTCTGGCGGCGTCAGTCCGTAGCCTGGCGATCTCGGCCCGTGTTCTCACACGTCAGATAGTGTGTACTAATCCAGTCTTGATCGGGGTGTGAACACGCTGCCCGTTTCGGCAATACATGACCCCAACGAAGCGCACATTCATGCCCGCTGTTTGCGCTCTCATGCCGATGACAGAACCCTGGCACCTCACCTATGCTGATCCTGGCACCGCGCCGATCGAGTCCCCGGCTCTCGGACTTCAGCGGTTGAGCCAGATCACTCGCCCTCGCCGAACATCCCGCTGCTGCCCCGGCAAGCCGTTCTGCCCGCGCATCCATCGCACGATCCGCACGAGAGGAATTGCCATGCCGGGATACATCCTCACCGGCGCCCCCGGGGCCGGGAAAACAGCCGTGCTACGCCTGCTGGAGAACAACGGACATGTCGTCGTCGAGGAGGCCGCAACGGACGCCATCGCCCTCGACAACGCCCTTGGCCGCGAGGAACCCTGGCACGACTGCGCCTTCATCGACAAAGTCGTCACCCTTCAGCGGCAGCGACAAAACTCTGTTCGAGCAGCCGACACCACCACCGTTTTCTTCGACCGCTCACCGGTGTGCACTTTGGTTCTGAGCCGCTACCTGGGCTTCGCCACGTCGCACCTGCTTGCCCGTGAAGTCGATCGAGTCGTGGCGGAGGGCGTGTACGAGACGACCGTCTTCTTCATCCGCAACCAAGGCTTCGTTCAGACCACCGCCGCCAGGCGGATCAGCTTCGAGGACTCGCTCGTCTTCGAGCAACTCCACAAACAGACCTACCACGACCTCGGGTTCCACCTCGTCGAGGTGTCCGCAGGTCCGCTGACCGACCGCGTCGCACTGGTCCAGCAGACCGTCGAGCAACTGCGACGGTGATCGCGCCCAACGCCCTGGCATGCCGCTGGGCGAGCGATCTGGTCAACGGTGGCCGGTGCACGGTGTAGAGCTTGAGCAATGGATTCTGATTTAACTGGCGGAGTAGTGGTATTCGAACCAAGCCGTATTCGGCACACCGACGTCAGGCAGCCGGGCGGTACGTGCGCTGCGGTGACCCGCGCGGCTGAGTTGATCCCGGTTCTCGACATGGGCCGGCATGTCCCGCGTGGTGTGACCGACCCAGGTCAACGGCATCGAGTGCGCCGCCACCCGGGTCCGATTCACCACCAGGCGGAACCTTGAGCACACCGGTTCCCGGGTTGTTCACCTGCCCACCAGGAATCCCCAAGGGCTTATTCTGGGGCGACACGTTGTTGTCCTGAGCGTTCAGGCCGATACCCTGGCGCACCGCACTCGTTGACCGGCGATCGGCCGACGGAACCAGCCGCCCTCGGCGGGGGTCATCGACGGCCACTGCCGCCACGGCAGCCTTCCACTCTCGCGCAGCCGCTCGATGCGCGGGTCCGCACCAGTCAGCGCGCTGATCATCTCACCAACGCCATGCATCCACTTGTAGGAAACCTGAGCCTCCGACAGCGCCCGCCCGTCGGTGTAGGGTGAAGGTGCAGTCCCGCTCGACCGCACCCCGACTTCCCAGAAAGTCGTAGCGCAGCAACAACTCTTCGCTGCCCGTCCGGCGCCGGAACGTCGAACGTCCGCCCGGCGAGCACCGCTGCCGCGTCGTACACATTGGACTGGACATACTCCACGTCGGCGCACTGTGCCGCCGCGATCCGGCTGGCCTGCTTGATCGACTCCGGGGAGATGTCCATACCGACCGTGCGGGCGCCGCGCTCGGCGAACACGACGGTCTCCGTGCCCAGGTGGCACTGCAGGTGTACCACGTCACGCCCGGCCAGCTCGCCCAGATCCGTCCACTCGAAGTCGGCGAACCAGTCCGCGGCGTATCCAAAGACCTACCGACCAGCAAACACACGACGACTAGCCACTACCTGTCATGGATCCACGAGGAGTTGACCCATCTGGAGTGGACCTATCCGGCGAGGACTGATCGGGGGTGGGCTGAGCAGGTTGTTGTTGCGGCC
>JBOHFC010000233.1:0-10016 GCA_050701375.1 Pseudonocardiaceae bacterium
CATCGTCGTTCTACCTGGGCCAGGCGATCGGGCCAGTGGTCTACGGCTTCGGATTTGCCCATGGCGGCCCGGGCCGTCTCGGCGTCCCTGGCCGCTGCGGCACTCGCACCCTCGCGGCGGGCCGCGACGAGCTCGGCCTCGCTGGCGGCCCTGGCGGCGTCCGCTGTCCGGCCGGCCTCGGCTACCGCCACCCGGCGGCTGGCAGCGCCCACCAGCCAACTGATGAGAGCACCGACCGCGACCCCGAGCACCAGGCCGATCAACCAGGAGTAGTTCACGGGTCACAGTCTGCAACGCCCCACCGACAGTAACCGCCGAGACATGCCGCCTCCGGCGCATTCAGCGGGTAAACGGTGCCCGACAGCCCGCTGAGCCCGCTGAACGCGGGGCGGACGCCCCGTGGCGCGTCGCGGGTACCTGGGTCGCCTAGACTTGACGTCCTGTGAGCCTCACCCTCGGTATCGTCGGGCTGCCCAACGTCGGCAAGTCCACCGTGTTCAACGCGCTGACCCGCAACAATGTCCTCGCGGCGAACTACGTCTTCGCGACCATCGAACCCAACGTCGGGGTGGTTGCGATACCCGATGAACGTCTCGGCAAGTTGGCCGGGCTCTTCGACAGTGTCAAGGTGGTGCCGGCCACGGTGTCGTTCGTCGATATCGCGGGCATCGTCGCGGGCGCATCGGAAGGTGCTGGGCTGGGCAATAAGTTCCTCGCCAACATCCGCGAGGTCAACGCGATCTGCCAGGTGGTGCGGGTCTTCGACGACCCCGACGTGCTACACGTCGACGGGCGGATTGACCCGGCCGATGACATCGCCACCGTCGAGACCGAGCTGGTGTTGGCCGACCTGCAGACGGTGGACCGCGCATTGCCGCGGTTGGAGAAGGAGGCTCGCATCCACCCCCGGGAACGGCGCGCCGCGTTGACTGCCGCGCACGCCGCGCGGGAAGTCCTCGACACTGGGCGCACCTTGTTCACCGCGCGTGCGGAGCTTGACGTCAACGCGCTCGCTGAGCTCAGCCTGCTGACCGGCAAGCCGTTCTTGTATGTCTTCAACGCCGACGAGGGCGCGCTCGCCGACCCGGAGCGGCAGGCGGAGCTGAGCAAACTGGTCGCTCCCGCCGATGCGGTATTCCTTGACGCCAAGGTGGAATCCGAGCTGCTCGAGCTGGACCCGGAGTCCGCACGTGAGTTGCTGGACTCGATCGGGCAGCCCGAGCCGGGGCTGCACGCACTGGCCCGCGCCGGGTTTCACACCCTCGGGCTGCAGACCTTCCTCACCGCCGGGCCCAAAGAATCCAGGGCGTGGACCATCCGGGCCGGAGCCACTGCTCCCGAAGCCGCCGGCGTGATCCACAGCGACTTCCAACGCGGGTTCATCAAGGCCGAGATCGTGTCCTACGACGATCTGGTCGCGGCGGGTTCGATGGCTCAGGCCAAGGCCGCCGGAAAGGTCCGAATGGAGGGCAAGGAGTACGTGATGGCCGACGGCGACGTGGTCGAGTTCCGCACCGGACTAACCTCTAATTCCCACAAGTAGCTTTACCCTGGGATGCTGGAAGGGGTTTTGGCGAAGTTCTGGCTGTCGGTGCTCACCGAGCCGCGCAACCGGGGACCGCGCGACATCCCTGATAACCGCAGGTTACGAAGTCCTGCCGCAGCATGTGCGGGTGCATCTGCGGTAGCCGCACTGACGTTTCAGCGAGGCGTCGGAGCCGGCGGGTCGCACAGTGGCGGTCCATCCAGTGCCCGCGCCTGTTGAGCAAGATTGGTCCGCGCTCGCGGTTACTGATGGCGTAATGGATGGCGCGCCCGACAGCGGGCGGTAGCTGTACCACCGGGGGCAGCCCATGCGGCGGATGGCGCACTTGGGAATGTGTAGGCCCCGCAGCATCTCGGTCGCTGCACGGCGAGTCGCCTCTGCCGCCGAAACGATTTCGGGGACCATGCCGGCCATGGCGACCGGCGCGGGAGACGAGTATTGGAAGGAACAGGCGCTGCCAAGCGTCTTCAAGCACACTCTGCTCGACAAGTACATGCCGCAATTCGCCGGTATGACCGGCTCCGCCGCCATCGGGCGACGGGTGGTCTATTTCGATGGCTACGCAGGCCGTGGACGGTACGAGGATGGAACGCGTGCCTCGGTCGAGCGGATCTTGACGATCGCGCAGAATCAGCACCGGAATGCTGGCCTGGACTGGACCTGCTTTTTCGTCGAGCATGACGACGAGTCCGCTGCGGTGCTCTTGCAGGTCACCCCCGAGTACGCGGCGGCTGGCGTCACGGTCTTCGCGCACCACGGTGCCGCGGTCGAGGTCCTTGACGACGTGATCGCCGCCGCGGTCGGGGTTCCGCTGTTCCTCTTCCTCGATCCGTGCGGTCTAGGTGTGCCTTACCGCCAGCTCACGGGACTGCTGTCCGTCGAGCGCAGCCAGACCTGGCCGCCAACCGAGATCTTGCTGAACTTCAGTTTGGAGGCGGTCCGCCGGATCGGCGGACACGTCACGTCGCCGAAGGGAAACGAGACCACGATGGCCCGGTTGGACGCCGCGGTCGGTGGTCCGTGGTGGCGCCAGCGGTTCGCCGCAGGCGTAACCGATGAGGCTGTCATCGCAGTCGTCCAGGAGTTCTGTACCAGGCTCGGAGCCGAGACCGGGATGATGATCACCACGGTGCCGGTACGTCGGGCGCCGACTCACAAGCCGATCTACCACCTAGTTTTCGGGACCCGTAGCCCATATGGGCTCTGGGCATTTGGCGACAGTATCGCCCGTGCAACTCAGGCCTGGTGGAATTCATGCGAGGAGGTCGAGGCGGACGCGGATCCGAACGCCTTATTCACCATTGCCGCCACCATGCGCCCGTCGCTCGACACGATCGAGCAGGTCGCGGTCGGCCGAATCGCGGAAAACCTGGCCGCGCTTCTCGCCCAGCGCGGCGACTTCAAGGTCGTCGATCACACCGTCGCTGTGTTCGGCGAGCACTACGGGCAGGTCCGCGATCTCGTTGTGCGGAAGGCTGTGCAGGAGCTGCATAAGCACGGTCGAACCGCATCTGATGGTCGAGGCGGCCGCCCTCGTGAGCTGCGGGTCACCCGGCCCGCCTCGCCGTAGCTGACGGCCCGTCAGGCCGCGGGACCGGGCGACGACCAGGCATGTCGTCATGTAGCCGCCCGTCCAGCGTACGACCGCCGGCCTTCGGCGTCCGTCCACCCCACTGCTTGAAGAAGAATGGGACGCCAGCATCGTCGCATGCGTCACGGATGTCTCTGACCCAATTCGGATCCACGAATCGGAACCGCGGGCCAGACTCTCCGCCGACGATGACCCACTGGATCCTGGCCAGATCGAGGCCTTTCAGCGGCCCGATGAGCGGTTCGCAGGAGAGGAAGCGGACAGTAGCGGGAACCTGCCGGAGGTCGTCGATTCGGTGCATCGCGACCTGGTCTTCGACCGAGACACCCATCCAGATGTTCGCCGGCCATGTGAGCTTGTCGGCCACACGGAGCAGGCGACGGGAGCGCTTGGTGAGGACCTGGTAGGTGTGCCTCGGCGTCTCTCGCATCACGTCGAAGACGTCCTTGACGAATGCGAGCGGCACCTTCGCGTGGAAGAGGTCGCTCATCGAGTTGACGAACACCAGCCGCGGCGCGGGCCATTCGTGAGGCGCCGTCAGCCCGTCTGCGTGAGCGGTGACGGCAAATCCCGGGCCGCTGGTACGCGGATCTCCATCATTCTGGTACTTCGGGGCTCCCATCGCCTTGAGTCGCTTAGCCAGAGTCAGCGCGTAGCAGTTGTCGCAACCTGCTGAAACCCGGTCACATCCTGTCGTCGGATTCCAGGTGGTCTCGGTCCACTCGATCCTGCTCATGGCCGACACACTCGTTCACCTCCCAGGGTGGTGAGTCGGACGGCAACGTCGCCACGCCCGACCGTAGCGGCAAGAGCGCCGACCGCCGCGATCGACATCCCGAGGGCCACGGATTGGCACCGACAGATTCGGACGTCCGCAGGATCCAAAGGGGCTGTGTCGCCAACAGTGCAGGCCGCAGGGTCGGTCCGCGAAACCCGTCCCACTGTCCCGCTGGGGCTTGGGTAGATGGGACAGGTTCAAGCAGTCGCTGACCTGCGGAAATAGCTCACTGGAGGGGCTGGGACAAGGATGCTGAGGCCGTCCCAGCCGTCCTAAACCCTAGGGCCAACCCCACATCGAACGACACCGCAACGGGACGGGACGGGATTACCAGCATGGCTCAGGGCTGCTTGTCGGATATCACTTGCCGCCGCGCGGGGCGGGGATGAGGGTGGACTGGCACGGCCAGCAGTAGCCCGTTCCGGGATCGACGAGTGCTGCGGGCAGGATTTCGGTGCCGCACAGGGCGTGGTAACGGCGGTCCGTGGCCTGCTGCCCGGCGGCGGCGGCATCCGGTGTGAGCAGATGTCTCTGGCCGGTACGGATGTCTACTATTTCCACCGTTCCTCTTGGTGGCATCACTTGGTATCGGCGAGGCTTGCTGTGTTTGCCCATTGCGGCCGTCTCTGCGTTTTTGTTGGGTTCGGTGGAACCCGGCCACCACCGGGATGCCGTTAGCCGGGGGAACTAACGGCCGTCAACCGGTGGTGGCCGGGAATATTAGCGGCGCGGGCCGCCGGGAGCCGGAAGCTGGAGTGCTCAACCGGCGGCCTGTCGCCGGCTAGGGGTCCCAGTCGAAGACCACTGTGTACAGCACCTCTAGCACGTCTCCGCAGATGCGTTCGGTAACCGGTAGGCCTCCGGGCACGATGAGGGAGTATCGGCGTCGGCGCGCTGCGGAACATCCGCCAGACAGCTCACCCACATAGACCTCGTCCAGCCAGCTAGCGCTTTCCCGTATTCCGCGCAGGGGCGCATCTTCCCAGAGCGCGATGCGCTCGAAGGTGAATCCGCGGTCCTTCGCGGCGTCCAGCAGCCGCTTGGCGGCGGCGAGATCCGGGCTGTCAGGCATCGCTGCCCGCCGGGCGCAGGCTCAACAACCGTCGGCGGGACTTCGTCGCGCTGCCCTCTTCGCCGTCAGGCAGTGGGCACGCGGGCGTTGTGCTCGTCTCTGCCGACTGGAGCGATTCGGTCAGCGTTTTGAGGTTGGTGCGGATCTCGTCGAGTTGGCTGAGCAACTCGCTGACCGCTGCTAGCTGGGTTGATATCTGGTGCAGGCGGTGATCGATCGCGTTCAGCCTTGCCAGCACGTCGCCGTCCGTGCGGCGCGTCGGCTCGCTGACGGGCTCTGCGCTCATGGCCGATAAGGCAACCGCAGGTGAGAGCGCCACGGTAGACGCTGCGTAGTCGATTGAGCACTATTCCGTAATCGAATATGCGGTGGGCGACTACTCGCTGGTCACAGCGCTCCACGCGTCGGCGATGATCTCGGGAAGGGTTGATCTTTCCGGTCGCCAGCCCAGCTCGGTCTGGATACGGGTGCTGTCCGCCAGCAGTGTCGCGGGCTCGTGCGCGGCGGTGGTGTGCCGTATTGGGACGGGCCGTCCGGTGACTTTCTCGGCGGTGGTGATGACGTCGTGCACAGTGCTGGGGTGACCGCTGCCGACGTTGTAGGCGCGCCAGGTGCCAGCCTGGCACGCGCACAGGGCGAGGGCGAAGGCGGTAGCCATGTCGGCGACGTGCACGAAGTCACGGACTGCGGTGCCGTCGCCATTGATGACTAGTTCGGGCGCGTGGCCTTGTTGGACGGCGAGGAGTTGGGGTATGAGCCGGGTCGTGTCTCGGTCGGGGTGCCCCGGGAGGGCTCCGGCCACGTTGAAGGCACGCAGGCTGATGGCTCCGATCGCTCCGGTGGCAGCGAGGTCGGCGGCTGCTTGGTCGGCGGCGAGCTTGGTTCTGCCATATGGGCTGCTGGGTGCTACGGGCGTGGTCTCGCTGATCGGTTGCTCGGCTTGCTCGCCGTAGACCGCGCAGGTTGACGCGAGAACGAACCGGCCGGCATGGGCGTCGGCGAGTCTGTGAAGGATGGCCAGGGTGCCACCGACGTTGGTGCGCCAGTAGTCAACTGGATTGGTTCGGGAGTCCCGCACCTTGGTCAGCCCGGCCAGGTGGCACACGCCATCAACATCGGCGAGCGCCGCGGGCAGGATGCCGGGTGTGTTGAGGTCGCCTTGGAGTCGCTGGACACCGGCGGGCAGCGCGGACGCCGGGGAGCGGGTCAGCCCGATCACGTGGTGGCCGTACTCGATGAGGAGGGCGGCCACCGCATAGCCGACGAATCCGGCGGCTCCGGTGACCAGGATTCTCATGGGCCGAGGAGCTGATGCCGGTATCGCCACGCCAGCTCAACGCAGGCGCGGGAGATCGGCGACAACGGCTCGGTACGCAGCCGTTCGCGGGACGCTTCGGTGAACGGGATGCTTGATGCGCCGGGGCGAGCGCTGCGGGCTGGAATACACCTGCGGGGATCACGTGGTACATGCCGCCTGCTGCAGCGACCGCTTTGGCGTCGCGCCGGTGCAGATACATGCGGTGGCCCTCAATGCAGTCGCGCCGGATCGTCAACGTATTGATGCTGGGCAGCATCGGCCGCGCGAAGAGATCGAAGGGGTCGGTGATGCTCCGGCGGAACGGTAGATCTGCGAAACTCGGGCGTTTTCTGCCCGCCGCGAGCCACGCTTGCGCGAACTCGTGGCCCACCGCTTCACACACGTCGAGAACATCGAAGTAGCTCGTGTAATTGAACCCCAGTATTCCCCGCGAGCCGGACCATTCGACGTCAAGCAGCCGATAGCTGACGCGATTATCGAGTAATTTCGGGCGGGCGAGATCCCGCAGTGCCCGGGAGTAACGGTCATAACGCTCACCGCTGGCGATCAAAGGCCGCGCCCCCGCTGATTGTGAAGATTTACCCCCGAGCTGCGGTATGGGCGACTCGGCGCGCCAGGCCAGCTCGATATCAGCCAGGTCGACCGGGCCGTCCGGCAGCCAGCTCGCCGAGGTGAGCACCGTCGTTCCCGGAATGCGCTGCTGCGCCGGGTACAGCTCGGCCGCCAGGTCGCCCAGGACCGCGCGGTGACCGTTGAGCTCGCGGCGGATGTCCCGCCAGTGTTGCTGGCTGTCCCGGATCTGGCCGGGACGGGCGCTGACGTGCGAGGCGAACGGGCGCGCGTCGCCCGAGTGGTCCGGCAGCACGCCAAGCCGCTCCGGCGGGATGCCGAGGTTGCGCGCGATGTGCCGCAACTCCGTGACATCGCGCAGGGCTTGCGTGCCCTTTTCCAGCTTGGATAGTCGCGACTGCGTGGTGTTGAGCCGGGTGGCCGCGTCCTGCTGGGTCAGCCCCGCATAGGTGCGGTACCAGCGGATGATCTGTCCCACATCCGAGCCATCCGGCGGCGCGGACGCCGCGTGCGCCACCTGCAACCAGCCCATAAAGTTCCCGTCCGCGGTGTCATCAGCCGTTCCCACGATGATCGTAGGCGAGGCGGTGGCTCTCTGGTTATCCGCTGCTGTCGCGGTGGTATCCGCAGCGGCGTGCGCGGGATCATCGGGCGGCGAACTCGCCGGTTCGGCACCCTCGGTTGTTCCGGCGAGATTCCTGGTGAACCGTGCCTGGGCACCCTCCCCGGCGCGTTCCAAGGTGGTGTCTAACGCCTGCTGGATGTCGGCGCTAGGGACGCGGTCAGGCTTCTGGTGCCACGTCGCGACTGTCCGCACCGCGGTGCCCAGACGTGCGGCGAACGACTCATTGGTCATCCGTAGCGCGGCTTGCAGCGCGCACGCGGTGCGGCCCGTCCACAGCTGTACCGGTTCCATTAGAAATAGCCTCTAAAGGCGGGAAGTGCACTAAGAATGCACTGGGAGCGCCCTAGTAATGCGCCGCGGGTGCATGGTTGGTGCGGCGGATTCGCTGTTGACTTACCGGCATGAACAGCAGCCACCCGGAACACTCATCCCCTCACTATTTTCTGGCTCGAATCTACGAGCCGTATCACCGCTTCGATATTGGTATTTACTTCGTCGACCCGGTCGCTCAGCTCGCCAATATCGCCAAGCCGTGTCTCTATCTGTGCGAGGCGATACTCGATCGCGGCCAGCCTTCCCGGAACGTCGTCATCGGACCGGCTCACCGGCTCGCCGATATCCGGGACACGCTGGCCCTTCAGTACCGCGGCCAGGTGCTGAGGGTGCCACCCAAGTGCTATGGACAGCGCTTCGAGCGTCCGCGCGCTCCGCCGGCGCTGCGCTGAGTTGTGGTAAAGCTCGCCAACCGTCGCTTTCGAGACCTGCGAGCGTCCAATCAACTCGGTCTGATTGATGCCGAGTTCTGTCATGCGCTGGCTGATCGCCTCCGCGACGGCCGCCCAGTCCTTCGACACATATTCCTCCGCGCTCGCTCTGGCGGCAAAGAGTAGCGCGGACTCACACGACTTGACGGATGGATCCGACCAGGGGCACTCCCTGCCCGATATCGGATGAAATCATCTAAAAATATGGCATTAAATCATCCAAACTGCATCGACCAGAAAGGCCTTACTTCATGCCTACCGACAAGTCCAACGCCGGAGAGCCGGCGTACTACACCATTCGCGAAGCCGCCTGGATTCTCGGCGTCAAGCCCTCGACCGTCTCCGCCGCGATCCGTCTGGGCACGCTGCGCGCCGTGCGTCGGCGCAGTCGGCTGATGGTTCCTGCCAGCGCCCTGCTCCGGCTGCTCGCTCAGCCCACCGCCAACGGTGGGGACGAAACCCGATGAGCCAGACACCAGGTAGTGCCGTGCTGATCGTGGTCCTCGTCCTGGCCGGATTGGGGATGCTGGTGGCGTTTCGCAGCGGCGCTCGCAGCGGGCACCGCCTGGCCCGTCATAGCCAGGAAGTCACCCGCATGGGCGGCAACCTTATCCGCGCGCTGGGCACAGCGGTGTTCATCGTCGCCGTGCAATGGGCGGTGGTGTGGTTCATCTCCGACCCCCGCGCCTGGGCGGTGGCGCTCGGCGTTCCCGCACTGTTCGCCGGTTCCGCGATCGCCCGGATGTTCTCCGTCACCGAGATCATTCACCCGGACACCCACCGGCGGAGGGGTCGCCGATGACCAGCCGGCCCCCGCCATCGCGAGAAGAAGCCCCGCTAGAACCGTCCGCGGTCAACGGTGCTCTGCCCGTCACGGCCCCGACACGCGAGATGGCGCCAGCCGAGCCGATATACGACGGCGAAGTCGTAGACGATCTGCCAGGCGCCACACGGCGGCCGGTGACCCGCCGGTTCTTGAACTGGTGGCGGCGCGGCCAGGGCGTGCCGGTGGCACTGAAATCCCGGCCAGCGCTGGGGCAGGCCGCCAGGGACCTGATCGCGTGGGCCCTGCGCTCGCCGTTTCGGTTCGCCGGCGCGGTCACCCGGGGCCTCGTCGTGGCCGCGCGGGGGTGGCGCCGGTGGGTCCGGGTGCACGACTACCGCGAGGCGGCCGAGCAGGCCGAGAAGCTCGCGGACAAGTTCATCGAGATCCGCGCCTTGACCTTGTTCCGGTGGAAACTCACCGCGGCAGCGATATGGGTCTGCGCGGCGGCGGTGACCATCGCCGATCTGCTCTACGGCGCTCGCGCGGTGTGGATCGCGGCCGGGGTCGGCGCGGTGGCGCTGGCGGTCACCGGCCGGCGCACGGACGGCTCACCGGGGCGTAAGGCGGTGCTGACCGGTCCGCGCACGCTGACCTGGACCATGGATCCCCAGGTGCTGGTCGACGCGTTCCGGGACGCCAAGCTCATCGGCAAAGACGAAAGCCTGCGCCTCGTCGAACGCGCCGCGCGCGTCGGTGACGGGTGGGCCATCACCCTGGACCTCCCCGCCACCCGCAAGGCGGCCGATGTGATCAAGCACCGAGACGCGCTCGCCTCCGCGCTGGCCGTTGACGAGGTGCAGCTCATCGTCGAACGGGTGCGTGGCAAGGGCGGCCACGCGGGACGGGTGTTCCTGTGGGTAGCCGACGACGACCCCTACTCCGGCCCGCCCTTGCGCACACCACTGTTGGAGGTGGAGAGCTGGGAC
>JBOHFC010000234.1:0-7331 GCA_050701375.1 Pseudonocardiaceae bacterium
GTTACCTGGAGGTGGACGGCGCCTGGCGGGACCATCGGCTGCTCGCCCTGACGCAGGATGAGGTCGGCGCCGGGTTGGTGTCCCGCTTGGTACGCGCGGGCCACGCGCGTCTCTTGTGACCTTCGGCGCGCCTCCAGGATCCACGAGCTCACAGTGACTACCGTGATGCGGGCGGTAGTGCACGCAGCTCAGGAATGGCGGACCGGGTAGGGGGCGTGGAGTGCCCAGCTCGCTGATCTTCGCGGCGCTGGCGGCGGCATGGCTTGTCGTCCTCGTCCCGATGGTCGCGAAGCGGCGGCAGGAGGTGGTGCGCACTGCGGAGTCTGCGCTGGCTTCTCGGGTACTGCACCGGCCGGGCCCTCCTCGTGCGGCGCACGAGAACGGTCAGCAGGTGCGCATGATCGATGAACGGATCGCGCATCGGGAGTCAACCTTGGACGAGCATCGGTACAGATCGGGTCGCGGTGGCTATGACCCTGAGGTCGCCGCACAATTAGCCCAGCAGAAATACACATTCCGGCAGCGGATGGTGCTTGGCCTGGCGGTCGCTACCGTGGCCAGCCTGGTGCTGGCCTACACCGTGTCAAGCCTGTTGTGGTGGGTGCATGCGGCGCTGGATCTGGCCCTGGCCGGTTATCTCGGTTATCTGCGCCGGCAGGTGCGTATCGAGGACGAGGTGCGGCGGCGTCGGGCCGCACGGGCGGCCGGGCCTCGAGCCGCTGGTTCCGCGCCTGACCCGGGCCACGACGTCCCCACGAATGCGCACCGCGCAGGAGAGCCGCTGCAGGAGCCGTCGCCGGAGCCCTCTGCTGCGGCATCGTCGGTGCCCCACCACTCTGGTGTCGCTCTGGACCTCGACGATGAAGATCCGACCTTCGACGAGCTGCAGCCCGCCTTCAAGCCGCCCTACCGTCGGGCGGCCGGCGAGTAGCCGACGACCGCTGCTAAACTCGGCGCGCATCGCGGGGGGCTGTAGCGCAGTTGGTAGCGCGTCTCGTTCGCATCGAGAAGGTCAGGGGTTCGATTCCCCTCAGCTCCACACCAGGTCAGAGGGTTTCAGCCCTCAGAGGACGATCTTCCATAAGCTCAAGAGAGCCTAACTCCAGCCTTAGCCACCGGACGCCGCTCCCGCGAGCACCGAACTCATCGCGGTGGCCCCACTCGTGCGAACAATCCACATGCCGTACCCGGCACCGGGCCCGTTACATTTGCGCCGGTGCGTCGCCCCACGTCGACATCAGCCATGCCAGGTCGGTCACGGCCTGCTGCCGCGCGTTCTTGGCGCGCGTGAATAGCGCGTCGGTTTTGGTCAGCACGAGCGTGTATGGCCGACCCTGCCGCCGAGTCTGATGCCGCACCGGCAGCCCGGCCGAGTCGATCTGGGTGTGCACGTGGCGGCGCCCGTCTGTTGCCAGGGGCCACTCGAAGACGCTCCGCGACTGGGAGCGGAGAAACCTCCCCAACGTGTCACAAAGGTCGCACCGGCACTCGGTCCATTCGATCGACCAGTCGTCTTCGTCACGCGGCGGTCTCGCGATGATCGCGCCGAGCCGCTTCGCGCAGTCGCGGGCGACCGCGTCGAGCGCCGCCGGTCGCCGCGCGTGCGCCGAACGCACCGTCGGCATCAGGCACTCCAGCACGGTGTCCTCATACTTGCGCAGCGCTGTCGTGATCTCGTCGCGCAGCGTGTCGTCGGCCGCCTCGAGCAGCCGCACCAGCGGCGAGCTGAGCATCTCCAGCTGTGGCTGGCGGAATTCGGTTCGCGCGGTGGTGGTCCAGGACTGGAGCTGGCCGTCCATCCAGTGCCAGGTCTCGGTGGCCAGCAGCCGTGCCACCTCCGGCGTCCCGGCGGCACGCAGCGCCCCGCACAGCCCTGGCAGCCTGTCGATCCATTCGTACCGGTCGGTTCCGTGGTGGTGCCCTTGCCCGAACCACCCGTCGATGACGTTGCACGTCCACTGCTCACCATATCGCCCGGCCGCCGCCAGCCCGTCTGCGTGTTCCTGCGCGAGCATTTCGACCCGGAACGGCTCCAGCAGCATCGTGGCCGTCTCGGCAACGTCGAGGCTCGCTGCCACGTCCAGCGCGGTACCGAGCAATCCCGCCTGTGCCGCGGTCCTTTTCCAGAACGGCGCGAGCGACTCCGCCGCGACACGTGCGCCCTCCAAGTTTCCCCTCTCGATGCGGTCGCGGAGCTCGTGCAGAGCCCACTGCGATCCGGCCTCCGCGCGCGCCGTGAATGCCCGGTCTCGCGGCCATACGACAACCGCGGCCCGCCGGTACCATCGATCCAGCGTGTTGCCGTAGTTGCCCATGTAGCCCTCGTACTCGGACTGGTAGGGTTGCAGGTCCGCGCTCGGGGTGCTGGCACACACCTCGTGGTCGGGAACGTGCAGCGAGATCGGCTCGCCGCCGCTGCCGTCCAGGCTGGTCCACCAGCCGAGAGTGATCTCGTTGTCGATCAGCGAATGGAGCTGATAGTCGTCGGGGTTCTCGTCGTCCTCCTTGTCTTCGTAGGAGTCGTAGTCGTCCCAGGGGTCGCTACCGGACGGCTCAGCGTCCCAGGTCTCCTTCACCTCCGCGAGCGCCAGCACCGAGTCGCACCCGGCCTGCTCGGCCGCGGCGCGTACCAGCGCGGCACGCTCAGCGTCGGCGCCCTTGAGCTGGCGCCAGTTCAGGCCTCGCTGGGTGTATTCGTGGTCGAGCAGGAAGACCAGCCGGTTCGGCTTGCCGAGGTCGCGGCCGCCGTACCGCGGGGTGGCTGGCGTAGTGAAGTGCTCGGTCAGGCAGTGCGCCAGCTCTGTGAGGGGACCGGTCTCCGGAGCCGAGGTCTCGGCGGCTGCCAGCAGGTTGAACGTGAGCGTCACCCGGTACCCGGACCTGACCGGCGTGACCTGGTGGTGGCAGTCGGCGTAGAACGCGAGGAGGGTCAGCTCCTCCTTCGAGGCGCGGTAGGCTCTGGTCTCGCCAGCGTGGTCGATGACCAGTTCCCCGCCGCTGTGTGCCGAGGGCAGTGACACCACCAGCGTGCCCACCATGGCGTCGTCCTTCTCCGAGTCCTGGTGGGGGAGAAAGAACTGTCCCTTGCCGTAGACCAGCATCGAGCGCGGCTCGGCCCGCAGCCGTGCCGTCCGCGGGAGCCCGAGCTCGTCACGGAAGTGCTCAAGCGCACGGTCCAGCAACGCCGCCCAGCCGGGCCCGCCGACCGTGATCTGATCCGGGGTGAGTTCCCAGGTGTCGCGGACGCTGGTGTCCGTCAGCGTCTCCTCGCCCCGCCCGAACATCGCCGACCGCGCCACCGTGATCAGCTTCTTCGCCAGAGGCGCGCGGACCGGAAGCCTCACCGGCCCGACGCCAGCCACTTCAAGCTGAAGGAGATGCGCCGGCGCCAGCAGCTCAGCACTGAACGACCCGGTCGGTTCCGAATCGCCGAGCAATCCCGCCAGTCGTTCCCGTGCCGTGGTCGCCATGTGTTCCCTCGCGTGCTCATCGTGTTCTTCCGCAGCCAGACTTTAGCGGCGGCCGACGGGGATGCCGCCAGACGCCCGCGCCCGCTCGCTCAAATCAAGTGCGAGCGGCGGCCCATCGTCGCCGTAGCGTTGTCAGCCGTGCCAAAATTGAGCCGGCCGCCTCCCCGCAGGTGCAGCCCGTACGTTGCCTGAAGGCCGGCCACCTGCTCAGCGTTGACAAACGTCCGAGGGTCGACCGTTTGTAGGATGGGCACGAAGAACTGCCGCACCACCATGGCCGCATGGGTTGGCTCGATCCTCCACTTGCGCCCGGCGGCATGGGCGATGTCATAACCGTGCATGACCGTTTCGTTCAGCAGGTTGCAGGTCAGGGCCGAGAGGGGCACCGTGGTGCCCTCGATGAGCCACGGGCGAGGCTCGTCGCGAGTGTGCCCCGCACACTCGCCGAAGTACTCCGCCGCCCGTTCTTCGATGCGGTCAGCCAGAACAGTCGGATCGCGCTCGGTGTCGTGCTTCAACCCGAGCGCGTTCATGTCGGCGTTGTCCCACATGTCCCGGATCATCGAGTCGGCCGCCACTGCAGCAACGCCGGGCACTACTGCCTGGTATCGGGAGAGGTCCCGCCGTGCCAGCCCAGGCACCAGTATCCAGTTCTGCGAGAGATGCATGGCAACCTCAGCGAGGCTCCACTGGCCCACGGCGGGAACTTCCGGATCGCGGATGGACCGCATCAGGGTCGTCACCCGCTGTACCTCATCGCGGAGTGCATTCCGACTCTGCTGCCATTGCACTGCCGATACGCTCGCGACCATGTCAACGCCTTGATTTGAAAGAGGGGACGCGGGCCGTCATGACCCTGGCAGCCATCGGCTGATGATTACTCGAAGGGGAACTCGTTGTCGATCAGGAAACGCCATGATCCATCCGTCTGCCGGTGAAGGACATGCGCGGGGCGCGCGCTAAGCGTCCTCGGACTGCCGTCCGGATCGTTGTTTCCAACCTTCCATTCGGCGGTTTGCAGTCCAATATCTCCCACTTGGTGACGGCTGAGTACCTTGACTTCGAACCGTCCCCAGGCCACCAGGAAACCGGCCAGCGCTTCCCGAATGGCGTCGGCACCGGTGAGGCGTCTTCCAGGCGCTCGATTCGAATCTTTCCGATCTCTTCTCCACGGCAACTCCGCTAAGTGGCAATTCCATAACGACAAGTCCTGGAGCGGGTCAGGTGCTGCGAGTTGATCGAGTTCTGGCCACTTGCTGACAGTACACGTCAGCTGGGTTTCAGTTCAGTTGACGCCTACTAGTTGGCTGGCCCCGGCGAGCGAGTGCGCCGATAACTTGAGTACTCCGGCGGCCATGTTCGCCGAGCCAGTGAAGCCGTATACCGTGGCGGCAGCGGTGGAGAGAGCTTCATTCGGAGGTCTCCCAAAAATGTGCGCCGTGCAAGGGTAGATCGACGTCGGGCCACTGGAAGTTGGGATCTGCCAGAACCGACAACTCTGGCATGGGGAAGGGCGGGACGATGTACCCTTCGGCCTGGATAGCTGCGATCACCCGGTCTCCATCGGAGATCAGATCTCGGGCGTCGATGACGCCCACGCCATCCGGGCGGATGAGTAGGAAGTCAATTATTTCTACAGTGCACCCGGTGAGCCGTCCTTCGGTCACGCTGCCAGTGAGGCCAAGGTCGAGGCGGAGGCCCCGAGCGGTCAGGCCAACAGTGCGGATGCGGGTGACTTCCGCCTGGAATGCGTACGTATCCATTTCACGTGCCCTTCAGCTGGTTATCCAACTCTCCATATGTGACGCCGCTCCGCACAGCCCGAGGCTCCGGGCCCGGCAACCGGCCGCCGGACGGTGTTTATCGACTTAGTCCCTCCGCGCGCCTGAACGATTTGTCTCGTACGGTAGTGAGGAGTGCGGCGTCGCGGCGTCGGCCGAATTACTCAGCCGCATACTCAACTGCGGCGGGTGATCCAGACCGCGATTTGGCTCCGGTTCGGCAGGTCGAGCTTGGTGAGGATGTGCTGCACGTGGTTCTGCGCGGTGCGCTCGGAGAGGTAGCGCCGGGCGGCGATCTCCCGGTTGGAAAGCCCCTGCGCCACCAGCTCGGCGACCTCGCGCTCCCTCGGCGTCAACGGCTCGGCCGGTGCCTGGCCGAGCCGGTCGGCCAGCTCGTGGGCTCGCGCCGAGAACGCGACATGCCCAGCGTCGTGGCTCGGCTGGCAGCGTCGGCGGCCAACGAACGGGCCCTGGCCGCGATGCCCAGGTAGAGCTCAACCGGCCCGAGGTACACCGCGGCGCCGGCCCCGCCCGCGACATGGTGGCCGCGGTAACGGGCCAACAGCCCGCGTAGCGCCGCGACATCCTCGGCGGCGTCCATCGCCACGGCGACCACGATGCCCAACGCGTAGCTGATGGTCGCTCCGTGCCTGGTCGGCTGCCACTCGGCGACCGGTCCCAGCGCTCGGTACAGCCCGGCCGCCTCAGCGCGCCGCCCGACTGAGATCAGCACAACAGCCGGCGCGAGCGAGTAGATGACGCCGAAGGCCGGGCAGAAGTCTCGGGCCCCGAGAGGTCCATCGAGGCCGTAGACCCTCGCCCCGCCGCTCGCCTCGGGACCGATGTGGTGGCCCGCCATCGCCAACACGCCGTCCCGGACCCACGTCGAGAGCGGGATCAACTCGGTGAAGCCTTCGTTGGCCAGCCGGATGGCGTCGGCGAAGCGTGCCTGCGCCTGCGCTGCTCGGCAGCGGAGCAGTTGCCAGCGCGCGACCGGAAGAGCTGGACACCCTCCTCGTAGGCGAGCCGGCTCACCGCCACACCCGCGGCACGCCGGATCCACCCGATAGCCCGGCCTCGCTCGCCGAGCACGGCCGCGACCGCCCAGTTGCCACCAGTGACCGCATGCACCCGCCGCACCTGCGCCGGTGCGACGTCGCGCCCGACCAGCGCGGCGAGCTGCTTGCCCACGGCCGCAGCGGCCAAGCCGCAGAGGTCGATCTGTCGGGTGACAGGCTCCCGGGCAAGTCCTGTGACGAGGACCTCGTGCACGGGTTCGGTGTCCCGGTGGTTCACCATCACCAGCAACCGCTGGCGAGTCAGCGTGCGCACCACGTGGTGCAGCAGCAACAACGAGCCGTAATCCGCCCGGTGCGCGTCGTCGAACACAATGACCAACGGTGCGCCCGAGGTGACCTCGGTCAGCAGCCGGGCCACCGCGTCGAAAAGCCGAAACCGGTCCTCACTCGAGCCGCTGCCACCCCGATCAACGCCTGGAGCGCCGAACAGGTCGGGTGCGAGCGGCACAAGATCGGGGATCAGCCCGAGCTCGTCGGCGATCTTGACGACGTCGACGCGGGCGGACACAGCGCGCAGCACCTGTTGCCAGGACCAGTACGGGGGTGCGGCGCTCGACTCCACCGCCGGCCCCCACGCCGCCGGCACGCCCCGCGTGGCCGCTAGCTAGCCCGGTCAGCTCCTCCGCCATGCGGGTTTTGCCGATCCCCGGCTCGCCGCGGCACAGCACGACGCGTGGATTGCCGGCGAGAGCCGAGTCGAGGTGCTCCACGAGCGCGGCCAGCTCCCGTTCGCGACCAACCAACTCGGTGCGCATCAGCGGCACGCCTCCTCGGCCACGTAGCTGGCGCGGAGCCGCCCGAGCAGGACGGGAATCATCCTGACTGTAACGCCCAGTACGAATAGCGAACAGGGGAACGCTACGGGCGTCGAGCACCGCCTAGGTGGCTGGTGTCGAACGGCCGTGCCGGGGGACGGCGCTGGTGGTGGGTCGTGAGGGAGGCGGTCCAGCCGGTCGCTCGCGCTCGGCGAGGAACTGACCCGCGAGGCTGTTGACCTGAGG
>JBOHFC010000235.1:0-8325 GCA_050701375.1 Pseudonocardiaceae bacterium
GTCACAGCACGAGTATCCCAGCTCCGGGTCGCCGACCTGCTTCTGGGACAATCGGCCGCATGACCGCCTCGTCCCGTCGCGAAGCCCCGGACCGCAACCTGGCCATGGAACTGGTACGGGTCACCGAGGCCGGTGCAATGGCGGCGGGCCGCTTCGTGGGTCGCGGCGACAAAGAGGGTGGCGACGGTGCCGCGGTCGACGCCATGCGGGAACTGGTCAACTCGGTGTCGATGCGCGGCGTTGTGGTGATCGGTGAGGGAGAAAAAGACGAGGCGCCGATGCTGTACAACGGCGAGGAGGTCGGCAACGGCCAGGGTCCGGAGTGCGATGTCGCGGTCGATCCAATCGACGGCACCACGCTGATGAGCAAGGGCATGCCCAACGCGCTGGCGGTACTCGCGGTGTCCGAGCGGGGCACGATGTTCGATCCCTCTGCGGTCTTCTACATGGAGAAGATCGCCACCGGTCCCGAGGCGGCTGAGGTCATCGATATCTCCGCACCGGTGGCGGAGAACATCAAGCGTGTAGCCAAGGCGAAGCAGCTGGATATCTCCGACATCACGGTGTGCATCCTGGAGCGGCCGCGGCACGACGACCTCGTGCGCCAGGTCCGCGAGGCCGGCGCCCGGATCACCTTCATCACCGATGGCGACGTCGCGGGCGCGATCGCCGCGGCCCGCCCGGGCACTGGGGTGGACCTGCTGATCGGCATCGGCGGCACCCCGGAGGGGATCATCACCGCGGCGGCGCTGCGCTGCATGGGAGGAGCGATCCAGGGTCGGCTGTGCCCCCGGGACGACGCCGAGCGCCGCGCGGCGCTGGACGCCGGGCACGACTTGGACCGGATCCTCACCACCGAGGACCTGGTCCGCGGCGACAACGTGTTCTTCTGCGCCACCGGGATCACCGACGGGGAGCTGCTGCGCGGGGTGACCTATCACGCGGGAGGATGCCGCACGCAGTCCATCGTGATGCGCTCGAAGTCCTGCACAGTGCGGATGATCGATAGCTACCACCAGCTCACCAAGCTGCGAAAATATGCTGCGGTGGACTTCGATCAGCTGCCTCTCGCGTGACCCGGCGCAACCGGATCGAACGCGACACCATGGGGGAGGTCGCGGTACCCGTGGACGCCCTGTACGGCGCGCAGACGCAGCGCGCCGTGGAGAACTTCCCGATCTCGGGCCGGGGGCTAGAACGCTCCCAGATCCGCGCGCTGGGATTGGTCAAAGCCGCCTGCGCACGGGTGAACGCCAAACTGGGTGTGCTCGACCCGACGCTGGCGGAGGCGATCGCGGCGGCCGCCGATGAGGTGGCGGCCGGCGAGCATGACGCGCAGTTTCCGGTCGACGTGTTCCAGACCGGCTCGGGCACCAGCTCGAACATGAACGCCAATGAGGTGATCGCCAGGTTGACCGGCCGGGCCGCCGGCTGTGACGTGCATCCCAATGACCATGTCAACGCGTCACAGTCGTCCAATGATGTGTTCCCGACCACCATCCACCTCGCCGCCACCGAAGCCGTCGCGCACGAGGTGATGCCCGCGCTTGTGCACCTGGCCTCGACGCTGACCCGCAAGTCGAGCGACTGGGGTGAGGTGGTCACAACGGGTCGCACCCACCTGATGGACGCGGTACCGATCACGCTCGGTCAGGAGGCCGGGGGGTGGGCAGCGCAGGCCCGCTACGGCGTCGAGCGACTGGCGAGCTGCCTGCCCCGGTTGGGCGAGCTGCCCATCGGGGGCACCGCGGTGGGCACTGGGCTCAACGCTCCCCCGGGTTTCGGTGCCGCTGTCGTCGAGCAGCTACGCCACGCCACGGGCCTCGACGTGCTCACCGAGGCCCGCGACCACATTGAGGCGCAGGCCGCTCGGGACGGTCTGGTGGAATGCTCCGGCGCGCTGCGCACTGTCGCGGTGTCGCTTTTCAAGATCGCCAATGACATCAGGTGGTTGGGTTCGGGACCCCGCGCCGGATTGGCCGAGTTGCGGCTGCCGGACCTCCAGCCCGGCTCCTCGATCATGCCGGGCAAGGTCAACCCGGTGATCTGCGAGGCGACGATGATGGTCGCCGCGCAGGTGATCGGCAACGACGCGTGCGTGGCCTTCTGCGGCTCGCAGGGCAACCTGCAGCTCAACGTGATGATGCCGGTGATGGCGCGCAACGTGCTCGAGTCAGCCCGGCTGCTCGCCGCAGCCGCTCGGCTGCTCGCCGACAAAGTCATCGAGGGTGCACAGGCCGACGTGCAGCGCTGCCGCCAGTACGCCGAGTCCTCCCCCGCGATCGCAACCTCACTCAACCGCTACCTCGGCTACGAAGAAGTGGCCGCCATTGCCAAGCAAGCGCAACGGGAGCAGCGCAGCATCGCCGATGTGGTGCGCGCGCGTGGTCACGTCGAAGCCGGCACCATCACCCCCGACCAGCTCAACAATGCCCTCGACGTGCTGGGCATGACCCTCTCCCCGCAGCCTGGGGACAGACCGCAGTAATGCAAGTCGAAATCACTGCGATCTGTCCCCAGAACTCAGGAGAGTAAGGGAATTCTTGACGCGTCTGGGTCCGCCCTTCGCGCAAATACGTAGGGGCAGTCCCCACCTCATCACGGATGATTCACGAACGCCGGCGCTGGGTGCTCATCACAGACCACCTTGCTGCCGTAGCCGGGCAGCAGATCGTCCCGAACCCAGCCCTGGTCACCGGTGGAGGTGTTGCGCAGGAAGGTCCATGTGCCACCGTCTCCCGGGGTGTAGCAGAGGTACTGGGCGCGCTGGTCGTGTAGTCCTTGGCCGGTTTGGATACAAGAGTTGCTGGGACCACTCCGCATCGTCACGGTATTGGCCGGAAAGTTGACCCAGGCGCTGTTGTCCTTGTCTGGGTAGCTCAGACCACAGGACACCATCGTAGAAGATCCCACCCCTGGCTCGTGCTCTCCCTGGGCAATGAGGGATGTTGCGCTTGCCGGCGTGGCGAACGCGAGTGTGACCGTAGCCGCAGCTAATATCGAACCGGTCACGCGTGCGGAGGTCCAAGACATCAAGAAAGCCCCTCTCTCGCTCGACTCAAGGGAATCCCAGGGCCCCCGCCCGACCGTTCCCCCTGGGATCCGTGTCTGCATTGCGAGCACCACGCTAGGTTCTGTCGCTTTCCGTCCGCTTTCCGGCCGCTTGCCGCCGTTCACCCACGCTCGCATCACAGGCCCCTGAAGTGACCCGCTGGAGCCCGGTGTGAGCACAAAACTCGAAAGTGTGTACCGATCAGGGGAACGTCTGGTTACCAAGCGACAGCAGATCGCTACACTCGGTGCCAGTCCGGCAGCGACGCGGCAGAGTGGGTTGGGGTGGCGGAATGGACTTCGAGGTTCTCGGCCCGCTGCGGGCCCGGCAAGGAGAGCAGCCGATCCAACTTTCCGCGCCGATGCCGCGCATGCTGCTCGGCGTCCTGCTCACCCGGTCGAACACGCCGGTCCCAGTGGACCTTCTTGTTGATGCCCTGTGGGCGGGTGAGCGGGACCCGCGCGCGGCCAAGAAGCTGCAATTGCACGTCCATCGGTTGCGCCGGGTGCTGGGCGATCCGGGGCGGATCCGCTTTGACAACGGCGGCTACACGCTACTGGTGCATCCTGGCGAGCTCGACGCCGAGCGATTCGAGTCCGCGCTGGCCGACAGCACCGCCATCAGCGAACCGGCGCGTGCTGTCGGGGTGCTGCGCACGGCGTTGCGGTTGTGGCGCGGGGATCCGTTCAGCGATATCACCGACCTGCCGTTGTTGCGCGCCGAAGCTGACCGGCTGACCGAGCGCCGGCTCGCCGGCCTTGCTCAGCTGTATTGCGCTGAGCTGGCCTGCGGGCATGCCAACGCGATCATCCCCGAACTCGCCGAGCTGGCTGCGGGGCACCCGATGCGGGAACAGCTGCAGGGGTTGCTGATGACCGCGCTGTACCAGGCCGGCCGCCAAGCTGAGGCGCTGGAGGTGTACCACCGCACCCGAGGCGCGCTGGTCGAACAGCTCGGGTTGGAGCCCGGTCACGAGCTGCAGCGGCTGGAGCACGCCATCCTGACCGGCGACCCGATGCTGGAGGCGCCGACGGCCCCGTTCATCACGCCGGCGCAGCTGCCCGCCGACATCACCGATTTCACCGGGCGAAGGGCGCAGCTCGCCACCGTCGCGCACCTGGCGGCTGCGGCTGATCGGGTCGCAACGGTGCTCGTCACGATCACCGGGAAGGCCGGGGTAGGTAAGACCGCGCTGGCCGTGCGTGCCGCGCACCGGCTGCGAGCCCAGTACCCCGACGGGCAGCTTTTCGTTGACCTACGAGGGCACGCGCACCCGCTCACACCGGCAGACGTGCTGGCCCGGTTCCTGCGCTCGCTCGGGGTCGACCGGATGGCGATCCCTGAGGATGCCGAGGAACGCGCCGCGCTGTATCGCAGCCGGCTGGCCGACCGGCGGCTGCTCATCGTGCTGGACAACGCGGAGTGCGAAGCTCAGCTGCGACCGCTGTTGCCGGGCACCCCCGGGTGTGCGGTGCTGGTCACCAGCCGCACCCGGCTCGCCGGGTTGACCGGCGCCCGGCTGGTCGATCTGGACATCTTCGAAGTGGACCAGGCGGTCGAGCTGCTGGCCCGGCTCGCCGGGCCGCGCCGAGTCGCGACGGAACCCGCGGCGGCGAGGGAGATCGTGCGGTTGTGCGGCTTTCTGCCGTTGGCGCTGCGGGTCGCGGGAGCGCGGCTGGGTAGTCGCCGGCACTGGCCGTTGTCCCGCCTCGAGGCCGACCTGGCCGACGAGGAACACCGTCTGGACAAGCTGCAGCTCGGAGATCTCGACGTACGGGCCAGCCTCGCGTTGAGCTACCGGGGCCTTGACGCGATGCCTCGGCGCGCATTCCGGCTCCTCGGGTTGCTTGAGGTCCGCGACTTCGCCCCCTGGGTAGCCGCGGCCATGCTCGACATCTCGCAGTTGCAGGCCGAGGAGTTGGTGGACACCCTGGTCGATACGCATCTGCTGGACGTTGCCGGGCAGGGCGGTTCGGGACAGTTGCGTTACCGGTTCCATGACCTGCTGCGCGCCTACGCCCGGGAAGTGGCCGGCGCCGAGGAGACGGACGCCGACCGGCAAGCTGCGCTGGATCGGGTGTTCGGCGGTTGGCTCGCGCTGGCCGAAGGGGCGGCCTGCTACCTGACCAGTTCCACCTTGACCGAGACCTTCAAATCCGGGATCGGGTGGCGACCGGACGGGGCGATACTCGAGGCTGTGATCACCGACCCGTGCGGTTGGTTCAAGGTCGAATGGCCGGCGGTGGCGGGTGCCGTCGAGCAGGCTTTCTGCGTCGGGTCGGGCCAGCTCGGCTGGGCGCTGGGCGTACGACTCGCCAGAATCTTCCTCGTCCGCGGGTATTACGACGACTGGCGGCACGTCTGCGAGCTGATGGTCACTGGCGTTCGACGAGCGGCCGACGGCGCAGCGGAAGGTATGGCGCTGCGCGCTCCTGCCGAACTGCACCGCCTCGCGCTGCGCCTCGATGAGGCGCTGGAGGGTGTTGAAGAGATCCTCAGGGCATGCGTGGGCGCGGGCGGTCGGGCCGGTCACCCGCCGGTAGCTCGATCCATCGGCTCAGTCAGCGAAGCCTTGCCCCGCCTGGAAAACGCTCTGGCCTGCCTGCGTGAGTTGGCTGACCGGCACAGCGATGCCGCGGCGATGCGGCGGCTCGGTACGGTGCATCGGCTGCAGAGGTCCCACGAGAAGGCGGCCCGCTGCGTGCAGCAGGTGCTCGAGGCCCTCGACGTCTTCTCCGATCCTGTTCCCGGCGTGGCTCTGGTGCCGTCCGGGTCGGCGCCGAGTATCAGGTTGGCCGCTCTTCAAGGCGTCCCACACGCGGGTTGGTAGCCCTTGAAGAGCGGCCGACTGGTCAGTGCGCGTACTCCTCCAGCATCTCGGTGACCAGCGCCGCGATCGGCGAACGCTCCGACCGGGTGAGCGTCACATGGGCGAACAGCTGGTGCCCCTTGAGCTTTTCGATGACCGCGGCTACCCCGTCATGCCGGCCAACCCGCAGATTGTCCCGCTGAGCGACATCGTGGGTGAGCACGACCCGAGACCCCGTTCCCAGCCGGGACAGCACCGTGAGCAGCACGTTACGTTCCAGGGACTGTGCCTCGTCGACGATCACGAAGCTGTCGTGCAGGGATCGACCCCGGATGTGGGTCAACGGCATCACCTCGAGCATCCCGCGGTCGATCACCTCGTCAATGACGTCCGGCGAGGCGATCGCGCCCAGGGTGTCGAACACCGCCTGCGCCCAGGGCTGCATCTTCTCGTTCTCGCTGCCCGGCAGGTAGCCCAACTCCTGGCCGCCGACGGCATATAGCGGACGGAAGACGATGACCCGACGGTGCGCCCCGCGCTCCAGCACGGCTTCGAGGCCGGCGCACAGCGCGAGCGCCGACTTTCCCGTCCCGGCCCGGCCACCGAGTGACACGATGCCGATCCCGGGGTCGAGCAGCAGTTCGAGGGCAACCCGCTGCTCGGCCGAGCGACCGCGCAGACCGAACGCCTCCCGGTCCCCGCGGACCAGCCGGGCCCGCTTGTCCGGGGTGATCCGACCCAGCGCGGTGGCCGTTCCGGCGAGCAGCCGTAACCCGGTATTGCAGGGCAGGCCAGCGACTTCCGGATGCTCGGTGAGATCGGCGACCCCCTCCTTGTAGAGCTGCTCCAGCACTGAAGGCCCGACCTCGACGTCGTTCATCCCGGTCCATCCGGACGGCACCACGTCCTGCGCGCGGTACTCGTCTGCGGCCAACCCGACCGCACCCGCCCTGACCCGCAGCGGCATGTCCTTGGTGACCAACGTGACGTTGCGGCCGTCGGCCACCAGATTCAGCGCGCAGGCCAGGATCCGGGAGTCATTGGTGTCGGTACGGAACCCCGCAGGCAGCACCGTCGGGTCACAGTGATTCAGTTCGACCCGCAAAGTGCCGCCCAGTTCGCCGATAGGGACCGGCGCATCCAGCCGACCGTGGGCTCGCCGCAGATCATCGAGCAGACGCAACGCCTCTCGAGCGAACCAGCCCAGCTCCGCGTGATGCCGCTTGCCCTCCAGTTCCCCGATTACCACAAGCGGCAGGACCACCTCGTGCTCATCGAATCGGCTGAGTGCCCACGGGTCGGATAGCAACACTGAGGTGTCCAGTACGTAAGTGCGCGAACCCGGGGCGGTGGAGTGTGGCGAGCGAGAAGCGATCACGGCAGCTCCCTTGCGTGCGCGGCACCACGCCCGCTACTCGGTGGGCCGGCCGGCCTCTGACTGATCGCTACCGCAGCACCCGGTCGGGCTCAGCGGAACCGACCACAAGGGCCGGGTGCCGGCCCCCCCGTGCTCGCCGTGGGCGGTTTACCCGCCCGATCGACAAAAGCCACGATCAGGGCCTCCCGTGGCGAGACGCGTCGAGCACATCCCGCTGCTACCGCACGGTACCGGTGCGTGGCCGTCCTGGGAATACGCCACTCGCTAACCGGCCAGCTCGGCACGAACCACCGACGGGATGAGCGGCTCATCTAGTAGCCGCAGATAGCGCTGGCCCAGCGGCTGCGCGGGCGGCCGGTCTGCCAGCCAGGTGCACAGCAGCCGGTAACCCTCAACGTAAGTGGTCGTGTAGGCACGCCACAGCGGGTCGCTGAGAAATCGCAACATCTGCCGGGCCCGCGGCTCGGGCACCATAAGCCATCGTTGCAGGTAGGCCAGCACGTCCGCCGGGTCGGCACGCTGATCGTGCAGCATCAGCGCAGCGTCCTGGCGGACACCGAGCAGACCCGCTGTCGCCCTCTCCAGCCGCTCAGCGAGCTCGCCGTCCATCCGCAGGCCCAGATCATCCAGAATCTCACCAGCCCACGGTCCCCACCCAGGACCGACCGCGGCATGCAGCCCGAGGTCAGCCAGTCCCTCGGCCATCAGGCACTGCGGGGTGTTCACCAGGAAGATCGTCTGCTCTTCGTGGTGATCCCTGCGCACCAGGCCGGCCTCCTTTCGGCAGTGTTCGGTGTGATGGCCTGGGTAAGCTTCGTGCGCGACCAGGTGCGGCAGGTTGGCCATCCGATGCCCGAGATCCGCGTTGATCGCTACCCGCGAGCAGAAGTCACCGAGGTAGTAATTGAACCCGCTCCACGGCTTGTCGGTGACCACCTCGTAGCGCACGATCTCCTGTGGGGGCAGGCCAAAGCTTGCCCGGACCCGATCCCGCAGGTCGCTGGACAGCGCCTCCACCGCAGGTTCCAAGCGCTGCGGCGCGATCTCATCGCGGGCTCGGTGGGCGGCCAACCGATCGGCCAGTGG